>NZ_JAMYNR010000022.1:0-99602 GCF_040319155.1 Mesorhizobium sp. M0954 | reverse complement strand
AATCCCGGCGCCTGACCAGGCGCGTGGAAAAGCACCGCAACGGCGACCACAGCGTCGCTTCAGGCCGTCAAAAGCTTATCGCCGTGCATCAAGGCGGCTAGATAGATAAGCGTTCGGAATCCGTGGTCGATCGGGACGTCAGAGTACTGAGCAACTGCGATCATGCCCAAGCGTGGAAGATCACCAGTGGTCAATCGACACACGCCCCAGTTAACGGCCCCGCCTCGTCAGCATGGCCATGCAAGCCTTTGATAGATATGACGAATCTGATCATAGTATTTTGAATGCATAACAATCCCGCTCGATACCCCACTGGCATGCTGGTTCACAACGTTAGACGGCGCCTATATTCTTGGCCATGTTGTAGCCATGCCCGCCTCTACCATCTTGGAGCGCTGGATCGTGCATGGCTGGATGAAGCCGCCGATCAAGGTTGTAGATAAGACCTTCATCAACTATGCCCTTGCCGAATATACTCAACCGCTAGCCCTGAGCCGTCAGGAGCGCCAGTGCCCGACAGAATCTTCTCGTCGCGCGAAGAACGTTGTGTAAAATGTGGCTGCGGCTGGGTCTGCCATTCGGAGGCAACACAATGAAAATGACAACTCTGTTTGCCGCGACACTGTGTTTCACGCTTGCACTGTCGGCAAACGCATGGGTTGACTTTGTAGACTGCTCCGCGGACCAACAGCCGATAGTTCAAAGCGCCATAGACAGCTCGCACGCCTGGATCGACAACGCGTTGGCCAACATTGCGCTCCCGCAACCTAATGGGACATATGCGAAATGGTTCGGCTCTTATACGGATAGCAACCTCTCTACAGTTAAAACAAATCTGCAAACAATACGATCGCACCTGCTGATCGGCGTGATCTCGGCACATTGCCAGTGCCCCGCTTCGGCTGACACAGACCATGACTACGCGCTTGTGGACAGTCCCAATCATGGGATAAAGAAAACGCCATATAATGTCTACTTCTGTAATAAATTTTTTGCGGGAGCGACGCCCGATATTGGCTTTGATTCGCGGCCAGGCATTGTCATACACGAGATGTCGCACTTTGATAACGTAGCCGATACTATCGACGAATGCAGTTCATTCACGAACCGTCAAAGTTTGGCAGCGCTGCCGGATCATGCTATCGTAAGCGCTGGTAACTACGAGTATTACGTCGAGGAGGTGCAGCCCTGAGCCGCTTGTTACCTCAGGTGGTTAGGCGACGCTCGCGGTCTTCAAATTTGCTCGATATATGGACAACCTGATTGGAGGGAAAAGACATGCGCTATACATTGATAGGCTCAACGCCCCTGATATTCATTCTCTTAACAACTTTTGCAGTTGTCGCTGCACCTACTAAAAAGTCCTACAATGTTTCTGGATTGACTATTGAGGAGTTGGCGTCCTCCCTCAATGCAAGTGGTCCTGATGGAGGTTGGGGTGAAACAAAAAATCAATGGTCTTACGAAACGAAATGGGTGATAGATGGGGATCAACTCAAAGTTAGCAAGGTTTCGGTGAAAATAGAAACAACAATAACGATGCCGAGTTGGCCTGGGTATTCAGCGGCGTCCAAATGTATGAAGTCTAGCTGGGACAAGATGTACAAGAGCCTGCAGAATCACGAACAGCAGCATATGAAGATCGCGCAGGGCGTGGATGATAAAATAAAAAATGCGATTCTCGCACTGCCGCCACAACCGTCATCATCAACTCAAGACGATTTGACTGCCCTGTCAGACGCGACAATGCAGCCTATAATAGAAACAAACAACACAGCTCAAGACAAACTTGATTCTGATACGGACCATGGCAAGAGCGATCCAAAAGACCCTGTAACATTGAACTCTTGCCCATAAAACTTGACGCACCCTTATATTTTGCGACATCTCGTGAAGGCAAGGGCAGCAGCCCTAGCAGGCAATTGGTGTAACCGCGCCAAGAGATTTTATTGATCGTATACTTTGGCCCAGATGTAAGGTATGGCAATTCGGTAAGCGTATCACCTTGTTTATCTTAACGGCACGTCCAGTCGGGAGGGTGCCAACAATTTCGGTTTCCCTGAATCGGCATTTTCCCGGAAGGATCTCCTCGAAAAAAATGGGGCTGTGCGGATATTCAAATCGTCTCCAAACGTCGCCGACTGATCCTCGAGTTCTTCGGGAGCTTGGCCGACAAAGCCGAGCAGCTTGTTCGTTCTTGCAGTACCTGTGCAGCTTCTTCAGCGCGTGCGTTTGTCCCACGCTAAATTAGAACGGGGTGATTGACGACACGGTTAAGTTCAGTATAGTGCGATCATTGTGGGGTCTGCATGAGAAGTTCTGACTTTTCAAGATAACATAAGATCTGCAACTTGGATCGATTGCCTCGACCTAAGCATTATCTCGTTGTGCCTAAGCGGTGTCACGTGATTGTCGGGGGGGTAAAGTGCATGTCCAAGCAGGTAACGGTGCCGCCCTTTAATCGCCGAAGGGTGCTATTGTCCATCGCGACGACGGGTTTGTTTTCACCTTTTTTGATTGGCGGCGCCGCACCTCCGCAACAAAACCACAAACATCCAACCGCTTGCCGCCCCCCTGTTCCGAAAGCCGACATCATCATCGGCAAACGAACAGATGACATTTTGACTTTCGATCCTCATGAAAACTCGTCGTCCACCGCCGCCGAGATCATCGGAAATCTTTACGAAACTCTCATCACCTGGGATGGCACCACCTATTCTCCTGGTCTTGCGAATAAATGGGGGAATCCGTCGAAGGACAATCTGAATTGGGATTTTTACCTGTCCCCTGGCCACGTGTTTTCAACGGGAAATCCGGTAAGCCCTAACGACATCATCTATAGTTTCAAGCGCCTCTTCATAATAGGGAAAGCTCCGGCATCTGCTCTTGCCCCACTCGGTTTGACTTCCGAGAACATCGAGAAAAGCGTAACGTTCATTGCACCGAACCAATTGACCATTTCGCTGCCAACTGGCGCCGCCACCCACCTTCTCTTTCCATTCCTGGCCGCAGCGGCAGGAAGCATTCTGGATATCAACGAGGTAAAATCTCGCCTATTGGTCGACCCATCCAGTCCGCCTGTGAAAGAATTCGACTGGCTGGACCCGCGCTTCGATCGGGGCGCGGGCTGGCTCAAGTCTTCAAGCGCGGGATCCGGTCCGTTCCGCCTCATCAATGCAGTTCGCTCCGACGAGATCGTGCTGCAAACGAACTGCTATCACCCGAGCCATGCCAAGGCGCATCGCATTGTCGTTCGCGACATACCGGACGGTCGAGAACAAATTCGCCTGCTGGAAAAGGGTAAGTTGGATGCCGGGTGGAATGCAGAAAGACCCGACCCTTTGGTCGCAAATTCAAGAAAAGTACTCTCAAGGAAGCAGACGCAATCTAACCAGAAGCTTCGTGACATCCGGGTGCCAAGGGCAAATCTCCTAGTGCTCGGCATGAACATAGCTGATGCCTCTCTCAGCGATCCAAAGGTAAGGGAGGCGATCAAGATTTCCATTGATCGAACAAAGTTGGTGAGTAGGCAAAACGCCTCGCGCTGGTCGCCACAGCAGCATTTCTGCCCCTCTCCGCTACTGCCCCTCCCCACGGATCAGTCAGATGACCTAGCCGCCGATCGAACGCGTGCCAAGACGCTTCTGGACGGCACGGCTACGCTTTCGCTCGCCTATGCTGAAGGAGCAGCCTTGTCGAGCGTAGTCAGCTCCCTGGCAAAACAACTTGCCACCGTCGGTATTGCGATTGATCTCCAACCCTCTGTGTCAGGACGCGCGTTTTTCCGGGGATTAGCCGAGCGGAATCACCAATTGGCACTCTTTAGCTGGAGTTCCGACTATCTAGATCCTTATTCAAACGCCTATGCATTCTGTGTCAGCGATGATCGCGCTCGCACTCCGGCTTGGTACTGTCAATGGCAGAATCCAACGATAGTCGAACAAGCACTCGCAGCAGCGGTCGAGCCCGACCCTGCTAAGCGGACTGATCTATACCTGAATCTCGACCACACGCTGCGGATTGAAGGTCCGTATCTTTTCCTGCTGGAGGAAACCGTCCAGGTCACCACGAAGACCGGCATCCCAATGCAGGTCGGCGTCATCGATAATTTCACCCGCTATCCGCTCTCGCTTCACCGGTGAGTCGAATTCAACCTACCCGCCAATCGTCAGTCCCGAGGTTCGCATGAACAAGATCTCCCGACGGGAATTCCTGGTAGGTGCTGGCGCTTCAGTACTCGGCCCGACATGCGCATATGGAAACGATTCCGAACCCCAATTTGTTCAGGACAATGACCTCATCCTGTTGAAGATGGGCGGCAGCACGCTCTTCTCGGTCAGTCCGATCTCCGCCGCTCTCGGCGGCCTGCTTCAATCGTCGGTTTCATCACGCCATGCGACGATTGCCGGCAAGCTTGGCACTATCGTCGAACTGATCATAGATCAAACTGGGGATAGATGGTCGTTCTACTCGAACTGGAATTTCTCGGAAATCGGGGTGCGCGTCTCGAGCAAGCCTGTAGCTCTGCGGCCGCACATCGCGGTTGAACTCATCACAGATATCCGTGGCCAGTCACTAAAACGATTGCTCGATCTGGTGGCAAGCCACGACTTGAGGGCTCCAAGCCGTTGCGCATTGCGATTGAACAAGACCTCTGCCTGGCTTGACGCCGGCCGAGGTCGCTTCTCGGTCCTCAACGGGCATCTCGCCGGACGTCAGCTTGTGCTTTCAACTCGTGGAGAGACAACGGCAGAATTGGTTGATGAACTGCGGTCGCAGAAATTCGTCATCGGCAAGAAAGCAGGCGTCAGCGCTTGGTTGAGTCCGACCGATCTACTGAAAGCCGGGTTTGATGCCAAAAAGCGTCTTTCGCTATCTGGGCAGTTCAATCTGGTGCTCAGAAATGGAAAAGATCAGATCGCTGATATTCCCTGTAACCGGGCTCTGATAGCTTCGCAAAAAGCGTACCGCTCTTGGCTGTTTAACACCATCGACAAGCCATGGCGGCTCACTACACCGTTCACGGTCCTTGAAGTCGAAGTTCAAAAAACCGACTCCGCCGAAATCTCGCATCCACTTGGACTATCAATTGGTTCGGGCGATATCCTTGCGACCATCGACGCCGATTTGACCGTCCATTCTACAACTCTGGCCGTGGCAGACGCCGATCGGACCCGGTTCGACCTGGCCAGTCCCCTACACCTGGCGCTGATTGGACCACCGGCAGCCAAGTCGGTCAATGGAAACCAACCCAAACTCCCGCTGAAGCCCACTTTTGCCCTGTCGAAACCAGAAACGCCGTTTAAGGTTAACCTTGATCATGCGGCTTTACGTGTTTGGCGCGGACAGGATCTTTTCTCCCTCACATTTCGTTTCCGGAACGTGGGGCTATCGATTGGAAAGACGACGGCGCTTGTCCCAATGCCGATCGCCGACCCCGCTGCCGACGAACCCGGCGAAGCGCTTCTGATTGCCGAATTTCCTCCCCAGCATATTATGGAGCGGACGTTCCTCAGGCAGACTACCCTGCTTCCCGATGTCGAGGTTGAGATTGCCCCCGCAAGGCTCCGGCTACTGCAGCGACTGGAAGCCTCCGCGCAGAGGAACGGATCTAGGCCCTCGAACATTGCTGCGCCCGCCTATTCCTGCGCAGCTGACAAAGAGAGGATGCTCCTGGCCGAGGCAGACACGACTGACGCCAATGTCATCCGGTACAATATTCGGAACGAAAAGTACTGCCGCGAGCAGAGGGACAATCCAGACGGACCCTATATATTCGCTGAGTTTGCAAAGGCATGGGATGAAGCGCAACTAACCAAACCATTTGGGCCGTGGGTTGGTCCTGCCGGACTATTCTCAATCGAGGCGCGGCGCGCCGCGCGCCGGCTCTCCGAGTCGCGCCGGACAGACGCATTGGACAAATTGAAGAAGAAATTGGACGATGGATCCTTCGACAGCACGGATTTTCCAACAGCTGTCAATGCGCTCGCTCTTCCGACTCTTCCACTGGGCCGAGCCGAAGCAAGGGCTTGGCTGGAGAGTTTGGACCGCGGCGAGCGCCTAACGGCTCCTGAAGACGAGCATCTCGACGACTTTAAGAAACTGATCAACGAGGCCGGCCGACGGTCGGACGATTTTGCCGAGGTCAAGAAGAAAGCATTTCCTTCAGGCAAGGCAAGTAACCCACCGTCCGAGTCGCAATTTGTACTGCTCCCGGAGTGGCCATTCACTCAGAAAGACAAGGATTTTGTCTTCGCAGGTCGGACTGCTCCTGTGGTCAACGTCCCGCAGATGAAGATTGCTGTTCAGAATCTCGTCGAGGCAGAGTTGGCCGCCACCTTGGACACAGCCCACAACGATGAGGAAGCCGAGAAGGCGAAGGAGGCTTTCCGCCGGCCTGTTCAGGCGTGGATATCCGATCCGTCACGGGTTGCCTTTGCCGTGGGCGAGGATGCCATTCATCTCAATATCGACAGTCTCACGAACTGGAGTTCGTACCAGCTTCGGGTCGTCCAGCGTGCCAGGCGCAAATATAAGGAGATTAAGGACAAGAAACACGCGCCGATCCCCGAGGGCAATCCGGAAATCATATTGAAGGAACAGGGAATTTCCTGGGGCCAAGCTGCTTCCGGGCAGGAGCGCATGAACGAAATCGTCAAAACGCTACTGCGCCCGCAACAACATGATACGGCTCTGGAGATTCCAACAGGGCTCACGCTTTCTCCGGCGCAGGATGCCCGCTGGATCACGCCGAGAAGGAACCTACCAGACAAGGTCGCTGCCCTTTCTGGGCACCTGCCTAGGCCGGTATGGCAGGCTCGCCTGGTCGAGGCACAAAGGATTCCGTCGCTTAGAGCCATCTGGTCGGACGAATTTGACCAAGTCATAAGAAAATTCAACGAAACGGACAAAGGGAACGGGCCATCTGACATTTGGACCGCACCGGACGACAACAAGCCCTACCGAACGGCGATGAGTCCGGCGGATAGAGCGGAGTTGGTGGCACTTTCATCGATATATGGCCTACCTGTTGTTGCGTCTAATGATCAGGGCAAGAGCAGTCAGGTAAAGGCGCCCGAACGCTATGTAACAGATGCAGTAAGCGAGCCTGCGGTCTTTATGCCCGTGCCTCTGCAGGCCCGGCGCCTGGCCCTCGGATCGACCGGTGCGATGCTGGATCTAGATACGACCTTTCCGCTGGTCACGGCAGTCCGGATGAAAAGCGGTCACCCACTTTACGACAGCTTCAGCTTGCAGCGCTGGCGAACTTTGATCAATGACGGCAGCGATTCCATCACAGTGGTTGTGCGCGCAGGATACCTGTTTCCTCTCGGGCACAAGGCTTCGCTGGTGAAAGTTACTGAGCCTCGGCTGCGGCCGATAGATCCTTTGCGGCCCTCAGCCGGCTACTCGGTAGAGCAAGCGACACGAACCTACATTGAAGTGACTCGCGCGTCGCACCAATATGCAGCCGTCGGACAACTGCATGACGCGCGCGATTACCAGGCGCGCGAGGTCAAGCTCCTAACGCTCCGTACACCGGATCTGATCGATCCGGCCGATGATAAACAGCCACCTGAGCAGAATTTTACCGGCACTCCACAGGAACGCGCCGCAGCCATCAGTGGCGCGCTTCAGCAACCGCTCATCGCAGGTCCACATGGCGCAGTTCGCGGGTGGATAGATTCCAGCGCAAAGCCAGGAGAAGCACTGCCTGGACGCCTCGTTGGAATTGTCTTTTGGCCCCGCACTGAGAAAGGAACTAAGGGAACGGTCTGTTTCCGCATGCAAGTCGATGGAGAATCAACGCCCATCTCGATGCCGCTGATGTTCGTGGATCATCGGGCAGCAAGTGACCCGGCCACCATGAAGGCCCTGTGCGACTACTATAAGGGTGGGAGGAGCAACGACAGCGACAAGCCGAAAGACTGGAAACGGGTCAACCATTTCGGCGCAATGCGCGCCTATGCGGAAGAACAGCGCAAGGGCCAATGCACCTTTGCCACCGATTGGCAGGACATTGAGGCCGTCGGCGGAGCAACCTCGTTCAACCTCGACGCCGCCTTGCTCGCTGCAGAGCAACCGCCGTTCTATCCGCAGATGCTTTCAGCCCAGGTGCGTCCACAGCAGATTCAGGGCCTCACCGGGTCGACGGCTCCGGCTCTCCAAGTTTCATACGCCTGTGACTACGTGAGTTATGGCTTCACCCCTCCAATAGAATGCCAGATCCCCGACGCTGACACTTACCTAGTGGTAAACAACAATCCCCGTGTCATGCTTGATATGGGATCGCACGGAGACCAAGGCGGTACTGTCGCCCGAAAGGCCATGGAGATTTGTGGACTGAACCGGCGCTTCGGTCTTGCAGGCCCACCCATTCCCTCTTGCACCGCATGCGGGCCCACGACGCCTCCTCAGAAGACCGGCAGCCTCTTACCTGACTATCAGACGACCGGGGCGCTCTTGGGGCCGATGTCGAAACTTGCTTCGCTTCAGCCTGCTACCCCGGTTCGTCTTGGCTGCGAACAGTCGTCAAAGGATCCAGACACAATTCTGAACAAGGATTTGGCGGTCGGCCATTTAGCAGAAAATGCCACATTCCTAGGCCTTCTGAAGCTGCGCGATTTCATCATCGCAATCGCAGGCGACAAAATCTCGTCAAGCAATATTCCGGCCCTGGAAGAGATAACCAACTTCTCCGACCAGGCGTTCCTTGAGGTTACTAACGCGCTTCGCCAACCAGTGAAGGATCTGATCGCCCAACTCAAGGCCAAGGCCGGCGATGTCATCTTCCCAAATTTTTCAGTAACCCTTGCCGAACTCGACTGCGTTCTGGACAGGGCCGCCCCGGTCCAGGGCCTGCCGCCTCTGACCACAGAGGAGGAGATCGAAATTGCGACTCAAATCTGGGCCCTCGGACAGCAGGTCGCTAAAGAACTTGACGCAATAGCCCGAACCCCGATCGGCAATATCGCCGAGCGGCTGCGCGCCTATCTCGTCGACAGCCAGGGGCAGATCGTCGATATTTTCCAGAACCGCTTCGCTCCCTGGAATGACGTCCAACTCCAGCTTGCGACACTCGTCGCTGAAACGGCAGCGAAAATTCCGGACGGGATGGTGACATTCACCGACCCAGATCTGTCCGGGAAGCTCGCGTCGGCAATCAAGGTTGCCGTTGAATCGCCGAGCGTCTGGCGTGATCCGAACAAGGAGCCGTTCGCCGCGATTATCGATAAGATCAGAGATGTCGGGCCGCCACCGACGGTCGGAAAGCTCGAAGACATCCTTGTCGAGGGCCCACTCTACCCATTGGTGAACGACCTGCTGGCGATACTCCGACAGCAGGTGAAAGATTTCCAGTTTTCTTCCCTGACGGATGCGATGAAGTGGGCGACCGATGCTGTTGAAAAGGCGCAAGCCCTTTATGACAAGTTCCACACGCTTGCCAGCCTCGACCTGACAATTTGCAACAACAGCGTAGCTGCCATCAACGACCTCCTTCAAGCAGCCGTCCCCAAATTTGACAGCGGGATAGCAGACAACGCCGCCAAGGCGCTGATGCAAGCCCGTAGCGACATCGACAAACTCCGCCACGACATTGCAACCGAGATCAGCAACCTCGGGCCTGCGGCTCAGCCATCGATCGATTACCTTGCAAAACTTAAGGCGTTCCTGGACGGCTGGTTGAACGCACTTAGCACCCAGGTTATCGACGACCTAAAGGTTTTGTTCACGGCCGCTTCGGACGTTCGCAAGATCGTCGACAACGCCACAAGCTCTCAAAGCTGCGTTCAGTTCGCTATCGAATCTGCGAGAGCGGTCGCCAGACTGCGTGTGGCTCGCCTGAACTTGCTGGATGCTTGGATCAGCACCGCAAACAAGTTTCCCAATACACCTCTTCCAGCACTTTGGCCGGAGGCCAATGCGACCATTACGGCCCTCTCACAACAGGTTCGCGACCAGATCGAGAGCGTCGTCAAATCGACAATCAGTGATGCGATTAACTTTCTGGTGCTATACCCCCTACACGCGGGCCAGCAAGCCTGGAGCAGTGCACGTTCCCACCTGCCGCAGGATCCGGATCTTATCAAAGCATACGCGGATCTCGACGCCGAGGTAAAAAAAGTCGGCAAAAACTTCCAGGACGTGCTCGCAACCTGGCCCAATCCCTCCACGGGCGATGCAGCCAGTGCCCAGAAACGGGCTCTCGACCTCATCGCAGCTGCCCGCGGTATCGACACTAATGCACTCAAGAAGCTCGAAAAACCGCTTTTAGACGGTGCTATCCGGGCGGCATCAGGAAGACAGCTGAAAGAGATTGAGCCACAGCTGAATAATTACGCGAAAGGAGTCCTGGACGGAATTGGAGTGTTCTATGGCACTCTCATTGAGATTCGAGGAAAGGCCTACCAAGCCGTGCAAGACGCACTCGGCGATGATGGAATGAAGCTCACTCGCGATCTTTTCGGGCAACCGACGCAGGAACTCGTCGGAGACGATGGATGCCTCGATGACTGGCGCGATTACATCTTCTTAGTGCGTGGTCAGTCCAATGTATGCAGCCCGCAGAAAGATGCGCTGACCGACGAGCGGGACGAGTTGAACGCCGGCACAAAGGATACGCTGGTTTCGATCCTCAAACGCTGGGCGGATGGAAAGTCTGCTCCGCAGAAACTTCTGTATCACGTCGACCATTTCGCAAAGCTAGGCGTGCGTGCAGCCATTCTAAGAGTGTTTGATGTCGAACAGCTTCGACAAACGATCCTCGATGCCCTCGCGCGGGCGATCCCTACCCGCCGAACGCTGAAGAGCAAGCTGTCACTGCCACTTTCAACAACATCCGTCGGGATCGGCACGTTCCGTCCGATAGGTGGCGAGGGCACCCTCACGCTCGATACCACCGCTACCGTTGACCTTCTCCATGCCGGAGCTCCCGAAACCGACCTGAAGGGCATCGTGTCACCCTTCGAGCTCGAAATACTCTCGATCATGACGTTCAGTTTCCGTGACGGCATCAGGTACATCAAGGGGCCGAAAGACGGCCGTGGCGAAGTGACCGCTCGACTAGGTGCAGAGGATATTCAATTCGGCGACAAGCTGTCTTTCCTCGCCGAACTGAGTCGCTCGCTCGGATTCGGAGGGGATGGCGATGGACCCTATTCGATCATCCACATCGACAGTCCCGCCATTGAGGCGGGTTACCGTATCGGCATTCCTGTCATCACGCTCGGCGTGACATTCACGAACATCCATTTTGCAGGCGCGGTCGTTCTCCCATTCACATCCGGTGCTGCTCGCCTGCGTATGGCCCTGGGCTCTCTCGATTCTCCGTTCATGATTTCAGTCGGAATCTATGGCGGGTCCGGTTTCATGGGTTTCGAAGCCAGTCCTCAAGGCATCGAGCTCTTCGAGGCAAGTTTCGAATTCGGCGGTATCGCCTCAATCGGCTATGGCCCATTGCAGGGCACAGCCTACGTGACCACCGGCGCCTATGTTCGCACCGCGAAAGGCAGCGGCTGCACGTTTGCCGCCCTGTTTTCCGCGGGCTTTTGTGCGCACATCGCGTGTTTTGGGATCAGCGCTGCATTCACGTTGCGTCTTAAGAAAAGTGACGGTGATAGCTCGGTCCAGGGCGAGGCACAGCTGACATTCACCTTCTCTGTATCCTTTGCAAAGGTGCACTACACGATCCGGGTGGCCCGCACGATGCAGGCGGGCTTCGGTGGCGGCGGGCAGCAGGCCGCGTTCAATACTTTGCCCCATTCCGGTGTGCGACTCGCAGCTCTCGATGGTTTCCTCCCCGATTGCTATCCGTTTGAACAGAAAGCCGAGATCTGGACAGAGAGCTACAGCCCCGGCGAGACATGGTCGACCTTCGCTGCACAGTTTGACATGCAGTTTCAACCAGAGTTTGAGACATGAGCGACCTTCCGATTTCGACTGAGCCAGACACTGACGCAGGCATCCCTTCTGACGAGGTTGCTTCTGGAGCAACGGTTGCGATTGCCAGCTGTGTGGTCGCGGATGGATTTGTGGAAGTGTCGGACACTCGTTATGCACGCGCCACGCTTGTGGCGCGCCCGGTGGCGCCTAAGGACGCAACAATTCAGAGCACTGATGTCGACCCAGCGGTCTGGCCCTCCAAGATAATCGAGAAGCATTTTGCCTCATCCGGCCCCGACCGGATGAAAACAAAGGTACGGATTCTGCCGATTCCGAATGGGCTCTCAAAGGACACGACTGCGGCCGAGATTGAAAGCTTCGCCGGCGATGTCGGTGCAGAAGAGATCGACGCCTATGTCCACTGGGGTCTAGATCCAGCTACTTCCATGAAGATTGATCGGTTCTGGCAATCGACAATGAACCCCGAGTCCACAGCCGGCGACCGTTCATTCTGGCATTTGTTGGTCGAGGCAATCAAACCAGCCCCGGCTGACAAGCCGAGTGCCGTGCTGCCTACACCGCATCATGCGGCTGCCCTCGCCTTTTCGTTGTCCCGCGGAAAAATGGTGCTGGACTCTCTTGCGGGACCAGCATCCCCCCTGGCAAACAGAGAGCGCGCCAAAGAGGCCAGCCTGGACAGGCCGTGGTACCAGCGACCCCCTCAGATCAAAGTTGCGAGCCTCGATTCCAGTATCGGCTTCGCGTCGACCAGGGAAGCTTCCCCCGAGGAAGAAGAATACTGGATGACACCGTACCGCAGGAGCACCGCGGCACTGCTGGCAGGCGACGCAAAACAAAGTTACTGGCCTACACCGCGAACCATCGCGGATGCCGTCCTCGCCGGCGGTCAGGCGGCCGCCGAGTTCGTTGAACAGGTTCATGCGGCGCACCATTTAACGACACCTGAAGGCAACGAATCGTTGTTTTGCGCTACGCCAGAGCAAGAACTGGCTATTGTTCAGCGCCGGCTCGGTGCACTACTGAGCCTACCGACGCTCCAGCGGCTATTCAGTTTTGCTTTTGATCTCCTTATCGAAGATCAGAAGATTCAGGCAGCACTGGCCAAAATGCGCCCGATTGTGTCTGTTCCATCCCCATTCGTTATCCTAGCTCCCGTCACCGGAAATAGCTTCAGCTGGACTTTGGCCCGATACCAGCCGGATCGGAGTGATTCAAAATCGCTGTTCTTGCCGGCTTCGTGGGACGAACTTGGCGGGAAAATGTCATCGTCGATCGTCACGGGGCTGCGCAATCTTGGCGAACTGGATGACACGAGCCATCCGCGATATGACATAATCACGATTGATCCTCCGCTTGCTACCGAGAGCAACATTAATCACGCCGCCCGCGGCACTGACGAAGGAGCCGCGATCGCCCCGGCCAGCGACGGTGTTCCTGTCCTGCATAATGGAGGTTTCCGCGTTGTTGAGTTGCCAGACAGCTGCGCCGCGCAAGTGCTGGCATTGAGCGAAGGGCATCACGTCGTGGCCGTTCAGGACGCCAACGCGTTGAAGGTGGGGGACCGGCTGATGATCGGTCTGAAGACCAGACGCGGTGTACTTTGGCGGAGTCCCGATTACCGGATCGTTCGCTTCGAGGATCCCGCGGCGAACAATCCGAAGGATTGGGTCGAAACGGAACTTGCACGCCGGTTCCACTCCTCCGGCGAGCAGCGTCGGATCGAGCTAGATGCAGTCACCACCGTGTCAGTAGTGCAGATGTGTCTCGACAATACCATGACGTCTCCACCCAGCGATGGCGACGATGATCGCGACCCCGTCACCAGGCAGGCGATCAAGATCATTGTCGACAACACCATTGCACTATGGGGAAGCGATCCGGCCGGTGTTTCGCCACCGGAAGTCGGTAAGGACGGCAGGGTCATCACCAGAAAGAAAATTGCGGTCGTCCAGGAACTAGACGTCACCCGACACTTCAGAGCGCCCAGCGCCCGCAACGGCGATCCGTCGGAGGCTTTGAGCCCGTCCTTGCGTTTTGGATGGCCGTATTTTGCTGTCGTCGCACCCGTGTTTGATGGCGGCGGAAGCGTCCCGGCGCGCCAAATTGGTGTGATTGTCGACCAAAATCGTGAGTTGGCACTGCCTCCTGTCAAGGATGAAGGGGGCCGGCGCTTTCTGCGCCATGAGCGCTTAAACGCACCTATGGTGCTCATCCTAGAAAGCGACTTCAACGAACTCGACAAGATGCAGCCGCCGCAGCGGGGCGCGGACATGTATGTCCGAACCACCTCGGACGGAAAGGCAAATGTCATCCGGAGCCGGCGCCTGATCGTGCCTCCCCCGGTCCCCCTGCAGTTCGCAATGCTGCACGACGTTCTACGCGATCTCGGCCCCAACGTAACGGTTCCACGTCAGGGGTTGAACGGCCTTTCCCTTCTCGGCAAGCACGACGACAACCTGCCAAGCCGAGTTCGCGTCGGGAGTGCAAGGATCGAAGACTCCCAACGACCCCCATATTATCCGGATCCGGCAGCGAGCACTCTCATGCTTGGCCTAAAACTCCAGGCCGAGACTGGTTTGGCCGAACTCCCGTTCGTCGAGCAGCCATTACCCATCGCGATAGGAGCAAGTACCTGGGCAGATACTGGACTGCGGGACATGCCCAAGTGGCCGGATATTCTTCCCGTTCACATCGAACTCAAGAGGGAGACGGCTCCAGGCAATGAGAAAAGGCCTAGGATCGTACCGCTTGGACCGCGCTGGCTGGTCGGCAAAGAGAAGCTTGTTTCCAAAGCCCAGGAGGGGGCCGTCCTAGTACAGGCTGCGGAAGTTCATCTGCGTCCCGGAGAGAGTCTCCTGCTACAGGCTTGGCTCTGTCCTACAATCAATCAACTGGCTGAGTGGTTTGACGCAATTGAAGCAGCGGGGGTGCTCGCTTTGAACGATGGATCAAATGATGTTCAATTCTCGGGCGACCCGCACTCTGCTTGCATTGCAGCGCTTCAGAGACTTTTGGACGTCAAGCTTGGCGCTGATGCGATTGCAAAGGCAAGTATAACCGCGTGCTCGGGTGCTGGTGGTTTGGCAGCGCCACCAAAACAGACCATCCGGATGCTGGCCGGTCTTGTCTATCGCGAGTTGCTTCTGCGTCCAATCGCAGCGCTATCGACGCCGCAGACGATGCGTCTGAACCATGCGCTAGATGATAAGCTCATTCCGAAGCCACGATTTGGCAACCAACTTGCCGTGATCCGCCGGATATTCAGCGGCGGCAGCCCTGGAGATGGCTCGACACCAGTTGATCCGTCCCGCACAGCACCGTCGGTCGCCGCGGAAACCCCGGCGGACTTTCTAACCAAGACTCCAATCATCGATTGGGGTCTTGGCAGTAGTCAGGAAGGGGCAACAAATTTCTTGATTGGCGGCGAGATAAACTTCGATCCGGCGAGCACGGCAGGTCTCAACATAGAAGTGGCCTGCGCGGCCCCATTCGGAGACGCACTTGACCCAGGAACAGGACGCACACCTGGCCAGAGGCTTAACAATCAGTGGCCTGAGAATTTTGATCTCGAGGACCCCAAGTTTTACGGGTTCAAGATCGACAAGAATCGAAACATTGAATTTCCTCTCAAGAAGGTAACGGCGCTGAAATTGGATGGACTCCCGCTGCCGGCGGACGGCCGCGCCGGAATGCGTAGATATTCGCTCGAAGATCTGATGGCAGCAGCTTGGGGAGATGCCCACCCGCTTGGAAAAGCCCTACGCGCGGCGCTCCCCGCAGTTTTTGGTGGGACCGGTGCGCGGCGACTTTGGTTGAGAGCCCTCCCCATCAACCGACACAACGGCCTGCTTCTCCAACTCGGCAAGCGGTCGAACAGGCCGGTCGAGAATTGGCCGAAGAAAGAAGATCCATTTCAGATTTGGTTGCCGTCCACAACGCGGCCGGCACCCCCGGTCATCGACCACGTCAGCGTAGCTTTGTCCGTCAAATCACTAGAGCCGATGACCGGACCGACTTCATTCACCGTTGGGATTGAGCAAGCCACCATCCTGACTGTTTATCATTCTCGTCCATTTTTCAGTTCAGGCGAGGGCGAGAAGTTGGCGCTCGTTTTCTGGCCACCAGGCCTTTTTGTTCGAGGCGTCGAGAAGGATGATGAGGGCATTCCTCTATTATTTACTTCTCCTCCCGACTCGGCAGAGGGGCCAGAGTTCTATGACGAAGATCTTGGTCCGGGAGGAAGGTACATTACGAGGTGGGGAGCTGACCCGTTGACGGGAGAAACAGTTGCCACCAAGGATTACCCGACTGGACCGCTGGTAGATCCATCGAGATTTTCTCCAGACGGCGTGCGCGTCTCTCGCGCCTACATGCCGGTGCCGGTATCAGACCAGAACTGGGCGCCGCACGATCCATCCAAGGACAGCACACCTCCTGCCGCTGCTCCTATTGCTACCCAGCCAACCGAGGCTGGCGCGGGGTCTGGCCCGCCTTCCGGCGGTGCTCACTCGACAGATCAGCCTCCTTCCACGTATCTTGCCGTCGCATTGCAGGCTTTCGAACCACGCTTCGATCCCGTCGAGGAACTATGGTATTTCAATGTCGCCCTTAAGACCGATCCGCTGTCTTTCCCGCGCGTCAGACTGGGGCTTGTGCGATATCAAGCCAATGCCCGGGAGGATAACGTTCCGCTAGAAGGTACCGAACCGGTACGACTTCGAGTTTCGACGCCGGTTGTAGAGTGGGTAAAGCCGTTACCTGGACGGCGAGCTACAGCAAACTGTCACCATCGCGCGGACGGATTCACCGATGTCACAGTCATTGTGGACGGCCCATCTGCTGTCTGGCAAATCGAAGTGAAGGATCGCGCGCCAGTTCGTCCGCACATGATTGTCGAACTGATCCACCGCTGGAAGATCAACGGTATCGATCAGGAGGAAATCGTAACGGACAAGGATTGGCAGCCGGCGGTGTGCTCAACGTGGTCGACCAGCGATAGCGACAGCTCTTCCACTGGGTTGTTTAGATCGCTTCGAGACGGCTACAGTTGGACGTGCATGTTCACAGTCAACAAATTCACCGACGAAGACAACTATTCGATCGCGGTACGAGAGAGCAGAGAAATCGCGCGCGCCAGCAAAACTGGAAAGAAAGTTGGCAAGACCGGCCCCAATTTTGTTGCGGATATTCCGTTGCGAGCTTAGCCGTTGCAGAATTAGTGGCGGCGCGGTTAAACAGAACGTAAGCGTGGCCTGAAGACCGTCGAAATTTTTGCACTGGCTGGGTCTCGCTTAGCTATCGGTGGTAGAGAGGACCTTTGCCTTCACGAAATCTCGGAATTGCAGCTTGGCTTCTGCTGACTGAAACGCGCGGGCCGGGACAATAAATGCGTTGAGGTTGCGCCGCTGGATTATGAGGGCATCGCCGTCTTCTCGAACATCGGCTATTTCTGCCCAAGGTATAGTAGCGCTGCGTTTGCCTATGGTGGTGGCTATACCTTCGCCATCGACCGCAAGGGTCCGCACTTCCGGTTTGAATTTGAGCATTGGAAACAACACGAAGCCCGCTAACGGCAAGATACCGATGGCGCCAACCAGAGCGAGGCCCGTCCATCCAGTCGGCACGCCGCCAAAAATTCCGAGAGAGGCCGCTACAATTACTGCGATGAAAATGCTGCAGTGTGTCTTCCAGAGGCTGTGACGCCAAGTACGCCAATACCACTGCCAAACTTCGTTGCGCTGAGAGGCGTAGTTGATTGAAATGCTCATAGCGCAATATGTGCAACAGTTTGGATTGTTGGGCAACGATCCAACCGCGCAAATCGCCCCGCTTGGATTATGCAGCTTCAGCTACATTGTGCACTGTCGGCCGCCAGTTCCAGGGCAAGAGCTCATCCCACCGCGCTGCTGGCCAGTCGCCAGCGATCTTGGCGATGACATCGGCGATGTAGGCCTGCGGCTCGAGTCCGTTGAGCTTTGCCGTCTCGATAACTGTGTAGATGGCGGCTGCACGATCGCCACCAGCCTTCGATCCGGCAAACAGCCAATTCTTGCGGCCCAGAGCCACACAGCGCATGGCGCGTTCGGCAATGTTGTTGTCGATCTCCAGGCGGCCATCAGCAAGGAAACGTGTCAGCGAGATCCAGCGTTTGTGGCCATATGCAATCGCCTTGGCCATCTCGGATTTGGGCGAGAGGCGCCGCAGGGCATCGTCGAGAGCCTGCTGAATTCCTGGATCAATGGCAAAGTGCGGTCCTGCCGACTTCGTCGCCGGACATCGGGTTGCTGGCCGCGAACCTCGGCCTCGATCTCATAAAGTTGGCCAATGCGCTCCAGCAGGTCTGTGGTCAGCGGTGTCGGCTTGGTGGCGTGGATATCGAATAGCTTCCGGCGAAAATGTGCCCAGCACGCGACCTCGGTGACACGGTTGGTGTCGTAGAGCTTGTCATATCCGGCGTAGCCATCGGCCTGGAGATAGCCGGTGAAGCTGGCCAGCTGCCGTTGGAGATGTGCGCCGGTCCGGTCGGTGGTGAACTCGTACCAGACCAGTGGCGGCGTCGTGGCACCAGAGCCCCGATCATCGACCGCATAGGCCCAAAGCCTGCCGGTTGCCGTCTTGCCACGTCCCGGATCGAGCATGGGGACCGGCGTACCGTCGGTATGGATCTTCGAGGCTGTCAGCCCGACCTCGCGGATGCGGCTGATGATCGGATCGAGCAAGACAGATGCCTGGCCGACCCAGCCTGCCAGCGTCGATCGGTCGATCTCGATGCCCTGCGCAGCCATGATCTCGGCCTGACGGTACAGCGGCAGATGATGGTCGAACTTGGAGACGACGACATGGGCCAGCGTGCCGAAGGTCGCCTTGCCCCGGGCAATCGCCTTCACGGGCGCTTGCGCCTGGCCGCAGCGCGCCGCCACAGTCGGGACAAGTGCAGTTGCCCTGCTCAGGCTCGATCCGCTGTTCCTCGCGCGGCAGATGGGCGGGAAGCGCCCGAACCGGCGATGGCCGATCGACGGCTGCCGGATGAAAGCGAACAGCGCACCGGAATGCGGGCTCTGCTCCAGAACCTGCTGCGTCATCACAGCAAGGCCGTCGAAACCCTTGCGCATGTCCGTCGCGCCGCAAGCCAGGAATATCCGCGTCGATGGCGGCAGCGGGATCATCGTGCCAGCGCGCCGATCACCCGCGACAGGGCATCGGCATCGACCGTGGCGTCCACGGTCACCCTGATCCCCGAAGGCAGCTCGATCCCGATCAAGCCGGGGACCAACGGTGCAATGGGAGCAGGCAACGCGGGCGGCTCGCTGATGTGGACCTCGGCGAAGGCTGGCTCGGCCAGCTTGCGAACCCCGGCAAGCTCACCGGACATCGCTTGCCGCCGCCAGGTATAGATCGAGCCGCTGCCGACGTCGTGGCGCTCACAGGCCGTCCGCACGCAACCGTCGGGGCCGAATGCATCCCGCAGCACGACCAGCTTTTGTTCCACCGTCCAGCGCCGCCGACCGGACACCCGGGCAACGACCTCCATCCGACTACTCATACGATTACTTATATGAGAGCTCGATGCGCTGCTCGCTGAATCCTCGATCTTGCTCGACACCGGCCACCCCGTTCAAAGAGCGGCAATCATCCCGGCGAAGACCCGGCGTGCAAGGCGGCCGGCAGACCTCGCTTACGCCGTAGCTATCCGCGAAAGAAGAGCTGGACGATGCGCTATCTACGCTGGCTTCAGGAACAGCGGTTCGATCATCCCGCGCATCAGATCGCACTCCAGGAGATGGTCGAGGCGGTGCGCGTCTCGAAGGAGCGGGTCGAGCGGCTGGAGCGTGTGATCGAAGAGTTCGTCCCGGCCTGGTCGCTGGCACCGATCGTGTGGGCGCTTCAGACATTGCGTGGGGTAGACCTGATTGTCGCCGTGACGTTCGTCACCGAAGTCGGCGACGTCAGCCGGTTCGAAAGCCCACGCCAGCTCATGGGATATCTCGGTCTGGTTCCCGGCGAGCGCTCAACCGGGGAGACAGTCCGGCGCGGCGGCATCACAAAGGCAGGCAACGGTCGGGTTCGCCACATGTTGGTCGAGAGCGCCTGGACCTATCGACATCCGCCCAAGGTCGGGAAGGCGAAGCTATACCGATTGGAGCAGGCGCCACCGAAGGTGCATGAGATCGCCTGGAAGGCGCAGTCCCGCCTGACAGCCCGCTACCGCATGCTGAGCGCTCGGGGCAAACGGACAACGGTCGTCTGCACTGCTATCGCCCGTGAACTGGTCGGCTTCATGTGGGCAGTCGCAAGGGAGGCGCGCATCACCTGATCGCTCGCCGCGACGGCGCACATCTCGCGCATGGGCGGAGGCGGGACCACGGCAGGGGAATGCCCGTCAGACGCTTTGTGGCCGGCGAACCGCCGACGCCCGCAGTAAGATAGGAACAGCCCCGGACGCACAATCGGGAATGCGGTAGCCAACCCGCGCATCAGAGCTTGATCACCGACGTCCTTCAGTTCCGCCTCCACCCATGCGCGATCATCAGAATGAGCAGCCGTTCCTCGGATCGGGCGACCTCCTGCGTTCCAAACCTTGACAGCGGACATCAGAGCGCTGTTCTCAGGCCACGGCTTTGAGCTCGAGCTTGTTGATGTAGGCCCAGGGCAGGAGATCGTCGATCTGGCTGTTAGGGTGGCCGTTGACGATCCTGGTGAGGACATCGTCGAGATAGCCCAGCGGCTCAACGCCGTTGAGCTTGCAGGTTTCAATCAGCGAGGCGACAACGGCCCAGTGTTCGGCGCCGCCGTCGGAGCCTGCGAAGAGCGCATTCTTGCGGTTGAGCGCGATGGGACGGATGGAGCGCTCGACCACGTTGCTGTCGATCTCGATGCGGCCGTCTTCGAGGAAGCGCGAGAGGCCTTCCCAGCGTGAGAGCGTGTAGCGGATCGCCTCTGCGAGCTTGGTCTTCTGACTGATCAGGCCGAGCTTCTCACGCAGCCATGGGTCGAATGCAGCTACGATTGGAGTACTCTTCTCCTGACGTGCGGCAAGGCGTTCGTCGGCCGATCGGCCGCGGATGGCGTCCTCGATCTTGTAGAGTTCGGCGATCCGTCTGAGCGCCTCGCTGGCAATCGGCGCGGGACCGGCTGCTGCCAGCTCATAGAATCGCCGGCGGACATGCGCCCAGCAGAAGGCGAGCGTCACGCCGCTCTTGTCGGCCAGCACCCGATAGCCGCCATAGCCATCGACCTGCAGGATTCCGGTGAAGCCTGCGAGATGAGCGATCGGACGCTCGGCCTTTCGGTCCGGCGCATAGACATAGGCGACGCCCGGCGGATCGCTTCCCTCCCATGGTCGGTCATCGCGGGCATAGGCCCAGAGTTGGCCCGTCTTCGTCTTGCCGCGGCCCGGATCGAGCACCGGCGCGGTTGTCTCGTCGGCGAAGAGTTTTGGAGAGGACTTCAGCTTGCCAAGCAGCCGCTCATGCACCGGACGCAGATGCCAGGCGGCGCGGCCGACCCAGTCGGCGAGCGTGGAACGATCGAGATTGATGCCTTGCCGGGCATAGATCTGCGCCTGACGATAGAGCGGCACGTGATCGGCGTATTTGGAGACCAGCACCTGGGCGACCGTTGCCTCGGTCGGAAGACCACCCTCGATCAGCCGGGCCGGCGCGGGAGCCTGAACGACCACATCCTCACAGGCGCGGCAGGCATATTTGGGCCGGCGCACGACGATCACACGCAGCTGCGCCGGAACGATATCGAGCCGCTCGCTCACATCCTCACCGATCCGGTGCAGGCCATTGCGACAGCACGGGCAGGTATGGTCCTCGATGTCGACGACCATCTCCGTGCGCGGCAGATGGGGCGGCAACGCACCGCGGTTCGCCCGGCGCTTGGCGACACGCGCCTGACGTTCGCCAAGAGCAGTCTGTGCCTGCTCTTCGTCACCGGCAGCCTCGATCTGTTCGGCCTCTTCGAGTCCCAGCAGCAACTGATCCTCGGGGAGCGTCTCAGCTTTTCGGCCGAAGCGATGACGCTGCAATTCCTTGATGATCTGGATCAGACGGGCGTTCTCGACGTCGCGCGCCAGGACCATCGCCTTCAGCGCGTCCGGATCGTCGGGAAGCTGGTCAGCCGTCATCGTCATGACCGGATCAGACCATATTCGCCGACAGCCCGCGACAGCGGAATCCAGCCTGATTCACTTCGTCGCGGTCAGCCCGCCTGAACCGGAACGCGGGTCCGGCGCGCCTCGTGGACCCGCCGCCAGTCCAGTCCTTCCAATAGCGCCGATAGTTGCGCGGCCGTCAGCCGCATCACGCCGTCCTGCACTTTCGGCCAGCGGAACTCGCCCCCCTCCAGGCGCTTGGCATAGAGGCAGACGCCGGTGCCATCCCAGAAGATCAGCTTGATCCGGTCGATGCGCTTCGCCCGGAAGACGTAGACGGCGCCGCTGAACGGATCGGCGCCCATCGTCTCGCGCACCAGCGCCGCCAGCCCCTCCGCACCCTTGCGGAAGTCGACTGGCTTTGTCGCCACCATTACCTTGACCGCACCCGTCGGCCCGATCACGTCGTTGCCTTAAGCGCGCGGATTATAGCAGCCACCGTTTTGGTGTCGGCGCCGCGGCCAACGCGCATGGCGACTCCGTCGATCTCAAGCTCGATCACGCCAGCGTCGCGGACCGCCTTCTGCTTCCGTGGTCGTGCTGGGCGCTGCGCCACCGGTTCCGGCAAGGACGCCGCAACCGCCGCAGGAACGAACAGGGATTCTGATGCCGGCGCCTCCGCCGAGGGCTGACGCGCAGCCCGGCGCCAAGCAAACAATTGCTGCGGGGAAAGCGCATATCGGCGAGCTACAGCACAAACCGTCTCGCCAGCCTCGTAGCTCTCCGCAACGATCCGCGCCTTCTCCTCTGGAGGCCATTCGCGTCGCCGGCCGGAGCCCGTGAACACCTCGAACCGGCGCACCGGCTCCAAGTCGTTCGACTTAAGCGTAAGCTCTGAAATCGTCATATGTCGAAGCCCTCAAAGGGCTCCGAACATCGTCCTTCACGCCGATCCCCGAAAGGTGCCGTCGGAACATCGCTTACAACAGAACGGTCGTTTGTCTCGACGCAATCTCTGGTAAGGTGGGAAGAGGGGTGGGTTCCCCAGTTAGACGGAGACGCTATCACAATTCCGACAGGCCCGGGTGGCGTAAGTGTCTCAATTGGACCCGGCTCAGTAACTGTCAACCTCGGACCTGTATCGGTAGGAACAGGTGGGGCTTCGATTGGTGGGGTGCGATTGTGGTGAGGATAGCTAATAGTTATGATTGTGGTGAGGATAGCTAATAGTTATATGGACCAAATTCTGGGGGGTAAAGAGCCTACGTTGCATCGGTAATTCTAGTTTAGTCATCGCTCTCTGTTGCAGAAGAAGCCATTGTTGAAAGCTCGCCTTGCGCCGCTCTCCACAGAGTTCATGAATTCGACGACGCGTGACGACTACAATCTCAGTTCTTATTACGACGGGAGAACCCACGCCGAACCTCCGAACCCTGCCAGCTTAAGTGATGGCAAAATGATTGCATAGTGCCGCCAACTATTAGAATATCCCAGAATGACCACTGTTGGATCGGAAAAATAGAACGCCTTCAGAAGGAGCGTATTGCCTCTTTGGCTCGCGCCTTGTCATGCTAAAGTGTTCCCAGGTCGGCCGGTTGATTGACCGCCGTGCCGCATGGGATTGTTGTGGCTTGTTGTTTCCCTCAAATAAGGACGTGCGACATGAATAGACGCATAGCACTCTTAGCAATTGCTGGAAGTTACAGCTGCCTCGGATCGGTTGCTAGTGCAAATGTTGTGCCTCCGCCGAGTTGCGAAGGCATCAATGCTCTTGGTTGTGCAACCAAGATTAAGAATGCGATCGACAATGCTGCGACGGCCGAGGAAGCGTTGGAGGCTTGGGGGATCTGGTCCCAAGTCTACGAAAATGCGTATAGAAGTATGCAGGGCGCACCGGTTCCTCCTAGTGACCTTGATCGGTTCGAAGGTGAAATAGGAGCGAAAATAGAGAAATTTACCAGCCCGGAAAACATAGCATTGGATCTGGCCATTGCGAGATTTTTTCCCCAGCTAGCGGCCATACTTGCGCTCCCTGAAACAACTGTAGCCGTTGCCGTTTGGGCATTGCTAGCCCCGAGTCCAATCGAAACTCCACTCCAGGAACTACAAGCCTCAAATACTGAATTGGCCAGTTCGCTTTCGCTAAAGTTGGGTCCTTTTTTGCGAAGTGATTGGCGGTCGGACTACGGCACTTACATCACCGATGCCTTGAATGCCGGCAGCCTGGGTCCAAAGCCATAGTAGTCGCTAGCGGTCGAAATCGGGCACTTGGGTGAAGCCGCATGCCAGGCCCAAGGCTTAATCCCCTCAATGAACTCGAGGCGTGGGATCAGAAAAATATCGTGACGTGTCGTGCGGGAGACAGACCCGGGAATGAAAGGGGGGATCAACGATGACAAACGCAGGGATCGGCAGAACCGCCGATCCCAAAAATCTATCCCAACCGGATTTCAAATCATACAATTATTTTGTCTTTTCAGATAGATAGCAATTTCGATGGGGTGGTCCACAACGATCCCGCTCGATACCCTACGACCATTGTGGATCACGGTTGGTCTCGCTTCGATCCAATTTCCCCTGAAATCATAGATTTGCGATTTGCCCAACCGTCGTGCGACGGGTGATAGATCGCAAATATAGCCAGCGACATGCGAGGGCGTTGTCGGCGCAAGACATGCGCCCTTCCCTGCCCCACAACGCAGCGTCGATTTCGCGTCACTGCACCCTTTGACGAACCTGCTGAGCGCCGGAGATATCGGCAATCGCCGCTCGCTCTCAGAAATGGCCCCACTGGCCCGCGATCGGGATGACTGAAATTGGGGCCGTCAGCCGACCGACAGCTTTTGGACGAGAGATAAGGGAGAAACTGCCGTTCGACCCAGACGGCCTCTGAGGTCGAAACCGCGGCTCGAACTTACGTCTTACGGCCGTCTACGCTCCCCGTCCAATGGACCGAAATTTCCTTTCTCCATACTCCATAGAGGGGTAAACGCAAAAATGCGCGCCGCTTTTCGAGAGGCCGTACGACAGACAAACCGCCCCTTTTTATGCTGTGTGAACGAATGTTAGCCGATGCAAGCGCATCCTGTTTCCGCTAACATCACTGTTTTCGGGGACAAAGGATTTTCGGCGTGTCGCTAGCTGATGATGCAATCGGCAATTTGCACATCAAAACCGATGCGGCTTTTGAGTTTTTCGTCGTCTATGCCCGATATGAATACGCCGCCAAAGTAGCGCGATATGTTTATAAGCCGCCTGTTCAAAGTAACAACCTTCCAGAATTAAAGATCAATCTGCAAGACGTAGCCGACAAGATCAAAGAAAAATTTCATATGGCCATTCAGAACAATAAATCGCTTAGTGATGCTGTCGCATACTATCAAAAAATCCCGCCTAAAGGCCAGGTTTGGAACGGTACAGAACCAGACTGGGCTGATATAGAATACAATGACACGTTCCCCTGTATCCTGCTGCGGCGGCTCGCCCAAGCCAGAAATAACCTTTTCCATGGCGGCAAAGGCTGGAAGAGTGATGAGCAGACTTGGGATAGGGATAACTTGCTGATTTCGCACGGGCTGGTCATACTCGAAGCGGTGATCAAGAGCGACGACGCTTTAAGCGCGGATTTCACCTCGTATCAGTAATCGCCTCCCGAAAAGGACGGTTCCCGAACGGCGCTTTCTATCTGGCGGCGCAGTTCGACCAACGCCAGTCAGCCATTGAGCCTTGGCGGCCCCGCCGCGGCAAAGAGCCAAGGCACTGGCAGATTGGACGGCAACGCTCTCCGGGATGAGCGGACGCATCTGCCACTGATTCGCTCGTCTCAATACCGATTGGGAACTGTTTCTCTCAAAGCCGCCGGGCACTATGAAATGAGGCGTCCAGTCGTCTTGCTTTCATCGATACGAGGGGCAAACTAGGAGCGCTTGCCGCTGGATGTCCGGACTGGTTCAACTGAAGGTAAACGAGGATTTGCTGCGTCGCCGATTGGTCATCGTTGACACACTGCTCGCCATGCGGATGGCTCGCCTCGAGGCGGCGAAAGCGGGACAGCATGGCGTCGAAATCCTTACCCTGTCGCTGTTGGCTGCCAGGCTGGCGGGAGGCTTCGTGCGTCCAGCCGACCGGGCCAATATCTATGGCGCGGTCAACGTCGGGCTCGTCGGCGCGGAGTTGATAGAGCTGCATTCAGTGCGCCGCCTACCCGGAATGGCACGAGCGGTCGTGAGATCGCTCGCCGCTGCGTGGCGTGAAGCGATGCCGCTAGCCGATCTAGCGAGATCCTCCGACCGGGCTGCGGATCTTCACCGTTTGGACAGAGATGTGCGCGCAAATTTGCCAAGCGGAATGCTCGCGCCACCCGACCTAGCGGCTGTTGCAATCGCCAACGCGGATCTTAGTGTAAAGCTCTTCGACAGCGTCGTGCTCAAGCGCTTACTGGACGTTGATCCGGTGTGGCGCCCCCTGCTCGCCGCTATCACCGGGCGCCTGCCGGTCAGTTGGCTTGCCATCGGCACGACTGATCGCAGTTGGTTCCAAGGTGGGCCGCTGGAGATCGCTTCAGGGAGCGGAGTGATTAGTGCTGCCGAAATCTGCGCTGATCCGCGTTCCGAAGCGATCGAAGCTCTGCGCTGGGTACGCTCGCTGCTGAGTTCGGGCCACGTGCAGGCATCTGACATTGCGCTGGTGGCCGCCTCGCCATCGGCCTGGGACGAGCATCTGCAGGTGTTCTCCGCAGGAACGGTCAACATCCACTTCTGCCATGGCCGGCCTGCCCTCGGAACTGCGCCCGGTCAGGCTTGCGCGGCACTCGCCGATGTTCTGCTGCACGGCCTGAGCCAGGATCGCGTACGACGCCTGCAACGACTCTCTCCATATCTGCGCAAGGAACTGCCGCTACGCTTGTTGCGCGGCCTCAAACCAGATGCGGGGCTCTTTTCGGTGGCACAATGGCGTCGCGCGCTCGAAGCGCTGGGCGACGAGTCGTCGATGAGAGCCATGGAGGTGCTTGGACCGATCCTCGACCTGCTTGAGGGAGGCGTCGGTAAAGCCGCTGAGGCTGGGGAGCGTCTCCTCGCCTTCAAGAGCCGCGCGCTCTGGCGGGACGCTCTGCGCCAGGCGCCGGCTGCCGCGCTGACGATGACACTGAAGACCCTCAGGGTCGCCGACGATTTCGAGCCGGGCAATAGCGTTGTCTGGGGGCCGGCGGCCGAACTCGCCAGCGCGCCGCGAAAATATATGAGGCTGATGGGTGTGAGTGCCCGCAGCTGGCCACGTGCAGATGCGGACGATCCCATTTTGCCGGCGCGCACTGCTCCACTGCGACCCGACCGGCAATCAGTCACGTCGCTGGACCGGCAGCATTTTTCGATCCT
Organism: Mesorhizobium sp. M0954; assembly: GCF_040319155.1. Classification (NCBI taxonomy): domain Bacteria; kingdom Pseudomonadati; phylum Pseudomonadota; class Alphaproteobacteria; order Hyphomicrobiales; family Phyllobacteriaceae; genus Mesorhizobium; species Mesorhizobium sp. M0954. The sequence continues at coordinate 72,224 of NZ_JAMYNR010000022.1, read as the reverse complement.
CGTGTCGGCTGCGAGCGGTGCTTGCGTCATTTCTCGCTCTTCCCGCTCCGCAGAAGGGACGCTGCTCTCGCCGAGCCCGCTCTGGCCCGCCAAAACACCAGAAGCCATACACCTGCCGCGGACCAGGATACCGGCGCATGCCGCCAACGAGGCTGATCGCCTGCTGGCGCGTTCTGCGGAGGCGCGAAGCGATCTGCGCATCGCCGCGGCGCAACTCGCCTGGACGAACTGGAACCGGCGCGAGGTCACGGCGCATGATGGGCGCCTGCGGCTACACCATCCCGTTGTCGCCCGGACCTTCTCGCGACCGCATTCGTCGACTTCTTTGCGCCGCCTATTGCGCGATCCGCTCGCGTTCATCTGGAAATATGGCCTCGAGTTGTATCGGCCCCGCTGGGCCACCCGCCCGCTCGAACTTGAACCCGCTGTTGTCGGGGAGCTCGTTCACGAGATGATCAAGGAGACGATCGGCCGTCTTCAACCTGTTCCAGGCTTAACCCGCGCAAGTGACGAGCAGTTGCGTGACGCCATTCGCGATGCTGCCCGCTTTCTCCAGGACCAGTGGCCGCTCACGCGCCCCGTGCCGCCGCCGACGCTCTGGCGCTATACGCTCGAAGATGCCGTGCGGCGCACGAAGCGGGCGCTCACACCCAACCCCTCTGACGAAGAGGGCTCGGGACTCGGCACGCACACATGGAGTGAGTTGGCGTTCGGCGACAACGTTCCTGCCCAGGACGCGCCCTGGAAGGGCATAGCAGCGGTCGGGCTTGCGATCAGGGATTACCGGATCAAACTCGAGGGCCGCATCGACCGGCTCGATCTTAGCGCTGACCAACGAATGGTCATTCTATCAGACTACAAGACCGGTGCGGTGCCGTCTTCAGTTCGGAGTGTCGTCCTAGATGGCGGACGCGAAATCCAGCGCACGCTTTATGCCATGGTCGTCCGGCAACTATTGGGCAATGATATGGGCGTGGTTTCTCGCCTGGTCTATCTCGATCGGGACGTCACCACTGCAGCCCTGTCCGGCGACCGGCTTGCACGCGCGGAGGCCGAACTAACGGCGCGCGTCGCGACGGCTGCGTTGATCCTCGAGGCCGGCGAAGCGCCGCCTGGACCGGATGCGGTTGAAAGTTACAACGAGTTGCGGCTGCTGTTGCCTGCCGACCTCGATCGCTACCTCGCGCGCAAGCATGAAGGCTTCGAACGGGCTGCCTCGGGTCTCCTGCCTCTATGGGCTGGCCCATGAAGCTCTCCGATGAAGCTGACCGCCGTTCCGTGCTCATCGATCTCGGCGACACGTTGCTTGTGGAGGCCGCCGCCGGCACAGGCAAGACCGCCCTCATTGCAGGGCGCGTGGCGATGCTGCTCGCGACCGATCTTCGACCCGCTCAAATTGCGGCAGTGACTTTTACCGAACCGGCGGCCGGGGAACTTGCCGAGCGCATCTGCGATTATGTCGATCGGCTCATCGCCGGCGAGGTGCCCAAGGCCATGCTGCCGGCACTCCCCGATGAGATCGTGCCCGATGAGATGCGCCGAACGCTCCGGGAGAAGAGGCAGGAAATCGATCAACTGACGGCCTCGACCATTCACGGCTTCTGCCATCAACTGGTCACCCAATATGCGGTCGACATCGGCATCGACCCGGGCGCCCGTATCATGGACCGGACGACGGCGGAGCTGTTGTTCGAAGACGTGCTCAACGGCTGGCTGGTGGAGTGCTTGTCGAAGGCACCGAGCACCGACGATCCTATCGCCGTTCTTGCAAGCGAAAACCCTGCCGGAGTGCTGACGCGCATCAAGAAGCTGGCGGAGTTCAAACGCGATCACCCAGAAGCCGAGACGGTGGCGCCTTCCTTTGCCGCACGGCCGGACCGCGAGCTGGTCGAAGCGATCAGGGCGTTCTCGAGCTGGTTCGCCGGTGCCCCTATCGAGAGGCAGACTGCCGACATCCTTCAGGAACTTGAGAGGCTGTCGGTCTTTTATGACGAGTGCCTTGCGGACCCGCCCGACTTTAAGCGGCTCTGGATCCTCGTCCATCCCCAGCGACTGTCGGTTAGCATGGTCGCCGACACGACGCGGCTGAAGGCATATCGGCGCAAGACATCCTGGGTTAAGGCGGACCCCGAGCGTGGCGCGGAGCTCAACGACGTGGCCACTCGGCATTACGAAACCGTCGATCACGCCTATCGGACGCTTCGCGGCGAGTTGGCGAACGCACTGGTCGAAAAGCTATCGAAACAATTGGATGTCGCAATCAGCAACTACACTGAGCGCAAACACCAGGCGGCAAGCCTCGATTTCGCTGATCTGTTGCGGCACGGGCTCAAGCTTGTACGCAATCCGCGGATCCGCGAGGAACTCAGCCAGCGCTACGCGGCGATTTTGATCGACGAGTTCCAGGACACCGATAAAGAACAATCGGAGATCATCTTCTCGATCGCAGCGAGTTCGCAACCCGAGAGCTGGCAGGCCGCACGGCTTCGTCCCGGTGCCCTCTTCGCGGTGGGCGATCCCAAGCAGGGCATCTATTCGTTCCGCGGTGCCGACATCGAATGTTACCGCGAGGCGCGGAAGATGATTGCGGCGCAACCGGGCGGACGCGTGGTTCAGATCACCGACAGCTTTCGCTCTCACCCGCGCATCGTCGAGCACGTGAACTCGGTTTTCGCCCCGGTGTTCGACGGTGAAGAACAACCGGACTACGTAGCGCTCAAGTCGACGCGTGCGAGCACCAGCATCGAACTGCCGGAAATTTCGCGACTGCTGATCGAGCCCGAGATCGGATCCCCGGCCGAGGATCGCGACGAGGAAGCGCGACAGGTGGCTGAGCTCTGCTCGCGCCTGATCGGCGCCATCGAAGTTGAACGCAAAGATGGCAAGTTTTCCGCGTTGGTCGCCAGCGACATCGCGCTCCTCGCGCCCACCGGCACCCAGCTTTGGCGCTACGAGCGCGCCCTCGAGGGCGTAGGCCTCGTGGTCGCCTCGCAGGCGGGCAAGGGCTTGTTCCGGCGACAGGAAGTCCAGGACGTACTCGCGCTGTTGCGGACCCTCGCCGACCCCACCGACAGGCTGGCGTTTATGGCGCTGATGCGTGGCCCGCTTTGCGGCCTCACCGACGAGGAACTCCTCGATATCGACCATGCGCTGCTGATGTCGACCCCCGCGGGCGAGAAGCCCCGCCGCTTTGGGCTACTTACTCCCGCTGACACCATCCACAATGCACAAGCTGCGGCGATCTTGCCTATCTTGCAGCGACTTCATCGCCGGCGCCGCTTCACCACCCCCAGCCTACTGCTGGCCGAGGCTATTGAAGCTTTGACCGTCGCGGCCATCCTTTCCGTCAGGCATCCGGGGCACAGCCAGCGTGCTCTCGCCAACCTCGCAATGCTTGTCGAGCTGCTCCGCCGGGATGACGTCGGAGGTCTCGACGGCGCCGTCCAGCGGCTCAACCAGGAATGGGCCGCCGCCGCCTCACGGACCGAGGGGCGCGTCGATCCCGTCGGCGAGGCGGTGGAGCTGGTCACTATGCACAGCGCCAAGGGCATCGAGTGGCCCGTCGTGATTTTGATCAACACGACCACCAAGCTCATGCACGAAAAGCAGTTCCTCTATCGCGCTTCAGACGACACGGTCCATTGGATCGTGGATGAGGTCACGCCGCCGGAGTTGTCGTTGGCGCAAGCCGAACAGGAGCGTCTGTTGCGCCTCGAGCGCAAGCGCATGTTCTATGTGGCCAGTACACGTGCTCGGGACCTGCTCATTATTCCACACTTGCCTCAGGCAAAACCCGACAGCTGGTCCCGCCTCGTCTATCTCAAGCAAGGAGAGCTGCCTCTGTTTCCCGTAGACAAGCTGCCGCCTTTCACGCGCGCAGCTCTGGCGAAAGAGGCCAACGTTCAGGATAGGGCGACATTCTCCGAAGAGGCGGAGCGGGTGCGCGCCGCATCGCCGACCCTGGCCTGGCTGCAGCCTAGCCGCGCCGATCCCGATCGCTCTGTCGCGATCGATCTTCCAAATCCGGAGGTTCAGGTTGTCGAGCTCGCTGCGGCAGTGATGGGAGCGGGCCGGGTTCGGGGGCTGATCCTCCATAAGCTTATGGAGGAGCTAATCACCGGCGAGGTGGCGGAAAGCGAAACAGCCTTGGCGACCCGCGCCGCAGTGTTGCTCGAGCAACTCGTGGGACGGGAGCCGCAGGCCGGGCAGCCGTTGCCAGAGGAGATGGGCCGCACCGCGCTCGCCAGCATCCGCCATCCGGCGGTGGCAACATGGCGGGGTGCCCTCGTCGCAGAGGTGCCAGTATGGGGAAGCCGAGGAGAAGGCAACATGCTGGCCGGCCGTGTTGATGCAATGGCGCTACAGGACGGCGAGATCAAGGCCCTGTTCGATTGGAAGAGCGATCGCCTTCCAGGCGCTGACGAGCGACTGAAGCATGCGACGCAGCTGCGTCTCTACCTGAACGCAACCGGAGTAGATCAAGGCTTCATCCTCTATATGACGGAGCTGGAGGCTATAGCGGTCACTCGGCCCAAAGGCCCATGACCGCGATGCGATTTGTGGGCTAGCCCTTGCCTCACAGGTCGCGAACGACAGCTGCAGCATCGGTGCGCGAACAGAACTGACAATCTGCTGCGCTCGGCATAGTCACGAGAAGGCATAGCAAACGCTTTTCTGACGAGCGACCTCGGCCACCATATAGTCACTAGCAGGCCGTCCCATCCGTTCGAGTTCTCCATTGGCTCTAAAGACGTAGCGTCTGCTTTTGGTGCGGGATCTGGATCAACTCCACGACCGGCATGAGGCGCATTGCGGCTCGACGGCTTCCGACGACCCATTCCTGACGTCCGGAGTGTCCGGTCTTGGGCTGCGCAGTTTGGCGAAGTGTGGTGCGCCGCCGCAGTTGAAGATCGACACCGACAAAGGACATGGCTATTTTCCGCTCGTTGGGTGAGGCGGAACCCTCAAGGGGTGTGAACGGCCCGGCCAAACTCCTATACGAGGTCACCGGCGCAATCCGGGCCTCAAGCTGGTCGTTCGGCGGCAGGCGCCGGGTAATCTCCTTTACAGGGTCAAAAGCCCTAAATCGCCAATCCAGCCTGCTACCTATCCGCCTCGCCCAACGCCGTAGCATCAGGCACCAAGGCCAATCACCGCTCATTCATGCCATCTCCTTTGCTTTTCGCTGGAAGCCACGGCTTCGCAGCGTTCATCTGGTGCGTGAGGTCAGGCGGCCGGCAAGCCTGGATCGATGCCGGTCATGGCGATGGAGACGTCCCAGAGCCGCTTCGCAAGCGCGGGATCTTCGGCATGCGGCGCGCGCTTTGCTTCGCCGGCTACACCGCGGATTCCGCCAAGGCCGGTGGGACCGTAATAGCCTCCGGGCTTCACCTTGCCGGTCGCAGCCAAAAGTGCTGGCCACGCGCCCTTGTCGGAGCTATTGAGCAGCAGGCCGACGATTGGGCCTGCGATCTGGACAATCCCCATGTGGCGGCCAAGACTTGTATTGGCGACGCCAGGGTGAACGCCGATGGCTGTGACGGGCGACTTCGGCGCGCGCAGGCGACGATCCAGTTCGAAGAAGAACAGCGCGTTCGCCAATTTGCTGCCGCCGTAGCGATCGGTCTTGATGTAGCTCTTGTCGGCGCTGAGGTCGTCCCAGTCGATCTTGGCCTTCAGATGCGCGATGCTCGAGGTCACGACCACCCGCGATCCCGGCGTCTCCGCCAGTTTGGGCAGGAGCAGCGAGGTGAGCGCGAACACGCCGAGATGATTGACGCCGAACTGCGATTCGAACCCCTGCTTCGTGCGCGTCAGCGGCGGATTCATGATCGCGGCATTGTTGATGAGTGCATCGATCCGTGGCTCCTTCGCCGCGATCTCGGCTGCGGTGCGAACGCTGTCCAGGTCACCGAGGTCGAGCGGCAACCAGACGAGATCGGCATTCGGCGTGATCCGCTTGATCCGCGCGATGGCGTCCTGCGCCCTGGTCTGCTCGCGGCAGCCAAGCAGGACGCGCGCGCCCCTGGCGGCAAGCACCCGCGCGATTTCGAACCCGACGCCGGCGTTGGCGCCCGTGACGATGAAGCTTTTTCCCGTCTGCTTGGGAACGTTAGCTTCGGTGAAACCCTTGCAATTCGACATTTTCGATCCTTATCTATGAGTGACTACATACTCATTTATGGGGTAAACTTAGGCGGCAGACCCCTTCCAGAACAGGTCGAACCCGGCCTGCCGGATGGCGTCGCTTTCCTGGGGTCTGGCCGTGACCGCATTGATGCTGATATCGGCCAAGTCGAAGAGAATGGTATCGATGTAGAAGGCAATCCTGTCAGGCGCGGCATGGCCGGCGAGACACTCCTCCACCATCGTCCGTGCATCCCGCTGCATGGCGTGACACCGGTTCCGGCTTTCCGCTGTCACGCGATCCGAGACCTTCAACTGACGAAGGGCCTTGCGCGCCGTGGCGTGAGCCAGTCCCCAGTCAATCAGACGGTTCCAGACCGCGAATAGTCGGTCTTTGGCGGAGGCGTCCGCCGGATATGGCGCCAGCATCATCTCTACCAAGTCGGCCTCGATCTCGAGAAAGAGCTGGTTGAGCAGATCGTCCTTGGTTGGAAAGTAGGTGAACAGCGTCCCCTCGGAAACGCCAGCAGCCTTTGCGATCTTGGCCGTGGACGCGCCTGTGCCCAGGCTGGCGACGAACTCGGCCGCTGCATCGAGCAGCGCCTGTCGCTTTTCTTCACTGAGGGGACGCGCCATATTTCCGTCTAACGATATTGAGTGAGTAGATACTCAATCATATAGGGGATGGTATGAGATTGGTCAACCCCCTTGGCCGCGCCGCGCGGAGCGAGCGCGCCTATCACGCTGCCCGAATGCGACGCCGCAAAGAGCCGCCCGGCGGGCATGCTGGGCTCTGCCTCTGGCACTGGACGTGACCAACCGCGGTCAGATCACCGATGTCGTCGCAAAGGCCCACGCGCATTTCGGACGTCTGGACATCGTCATGAACAACGCCGGCTATCGCCTCCACGGGAAGCGCTGCGGGTCTGGCGAGCGCGATTGCGGTCACGGGTGGAGCCACGATGTCATCGATCGCGGGCGCTGTTCTAACGGAGGAGAACGCCCGATCTCCTACTCGTCATGCTGAGCTCTGCGACGATTGCACTTGCAGCAGCTCTCAGTGCACGGCAATTGGAGCGCGCCTCATCGGACGCTTCGAGTTGACCGACTACACTAGCTTTTCGAAAGCCAGTATGCGTCGGTGACCAGCCAGGCATTGTCAGCGTCATTTTCTGGTGGCCCTCGATGATATTGCCCGAGATCGGTGACCCTGCCTCGTGCCGCCTTGAGGGCGGTAGTCAAAGCTTTTTCTTCGTCACTGCGCCTGGCTCCACCGCAATGGTAGAAACCGCAAGGCACAAGTGATTTTGCGGGGAACGTATCGCCACACCTTTCCAGAAGCATCATGAAGCCCCATTGGTCTTCACCCGTGAAAGGCAGCGCCATCCGACCGGCGTCGGATAGCTTTGAAAGCCACGGCTCCGGCACATGAGTCACTCCGGCGAAGGCCACCACGACATCAAGGCTTGGCAGATCAGCCGCCTGTGTGGCGTCACCGGATATCACCTCGATATGGGCATAGTGGGCAAGATTGCTTCGCGCGCGCCGGGCGAGTTCTTCGTCGATCTCATACGCGATCACGCGTCCTTCAGAACCCGTCAGCTCGGCGAGAATGGCGGTGAAATAGCCAACACCAGTTCCCACCTGAAGGATAGTCTGGCCGGGAGCCATGTTCAGATGGTCGAAAACAAAAGCCCAAAGCGACGGCAGTCCGCTGTTCAATCCGCGCCTTTCGTCAAGCGAGACCAAAACGTCGTGGTAAATCTCATGAAGTGCGGCTGAAGGGCTCGTATGGACTGCCCCGACTTGCAATCGCGAATGGATACGCCAAGGGCCGTTACCGAGGTATTCCTCTCGCGGGACTTTGGCGAATGCGTCGATGATGGCAGGGTTGTGCACAACGGGCGATGAGACACGTAGATCTTCGGCAAACCATCGGCGCGCTTCACTATCGTCGGTTCTTGTCAGCATGAAACGTCGGCTCCCGGATTGTGCGTACTTTCTCAGAAAACCGAACGACGGCAAAGGGTCCCCCTATCTTCGCATTGAAGGGAGATCTGGCTATGCCCGCTGTCCACCCATTGCTGCCGGCGCGGCATGTTTTAGCGGACGGGCGGCTTTCGGGACGAGGAGGTTGGCTCGCGAACGACCGAGATTGGGCGCGAAGCAGCCCTTCGGCAGAAGATGAATGCGGCCAGCGAGTGGCTGGATCAGCTTCTTGAATCAATTTGGGCGAACCACTTCGTAACTCATTGATGAATAACGATTATGTTAGTCGCTGAGGGACAGATTCTCCCACAGAAAATCAATATCTTAGCAGGTGGTTCGCCAACCCGTTTCCTTTGTATTCTCTCGTATGGTCTGGCGAACCTAAGGATCAAGACAAAGGGTGATTTGAAGCCTTGGACCCATGAGCAATTGAACCCTGCGTTAGGGTGATCCTCCCCTCTTTTGGGGATCGTGGATCCCAAGGTCGAGGCGACCGGACGCTATGAAAGTGCGCGCCGGATGCACAGCGTCCTCGGCCGCATTTTCCGCTTTACCATCGCCACCACGCGCGCAGAACGCGACTCCACAGGCGACCTGCGGGCGGCGATCACAAGCCCCCAAAAGGGTCGAATGCTCTAGCTGCTGTACGGCCTGCGCGGGTGAACCCTTTGATGCAAAGGCATGCATAGCGACGAACATCTCCGTCCAACCGCCCATACGCACCCTGAGGAGATCATGCGCTTCGGGCGCGCCAGGAGCCACCAGAAATGTCTCCTGATCAGCAGTCGTCACCGTCAGGATGTTGGACCCGGCACCGTCAACGAAGCCGAAAGAATCTCGATGAGCCTATCGATGGCCGTCCGTCCCTCAATATTGAGATCGATTGGGCGCGCCGTTAGCAAAACCGAACGCCGATGAAGAACGTACGCCATCCTACCTTGACTGCATCGGCAAACTGGCGCGTCGAGGGGAGAAGGAGCCGGCGACATGTCGGTGCCGATCGCGTGGCCGGATAGCCGGCCATCGGCTGACGGAGCGCAGCCCAGCCCATTTTCAACATAGCTCGCAAAAGTGCCAACGCCCGGTTGCATGCAAAAACCGCCAAAAGGTTGCTTCTCGGTCCCGAAGCGCCGCGCCGCTTTCTTGAACTGGTCAGTCAAACCCGAGCGCGGCTTGGTCATTACCTCAACGCAAATGGTCGCAATCCGCTCGCAGATTCGGTTGCCGAAAGGGTCGATCTGGGGATCGCAGCGCCCCAGCGCGGGAGCGACAATGCAATCTCGCGCAATTGCCTGAAGCGCCTTGTTGCCTCCTCGGTCCTCGCTGTATCCGTCACCATGACGGCGGGATGGACCAACGGATCGATGATGTTTTCGCCCCAGTTGCAGAGCAGCGCCGCAACCAACTCACCGAGGCTGGTGACGGCCGTTTCCTCGGCAAAGCACATGCGGCGAATTGCCCAGAGCGAGTTGATGGTATTGGCGAGCGAAGTGAAACATAGCCCGAATACATTATAGCGCGCGCCGCCGGCGTAGATGTCCTGTCCTTTCACTAGGCAGTCGTTGATGAAGAGATTGAGGAGCGGCGACGGGCACACGTCCTCCATCCGCCCAAAGTCACCGACAGTCGATTCCATTTGCCGGGCAAATAGCCACTCAAAGTGCTTGAGGAAGACCGCCTCGAGTTCGTCGTAGTCCTTGAATTTAGATGCTGGCTTGGAACGGAACGACATGTTCTTGCCGAGTAAGTCGACAGGCCCGGCCGACTGGATCGATCGCCCCTGATTGAGCGCATATTCAAGGGGCTGCAGCAACGTCATGCCGCCCAGATGAAACCATTCGGCAAGCTTTTGAGCGGCACCATTTCGTCCTGTCTAACGGATACCGATCTTTCTGCCCGTCTCTCCTGATCGTTTTCAACCTCGGGGAGCCTGACGACAATGCCCCTTCAAAATGTGTTTTGCTGCTCCGCGCGCCGGTCACCGCTGACGGGAGAACTTTGGAATGCGCCCGGCCCCAAGAGCTTGACGCAGGCAGCGTTCTTCGGGAGTGTCTTGCTTACGAATGGTCGAGCGGAGGGGATGCGATGCTGACGATTTCCAGCGTCAAACAATTGGAGGCTTTCAAGAAACAACGTGCGCTTGTGACGTGGTTTCTCGATAGCGGATACACAACCAAGAACATCGAACTTGTCTTGGGAGCGAAACGCGGATTTGACCGACATGTTGGCAGTGCTTGGCACATGCTGATCCCCTATAAGGGCGGCGGCTATGCAATCGACCTTCCGCTTTCGAAGGACGGATACGGTATCGACTTGTCCCGCCACGTGATTGATCAGCAAGGGATCGGGTCGGGGGAACTGCCCATCATCCTGTTTGAGAACTACGAGGGCGAGGACGACTACTTCTATGTTTCGCTTGCGGGCCTTTCCGAGGACGAGACAATCGCCTTGATCGGCAGCATGGCCGACATTGTGGTGGATCACTACCGCGATGGTCGCTCAGACCCGCAAGAGTATCGTTCCGACATAACGGAAGCCATCAAACGGCACAGACGGATAAAGTCGGGCATCAGGTTCGTAAAGCAACACACGTCCACTGCTGTCGGGGCTTTGGCCGGATTGTTCATGTAGGCTTGTCATAATTGAGCGCTCTTGCCGCCCACTATCCAAGCCAGATAGGTCAATGCGCCATGTTTCTTGACCAGTTCGGCGTCACAGTGGTCGCAACAAGCCATGCGTTGTGTTGACGGCGCGTGTGTTCCGAACACCCACTCAAGAATGCGCAGGGCAGGGCTGAGTTTCTGCGGAGCGTTCCCGTCACCGAAATAGCCACGGACCGAAGCTCGAAAACAGGATGAGGAGCGGAGCATCGCCGCAACCTGATCAATCCGCCGCGACCGCTGCTCCAGCATGGTGGCCTTCTGATGCTCATCTAGTGGGGCGGCCTCGACAGTTTTCTCGGCCATGAACTTGAGCCGCCCGGTGTCGCTACGACCCGGCCCGTCATGGAAGATCACCGACGCGGATGGCTTTCTGTCTCGCCCTGCCCGACCCAGCTCCTGCAACAGGTCTTCGGCTGATGCAGACTGCTGCCAATGAACGACGAGCCGCACGTTCGGAACATCTAGACCCATGCCAAAGGCGTTCGTGCAAATGATGTGATCGACCACCGGGCGGCTCTGGCCGAGAAAGCGTTTCACGAGTTCCTGCCGTTCCCAAGGCGTGCCCAGTCTCGAATGATAAAACGGGGCATCCAAGCCCAAGGCTGCAAGGTTGCTCTTTAGCTCGTCGCCGACTTTCGCCGATGGCACAAAGATCATGACCTTCTGCCCCTCCAACTGGGGCAATAGCAGCATCGACGCTATTTCTTGCGCCCGGCGCTCGGGACTGCAACGCCAACGCAACAATGCAATGTTGGGGCGGTCTACATCACGAACGAAGATCTTCGCATCGGGGATGCCGAGCGACGCCAGAATACGATCCTGCATTTCTTTCCCGGCGGTTGCCGTAAAGGCCAACACCGGAGGTGAGCCAAGCTTTTCGCGGACCTCCCGCAAACGCCCGTATTCGCGCCGGAAGTCCTGTCCCCATTGATCAACGCAATGCGCTTCATCGATGACCAGAAACGATGGCTGACTGCGCTTCAAACGGCTGCGCTCGTCCTCGCTGCGCACGAAAAAGCGTTCGGGTGCGATGTACAGAAGCTTGATCGCATTGCGTGTCAGGAGAGCGAACCGCGTCTCCTTTTCCTCCCGGCTCAAATCGCTGTTGATGAAGGTTGCCGGTATTTTCTTGCCGAGGAGGTCTGATACCTGCTCGGACATCAGCGTCTTGAGGGGCGACACGACAATTGCCACGCCGCGTCGGAGGAGCGCCGGGAGTTGAAAGCAGAGGGTCTTACCGGAGCCGGTCGGACTGACAACCAGAACAGATTTCCCTGACAGCGCCGCGAGGATGATCGGCAACTGGCCGTGCCGAAAACGCTCCAAACCAAACAGGCGCAAGACGGGGCCGAAGCTTCCCGCGGCTTCGCTGACGACACCTTCGCGGTCGAGCCATCGCGCCAGCCGCACAGCCCACCGCTCCATCGCGCGGCGCGCCAACCCGCCAGCTAAGGTCGGATGGTGGCGCGCATGACAGCCGTCGCATAGGCAGACCAAGTTCGACATTTCGTCAGCGCCGCCCATGGATCGGGGGAGCAGGTGATGAATGTCGGCGTCCGCAGAGCGCAACGCAACACCACACGACACGCAACGATAGCCGTCGCGCTCCAAGACCTGATTTCGGACGATCTGCCACTGGTTTGACGCGACGTTCAGGGCTTTCTCCAAAACACCTTAGACATCGGGCGGCGCGTAGCCGCGACGACCTTTCGATTTCAACTACTAAGACTTGTTTGAAATACCTTGAAGCGTTCGCAGAGAATGCGGACGAACCGAGCGGCCTTGTCGGGCTTTCTGCTTTGCTCGGGCTGTAGCTGCGCCAAGTGGGGCAAGACAAAGATCGGGACATTGCCCCAGCTACTCACCATGGGGTTGATTTCGGCGCGGCCAAGAGCTCCAAAATCCGCCAGCCGTTCCGAGTAGGCTAACAGCTTGGCACCCACGATTAAACCTCGTGTGACGGATCGTGTCGTTGTCAGTCCCTTTATGCCGCTCGCCGAGAGATCTTCGTTTACCCGCCATTACCACAACGGCCAAGTTGGGCGACCCCGATGGGCGAGACGGGGGTTGTGGATCATCTCAGCCCGGGTCCGTGTATCTTTGGGACAACAGTCGCCACGGTGAAGAAGACAGATCAAACGTCTCTTCCTGGAGCGCGTCGGAGACTGTCAGCACATCATTGGCGATTGTGAATGTCGCCGAATTGGACTGCATCGTTGCACCGTCTCTGTTGACCCAGTTCAGCGAAATCCGGCCATTGCCGACCGAGCAATTGTAGATTTGTCCTAACTCGCTTCTAAATGAGAACCATTGACTCTGCTGCCGCACGTATTCGGGCGGCAACTTCATGTAAAAGTAGGTGTGAACCCCGGCACTGCATATGGCCTCATCCGGCCAGTGCTGGCCACTCATCAAGGATGATTGCCCCCTTGATGAGCTTGACGTCCCAGCTGCCGAGGTCATCGCACCATTCGCTGCGGGCGGCTGAGCGGAGATGATCGATCCTCTAAACCAGATGGCGCAACACATTCCAATAAGCGCAACCATCAGCCAGCCGGTCAAGCCGCCGCGTTTGTTGACCTGGAAAGGCCGTTCGGTGCCTCGCATTGTGATGTCAGGCACGGAGCGGTCCGCGGCGTTATGTTGTGCAGCGACCCAAAGCGCAACACGTGGCCTTTTGCGAGTTCGTATTCCTCGCCGGACAGTGCCCCAGCTGTGCGAAGCGCAGCCAATTCCTTAAGCTCGCTTGCCAGGTGCAGGCTCGTTTGATCCGAGGTACGTCGAACTTCGGCCCCGCGCCCTGTCGTCTTAATCATTGCCACGGCGTGACCAAAGGCCTCGTGATCAGCGAAGGTCTTGAACGTCAGGTGGTCATGAGACGTGTGGATTTTCAGCAGTCGATATCCCAATACGCTGCGCGTCTCGACAGAGCTGATTTTCTCGATGGGGATAGTTTCAAAAATTTCACCAAATATTCCTTTGTGCAAGAACGCCGCACGATGGTTGGTGACTACAAGCGTCCCGTTACGCCTGCGGCCATCCCCCTTACCCATTGTCTTGCCTATCCACCCGTCGAGATGCGCTGAAACGATCTCGCCAGGCTGGGATTTCTTCATTCGAAAGTAATCGATGTGCCGCATGTCGGACCTTCAATCTTTCAGTTCACAGGCAAGCGTTTTAAAAGATTGGCGTACCTGCCGGCTCATCCGTGACAGGAACCGCATTTGCATCACCGTCTCTGCTCAGGCGGTAGTTGTCTCGGTAACGCAGGAACAAACGCTCAACCTGATCGACCCGGAAATACCGCTCGGCCGCCGTCTTGCTGGTCGGTTTGTCCCGGCGGGCAAGCTCGTCGGAGACACCCCTCGGGATCAGGTAAACGGCCCTGCCGTTTGGCGAAGCGGGAAGCAAAATGACGATGGCAAGCCAATCGAACTGATCGAAGTCGTAGTACGTCACGTAGGCCGGCCCCTGCTTGAACGTTCGAGACTTTATAGAAACCCGTTGCGGCGGATATCCGACCGGCTGAGCGATGACGTCATAGCCAGGCCAGTTGTCAGGAACTTTAAGCGCCGGCACGCCGGCAAGTGTCAGTTCGGCTGCAACGACCATCTCGCAGGCATCGCCCATCTGCTTAGACGTGTAGGGTCTCGGTTCCAAACTCATGGGCCTTCAGTGCGAGAGATGTTCTGGATTTCCGGTGGCCCAACCTAGCCGAAGCCGTTGAGCGCTCTTTAGAACCGTGACGATGGATTGGTCTGGTCGAGCCAAGATGCCGAAAAGACTGACAAACCGTTCGAAGTCAGCGAACCACATCCGGGAGATGGAGAACGATTGTACGATCATCGCCGCTTCGTCGGTCTTGAACCGCTTTGCCTCCAGCAATGCCGATGCGGTCCGATGCAACAGCTGATAGCGCACGTCAGACGGGGGGACCGTGTCCAGGCCCAACAGATCGCATATTTGAAGCATGCGAAGGCGCTTGCCATCAGAGGGTTCTGCGAACCACTCGCCGACTGTTGGCCCAAATGGTTCATTGACCTTGCCCTCGATCGCGGCGGCGCATGTCTCTTCGCCAAAGCGTATTAAGGCAAAAACGTCGCTTTGGCTGTCGCGGCCCCCACCAGCTAACGGGACCTTGTGTTCGGGAAGCGCAACAAGCAATTCAGCTGGTTTGTCGAACATTGCAGCGACTTCGGAAGGAAGGCCGCTCGCCTGTTCCCAGCTATGCGCAAGTGTTCGCGCCGAATAGCCTATTCGCCAATGCTTGGCGGGATCAGCCAAGAACGCCTGCCAACTATCCGGCCCCGAGCTGGGAACGTAAACACGCGACATACCGAGAAGCCTCCGAACTACCTGAGGCAGGGCTATCATGGTCAGATCACAACTCAGTTGATCGGATCTGTAAAATTGGAGACTTTGGCCAGCACGTAGGCTTGAGGTCGGACATTTGCAGGGCAGCGAAGGAGCGACCGTGCTTGCAATCCCACTTCAGCAGGCTGACTGGGGTCTAACCTAGCGGCGGCATCGTCACAAGCATGTTGCGCGCCTGGCGCATCCTCCCACAATCAGAGACCGACCGCGAAGTGTGGCAGGTTACTGACTCGGAACGTTCGAACGAACATGCTGAAAGGCTTGACGGCACGAACTGCGTACGTTGAGCTCGTCCGACGTTCTTCCAGCTCTCGGGAGGCCGAGTATTTACGATGAACGTTGCATCAGCCTCGACCGTGTTTCAAATTCTTGGATACCTCTAAGCTCCTTGATTGGCGGCAGCCGGGCATGAATAGGCCCGGCCTCAGCACATGCCCGATGCGCACTAGATCACTGAGCGCCGAGCGGATTTGCGGCCAGGGGAATTCGGAGGATTCCTCCCAGGCTTCGCCCTCGCGCAATATAGCGTCGAGCTTGCCCGCCACACCGGCAAGCGTCGTGGCGGGGGTGGCTGAGAACGCTTCCAGCAGATCCCCTGCCCGCTCGCCAGCCTCGCGCTCGGCTCTGAGCGCGGCGGTGTAGCCGCCCTCCTCGGCAGCCGCCTCCCAGCGGGCCTGATGTGCCGCGAAACCAGCTTGGGCCTTCTGCCGGAGAGCCGCCGTATCCGGCCCTTTGCCGAGCACTTCGTTGAGCGTCTCGATCGCGTGGACCGTGACGTCCTGACCGTTGGGCAGGCGGACCTTCACACGAGGAAAGCCGACGCTCTCGACAAGCTTTGTTTCCAGGCGCTGCTGCCGGCGGCAATGCCGCTCGGCCGACTCGCGGGTCATCTCCCATTCGCGCCAAAGCGCCATCGAAGGGTCGGAGGGCATGCTGGTTGCTGCTACATCCCCGGGAAGCGCATTCTTCTCAAGCATCAAAGCGGTGGACGTGATCATTCCTCCCGTAAGCATTTGTCGGCGAGTGACCAAAGGCAGAGTCATGCTATTGTCGGAATCAGCCATGATCCGAGCTCCTGAACAGCTTGGTTGTGGTCAGGCTGCTGAGGGTGGTTGCACACCAACGGCAGCCGCTTTCAAGCAAAAATCGTATCAGCGGTACGATAATGAAAATGTCACGATGGATCAACAAGAATCGTATCACGGTTACGAAATGAATGCAGTTCAATGCAAGATGGCACGCGTCGCATTGGGCTGGGGAACTCGAGAACTAGCCATAAACGCAAACGTATCTCCTGATACCATCGCCCGGTTAGAAAGAGGCGAGCAGTTAAAGAATTCAACCCTCGCCGAAATTCGTGCAGTCTTCGAAGCGGCCGGGATCGAATTCATCCCGGAGAACGGAGGCGGTGCTGGTGTTCGCCTGGCGCGTCGATCTGACGGGACAAAGGGCAAACTGTGACCCTTTGGATTGACCGGCTACCTTTCGCATGAGGCGTGCAGGGAGAGCGGAAGTCGCACATAGGTGTTCGGCCTGTGGAGCGGACGCGCGATGCTGGGGCGATCTCGGGCAGACTTAGCGCGCCACGCTTCGATTCTGATCCAACATATCTCGTCAGGAGGCCGAAGACGGCTCCGCTCTGGAGGGCGCCGTGAGTGCCTGACAGATGCAGGAACAGAATTCATCGTATAGAACGGCAGCGACCTGAAGTGAGTTTCGGATGGACCGACCCTCACATCCCGATCCCCAGCCCGCGCTTTCTGCCGAAGCTCCAGTCGATGCCGCCGCTGTCTTGCACGAGGCCGGTGATGTGCTGGCCGATGCGCTTGTCGAGCAGCGGTTGCCATGGAACGAGCCGGAAGCCGAGACCATCGTCCAGCATGGCAAAGCGCCCGCTGGCAAGACGGACCGAGCCAAGGAGTGTGCCGCTAACATGACTGCCTGGCTGCACGGGCGCGTAGGTGAGGCCGCGCGCAGCGGCCATTTCCTTGCCGACCCTCGTGACTTCCTGGCGCTCCAGCGTGGCAACAAGATCGCGCGAGAAGGTGATAGTCCCGGTAGTCGCATAGCGTTCGGCATGACCCATCCCGACGAGCTGGGCAGCCCGTCTGTCGAGAGCGTTGTCGACGTCGAGACCAAAGCCTGACCGGACCAGCGACACAGGGGTCCTGGCCGTAAGCTCCCGATCGAGCCAGGTGGCGCCGTCGCTGCCGACCTGCGCGTCAAGATCGAGCGTCGAAAGCACGCGAACAGAGAAGTCCTTTGCGCGGTCGCGGGCATCGTAGGCGATGCCGCGCTCGGACAGGTCTTTTGGAACACGCCAGTGGTCTTCGTCGATGCGTTCGACATGGCCGGCCCGGCGCAGCGCTTCGAGACGGCGGACATGGAAACGGACAAAGGCCTCCGGGTCCTTGCCCTGCTCCAAAAATGTCTCGCGGATTGCCTCCAGGTGCCTGCTCGGCCGATAGGCGCCGTCCTCGCCGGCTGCGACGCCGATGTTGCGGTCGGCCGCACGCGGCTGCTCGTTCGGCAGGATGGGATCGAGCGCCACGATATGGCCGCGCTGAATGTCGTCGAACTTTGCCGCATCCGCCGTCTCGACGTAGTGGGTGCGCCCGTCGACGCCATCGATGACGAGCGACAGCCGGTCGCACATCTCGTCGCCGGCAAGGCCCTTGGCGAGCACACGGCCGACGACCGGCTCGGTGATGGTCTGGCGGTGCATGACATATTGCGCCGCGCCCCGTTCATCGGCGAGGCCGTGCTCCTCCAGCGCCCGGTGCATGGTCTTGATGATGTCGTTGCGCTCGCCAAGTGCCCGCAGCGTGCTTTCGGCTCTGTCGGAGATCACCCATCGCCCGGGCTCGATCTCGTTCGCCAGGCCGAAATGCTCCAGCTTCTTTGCCCGATCGATCAGAAGATAGCGGTTGCTGGAAATGGTGTAGCTGTCGCTGGCATTGGGACGCAGGTCGACAAGATCGTGCTCCTGCTGTTCGTCGATCAGCATGCGGTCGAGGCGGGTCAGCCGTTCGGCCCCGACTTCATTGGCCAGCTTGCGGGCGACCTCGATCTCGCTTTGCAACCCGAGTTCCCGTTCCACCAGCTCGCCTGCCCGATGACGGATGCCATGGGCGATGTAGTCGCCAGCGATATTCAGGATCTTGCCGTCATCGGTGACGCCGCGCACCAGGACATGGGTATGGGGATGACCGGTGTTGTGGTGGTCGACAGCGATCCAGTCGAGGCGCGTGTCGAGGTCGGTCTCCATCTGCCGCATGAGATCGCGGGTGAAGGAGCGCAGGTCTTCCATCTCGGCGGCATCCTCCGGCGCTACGATGAAGCGGAACTGGTGCCGGTCGCCGCGTCCGCGCTCGATGAACGCCTTGCCGTCGGCCTCGTCGTCGAAGCCCGAGTACACCCTTCCCTTCTCGCCGTCCCTGGTCACGCCGTCTCGCTGGAGATAGCGCAGATGCGCATCGACAGCCTTGCTCGTCGTCACGAACTTTTGGCCGCGCCCGGTCCCCTTCCCGTGCGTCGCCAACTTGACGACGCGGGCCTTCACCACGACGCGGCGCGAGCGAAAGCGGACGCCATTGGAGTCCTGCTTCCACCCGCCACCATCCTTTGGCAACCCTGCCGCCATCTTGCCGCCGCGGCCGCGGGCATTGAAGCGGCCACTCCCCTTTCCGTCGCTCCTGCTTGCGCCGATGCGATGGGGATTGCCGCCCTGCTTGCGGATGGCAATCTCGACCTGGCGCACAAAGGGCAGCGTCCGTGAATTGACCGGCGCGCCGCCATGCCGCATCCGGCCGGTGCGAACCTGGAACCTGTCGCTGTCACGATCTGCCATAACGACAGCATCGGGGGTCAGATTTGGTGCTTCAAGATGGCCGGAGCGCCGAGCGCGCTATGGCGCGCAAAGACTTGCTGCGGCGTAAAACGGCGGATCGCACATCGGTAGGGCATCACACCTTTGCTTTTCAGATCAACAGGATAGCGAACCAGCCGGCGCCATCCGCACCTCGCGCGATTCCGCCTGGCGTCGGCACGAGCAGGAAAAAACAATGTGCAGACAGAGACTTACGAGCAAAGCGAGGGCGAGCGCCAGCTCGCTTTATCTTGCCGTCCCTCCCCGTCCCCCGTAAGCGTCCGGTCTCTGCACCCAGATTGAGTAGTGCAATCTCGCGTCATGTCGGGTTCCTTCGTCATGTGGAGGATTTCCGATGGCGCCTCGCCGCTCCTGGGCCAAGGCCAACAGTCCTTACTGGTCGTCGCACATTGCGAGTTGGTACCGCAGCAATCAGGATGCGCTGGAATACGGTCGCCAGCGCGATCTTTCGATCACCACGTTCGAGCTGTGGATGCGCCATCTGGTGAACAGCGAAGACCTGCGCAAGCGTGCGGAAAAGCTGCAGAATTTGCGCCGAAAGAAGGCTGGACGTCAGGGCAAGACGCAGCAGCCGAAGCGCCCCCAGAGGAGGCCCGCTATCGCTACGGCAACCGCACGGACAGCGGCCCAACCGCCCTTCGCGCGTTCTGGAGCATGCATGTCGAGGCGATGAATTGGAGTGGCATGGATCATGCAGAGTATGCGGCGGCGCTCGGGCTTTCGCGGCATGCGTTGCGGATCTGGCGCGATCGCCTGTAAGAATCCGGCGACGAAATGGACTGGCGATCGCTGCTTCATCCGAGTGCCCGAGCCCAATTAAGCAGCGCTGCTAATTGCACGCGGCGCCAACACCGCTTGACGCCGGAAGCGGTGGGTGGGCGCTCGAACCGGCGCCGGTTCAGCGACGAGCAGAAGTTGGCGATCGTGCGGGAGACGGAGAAGCCCGGTGTCGCCGTGGCGCAGGTTCGCCGCCGCCATGGCGTTGCCACCAGCATGGCCTTCCGCTGGCGAGAAGAGTTCGGCCTGACCGCTCGTAACGCGCTGGAACTGACGACGGTCGAGCTCGCCGATGGAGGCGAAGACGAGCCGTCGGCGCTGGCCGCCTTGCGCGATCTCGTGCGGCCACCGGACGGCATGGTGGCGATCGAACGGGATGATGACGGCGCGTGTTCGTGCCGGCGGGCGCCACTGCGGCTGCGGTGAAGCGGCAGCTCGCCGGCAAGGAGAAGGCATCATGATTGTCATTTCCAGCGGGCGTGAAAGTGCATCTGGCGCTCGCCTACACCGACATGCGCACAGGTCTCGATGGTCTCGCTACTTGATCCAGGAACAGCTCAAGAAGGAGCCGTTCCGGGTCATTTGTTCGTCTTCCGCGGCAAGAATGCCTCGCTTCTGAAGATCCTGTTCTGGGACGGAACGGAGCTGTGCCTGTTCACCAAGCGCATCGATCACGGACGGTTTGTGTGGCCGCGTCTGGCCGAGCCTGGCGAGATGCTTGCGGTCAGTTCACTGACGGATACGATTGGATCGGACTAAAGCCGTATGCCGCCTATTGTGAAGCCGCCGTCGACGGTGATCTCCTGCCCGGTAACAAAACTGGCGTCGTCCGAAAGCAACCAGGCCACGGTGCCCGCGACGTCTTCCGATCTGCCGTTGCGGCGAAGGGGTGTGTGGCTGGCGAGGCGCGCGGCGAAGACAGGGTCTATGACATCATCGGCCATCGGCGTCAGGATGATGCCCGGATTTATGGCGTTGACGCGGATGTTCCGTGGGCCTTGCTCTACCGCAAGCGTGCGCATCATTGCCTGTAGGGCGCCCTTCGTGCCGGCATAGGCTCCGGCGCCGGGCATCACTCCACCAGCCGTCCATGAGGCGTTGATGAGAATGCTGCCATCGGCCAGAAACGGCAGGCATTGCTTGATGGTGAAGAAGGTGCCGCGCAGGTTGGTAGCGATCAGAGCGTCGAATTCATCCGCTTCCGTGACGGCCAAAGGCTTGAACTCGCCCAGTACGCCGGCGTTGGCGAACAGGGCATCCAGTTTTCCGAAGCGGGTTATCGTCGTCTGCAAAGCCGCGGCAACCGCCTCGTTGTCGGCGATATCGCAGGCAATCGCGATCGCGGTGCCGCCGGCGGTCTCGATCTCCGACTGCAATTGGCTGATAGGCTCGGGCCGGCGTCCGACGAGAGCGACTTGCCCACCCTCTTCGACCAATCGAAGAGCGGCGGCCCGCCCCATGCCAGTTCCCGCCCCCGTAATGAGGATCGTTTTGCCCGTGAATCTGTTCTGTGCCATGTCGTGTTCCTTGATTGCAGCGTCACGGCAGTTGTAATTTCACTGATTAATATGGATAATTGCAAAAATTATATCTTCATTTAAAAGACAAACTATCGAATGAGCCTATTTCGTTCCATGCAAGTGTTCGTGACGACGGTGCAAGAGGGCTCGATGAGCGCCGCCTCGGGCAAGCTCGGGATGTCGCCAGCAATGGTCGGGCAGCACGTGGCGGCACTGGAGGAGCGGCTCGGAACGCGTCTTCTGAACAGGACCACGCGCCGTCAGAGCTTGACAGATTTCGGCGCCAGCTACGTCGAACAATGCCGAGATATTCTGGAGCGCGTTGCCATCGCGGATCAAGATGCCGAGGCATTGCAAGCAGAGCCTCGCGGCAAGCTGAAGGTTACGGCGCCGACGACTTTTGGCGCAGAGGTCTTGATGCCGAGATTGCAGCGCTACCGCGAGCTTGCCCCGGACGTCACGCTGGATGTCACCTTGACCGATCGCAACGTCGATATCGTCGACGAAGGGTTCGATATTGCTTTCCGTATCGGCGAGTTGCCGGATAGCCGCTTGATTGCGCGCCGTCTTGCCCCTTACCGGATGATGATCTGTGCCGCGCCGGATTACCTTGCACGAAGGGGCAATCCAGACCATCCTAATGATCTAGCCAACCACGATGCCATCGGCTTTACCCCGGCAGCGCGGTCGCCATGGAAGCTGGCGAAAGGTGACGATACGGTCGAAGTTAGTCCGCGAATGCCGATCACCGTCAATAGCGGTCAGGCCGTCCGCATGACTGCACGCGCTGGCCTGGGACTGATCATGCAGCCGTCCATTCTACTGAGTTCGGATATCCAGGCAGGCCTGCTCGTTCAACTCTTTCCAGACTGGCATCTACGAGAACGATCGATGTCACTTGTCTATCATCGCGACCGCCGCATGACGCCGCGCCTGCGCAGCGTCATCTCGTTTGCCATTTCAGAATTCGGTGCGACATCCGAACGGCGGGAAAATCCTCATTCCTAGCGTCCGCTCTTGGCGCCCTCAGCCATGGGCGATCATGACACCCAAGATCGGGCAGATCCGGCAAACGGCGATTGCTTTTGGGTCCGGCCAATCAGGCATAATCCGGGGATCCTGGAAACCGAAAAGGTTCGTGAATTCAGCGGTGCGGAAATCGCTTAACTCGGGCGACTGACAGCCGTCCGGTGCGCGTGGCAGTACCCGAAAAGGCTCTGCAGAAAACGCACGCCTTGCCTGATCATCTTCCGCGCGGCCGGCCCGACGACGAGGACCGCGCCACAGCGTGCCGCGACGATCACTGTTGGGCGGATGTTCACGGCTCAACCCTGCGACGCAGGAGCCATGGTTCATGGCGCTGGCTTGCGTTGGGCTGCACGCTTGGCGCTCGGAGAAGCGAGCGGGAAAGCCTTCCTGCTTCCCCGACGCGATCGGCAATTTCGTCTGCCGCCGGACCGAACGATCGCAGCGACACTTGCCTGCTTGATATTTGCACGGAATGAGGTTTGTTGGCGGAGTAGCGAATTATTTGCCTGATTGGCGAATAGACAGACCATCCGTTTTCAAAGCGCCCTTTGGACAAGAGGAAATTCGATGACCGTTTCTCCAGACCCAAGCGACCAGGCTGATCTCGTATCAGTCACCGCCGACATCGTTTCCGCCTACGTTTCGAACAATCCGCTGCCGGTCGGCGAGTTGTCGAAGCTGATCGAGGATGTCTATGTCGCTTTGCAAGGGATCGGCACACCTGTGGCTCCGATCGCGGCCAAACTGGAGCCGGCGGTGTCGATCAAGAAGTCAGTGTCACCTGATTTCATCATCTGCCTGGAAGACGGGAAAAAGTTCAAATCCTTGAAGCGGCATATCGGAACGCATTACAATCTGAGTCCGGACGAATACCGTCAAAAATGGAACCTGCCCTCCGACTATCCGATGGTGGCGCCAAATTACGCGGCCACCCGCTCGGCCCTGGCGAAATCAATAGGGCTCGGGCGTAAGGCGGCTGCGCCCCCTCCTGCCACGGCGGAAAAAGCGAAACGGGCTGCTCGCGCAGCAGCAGCCACGACGACGACCGCGGCAGCCATCAAGTCACCAGTGAAGAAGGCGCGCAAGACACCGGCCAAGGGCTAGTGCGCTGCATCACTCTGCGGTGCGGCGGGACCAGGTGAGTGAGAATTCGTCCTCGGTGTCGGTCTCGACCAGGCTCGCATAGATCGGAGCTGGGAAGCTGGGATCGTCGAGCTTGACGGAGTGGTAGTCGCGTCCCTCGCGCGAGGTCTTCTTCCATGCCGCCCCGAACTCGGTGGCGCCGGCGAATGCGGAAGTCGGGACCCTTTTCGTTTTCGCCATCGGCCGGAGAGAACGTCACCGTCTTGACGTTGAGGTTGAGGGTCTTGACCGAGCCGGAGAAGCCGTTCGCGGTGCGGGAGAAAGTGCCGATCGTAGTCATTGTGGTGGTTCCTTCTGCTTTTCTCGGGCCGCGCCCATCGCGGCCTGCACATGAGGGACCTCTCGTCAAGCTGTGGCTCTGAGCTGCTGAGTGGTCAGTTTCTGGACGACGCCCCGCCGGGTGCGAGGCGTCCTAGGGTGCTCAGTCGCCGTTGCGGCGGTTCGGACGTGACCAGATGAGGCTGTAGCCCTGGCCGTCCTCACCCTCGACGAGGTTGGCGTAGATCGGAGCGGTGAAGCTCGGGTCGTCGAGCTTGAGACCGAGGTAGCTGCGACCCTCGTTGGACTGCTTGGACCAGGCGGCCCCGATTTCGATGCGGCCGACGAAGACCCGGTGGCTGGGAGCGTTTTCGCCGCTGGCGCGTGTATCGGGGACGATGCGGACGTTCTTGGCCTGGAGCGAGAGGGTGACGATCTCGCCGCTGAACTCGTTGTTATCCGATTGCTGGAAGTTGCCGATGGTAGCCATTGTCGTTCTCCTGACTGGTTGCCGAAGCTGCTTTGTGCGGCCTCGATAGCGGTCGTGAGGCGACGATCGGGCCGACTGCATCCTGTGGACCGCAGCGTGAGCGGAGGACGGCGGCAGCCGAGCTTGTTGTCCCGCGAGGAATGCGGCAAAGCCGCAGGGGAACAAGGTCGGCGAAGCCGTTGCAGTCAGAGGCCCGACCGGCGCCCGACAGCCAGTAGAGAGGCCGCACAAGGAGGATTCCAGCATCAGTCCCACGAGAACGATGCTGGCCAACGGGCCCTTCAGCCATGCATCGGCACAAGCAGCGCGATCCCAACCGCACATGAACCTGAGGTCTGAGCCCGTTTCCTGATCCGCGCGTTTGCACGTATCAACCTCACATCCGGTCGCCGCTCGAGCGGCTGCACCATAATCCCGCCCGCGCGGCAAGGGCTCAGGAGGACGAGACCAGTCTCGATGACGGCGTTCAAGCCATGCCGCAATGCGGTCGTCCACCCGGTTCCGGCGGGCTGATCAGGCCCTGGCCGAACTGGAATGCGGTCAGATCGTCATGGTCTGACAAACGCCCCTTCGATCACCACGCCGGCGCTGACGTATTTCCATAGAGCCACGACCAGCTTGCGGGCCAATGCGGTGATCATCACCTTCTTGAAGCGTCCGCCATTCTGGGCGACTCGTTCGTTGAACCAGCGGCTGAGCGCTGAGGCGGGCTGGTGCCGCAACCAGAGCCACGCCATTTCCAGGAGCGTCGATCGCAGGCGCGGATTTCCGGATTTTCCGATCCCCTGCTCCCGGTCGATCGACCCGCTTTGCCATGGCGTCGGCGCAAGGCCGGCATAGGCCGCCACCTGCCGGCGATTGGCGAAGCACCGGGAACAAGCCCTCTCCCCACAGCACGGCCGCAAACTCTGGTCCGATACCGACGACTTTCGACAGCATAACCACTTCACGCGCCGATCGGCGTTCTTCGGCGAGCATGGCGTCCCGTTCCGCCTCGACTGCCTTGATCTGATCGAGCAGCATTTCCATTCGGTCGACCTCGCGCAGAACCTGGCGCTTCATATGTTCGGGCAGATCCCGTCCATCGCCTGTGCGAAGTGTCTCCAGCCGATCGCGACGATCACGCCGTAGAGGATCGTAGCCGGTGATGCCCTGTGAGAAGAGCAGACCCTTGATCCGGTTGCTGTGCCGGATGCGTTCTTCCATCAATACCTTGCGCTCCCGGACGATGCGGCGGCGATCCTCCTCATCAGGGGTCGGCACGCGTAGCATGGAGCAGACTCGCGGTTCGCCACGCTTGAACGCCAGCAGCGCCCGGATAAGGGTCTCGCCGTCGAGCCTATCCGTCTTCACCCGCCGCTTGCGCCGAGACGTTGCTATGGATGCTGCGTCAACGACATGAGTGTCGTGGCCTTCTGCTTCCAGAACCCGGTGGACCCAGAAGCCATCAAGGCCGGCCTCTTGAATGATGACGAACGGATAGTCGCGGCCGGTTCGGCTACGAGCCTTTCGCTTCAAAAGAGCGAGGCGGCCAAGAAGCCCAGCAATATCCCCGCCGGGGATGGAATGGCGCGATAGCTTCTCGCCAGCTCCCGGCGAGATCGAGGTGATCAACCAGGTCTTCTTGCTCAACTCCACCGACACGAAGATCGCATCAAGCTCCCTGTGCGCCGCATTTTCTTGAATACCGTCCTGCGTCATCTCCTGCTCCTTTCCGCAACGGCCAACAATGCCTGCTGCATCAGAGCAGGTTGTAGCCATTACTCATAGGATCTCGATGGTGGTCGTGAGACCGGGGACGATCGGTGCGCATCCCGAAGGGGCTGAAACGAAGTGGAAGACGGCGGTGCGAGGCTTTCTTGGATCGCGAGCAATGGACGCGCAGCGGACAGGGGATGAAAACGCAGCCGCGGCGTTGCGGCAAGACGATCGAGGCGCAGCGAAGCGAAGACGGTCCTCGGTCAGACGCAATCCATTCGAGGACGCGGTAGGTGTGGCTCAAAACGAACAGACAGGCAGGAACCGCCACGACGGCGATTGCGATCGGTCACAGGCTTTCTCATCCCCACCATGATCGCTTTGCCGGCCAAGACAGCTAACCTGCACCCGCAACCATGAGGATGAAGATCGCCGCTCCCAAGCCTGTACCGGCGACAGCCAAATGGCCGGCGAGCGGAGCTGGCTGCGCGTGGAGCGGGGCAGACCGGATCAGCTCAGAAGGTGATGGTCATGCCGCCTCCTTGGGAGCGGATGGCCACGCTCTGGTCCAGGCGGCATTCGCGGAGCGAGATGGCCAAGACCATCTTTCCCCCATCCGTGGCCGCAGCTCTACGACGTCACCATTTGTGGCAATCACCGTTGGGAGACACGTCACCAGCCGGGCAAGGGCACCAGGATAGGCAAGCCCGAAGAAGGAATCGACCCAAGCAATCATTTTATGCTTGGTCCAATGATCCGAGTTCCAGTCCGCATTTTATGCGACTTTGACCCGATGTCGGTCGGCGGCTTAGCGCTTCTTCGTGGCTCCTCCTCTCGGCACGCCCTATAAGGTTCTGAGCGAGCAAATGGCGGTTAATATTGTCGCACACTCAAACGACTGCCATACTC
The DNA here is from genome assembly GCF_040319155.1 of Mesorhizobium sp. M0954. Taxonomy (NCBI): domain Bacteria; kingdom Pseudomonadati; phylum Pseudomonadota; class Alphaproteobacteria; order Hyphomicrobiales; family Phyllobacteriaceae; genus Mesorhizobium; species Mesorhizobium sp. M0954. The sequence continues at coordinate 45,359 of NZ_JAMYNR010000022.1, read as the reverse complement.
TGCCGCCTTGCCGACATAGGCAAGTTGCATGGGAGGAAGTGATGGCAGATGTATCAGGCACAAGTCGGCGCGGTTTCCTAGCGGGCGCGTCGGCGGGAGGAGCCGCGGCGCTTTTCGGCGGTTTTGGAATCAGTGAAGCACTTGCCGCGGGAATGGCGGCAGGGCGGTCGGAAAAGCCGCTCAAGGCGGCATTTTCGAATGCCGGTCTCCAGGCGACCTGGTGCGCCCAGGGCAAGCAGGCGGCCGAATACTGGGGCAAGCTCTATAATGTCGAGGTGACATGGTTCGACGGCCAACTCGACGCGGTCAAGCAGCGCGCGGCGATCGACAACATGGCGTCGCAGAAATGGGACTTCGTCGCCATTCAGGCCTTCGGCATCGGCACGCTGACGCAGCCGGTCAAAAAGATGATCGACGCCGGCATCCCGGTCATCGACATGGATACGCTGATCGCTCCGCTCGACCAGATCGACATCCATTCCTTCCTCGCGCCCGACAATGAGTTCATGGGCGCGTCGGTGACCCAGGCGCTGGTCGGCGCGATCGGCGGCAAGGGCAAGATGATCATGACCCAGGGCGCGCTCGGCCATACCGGCGCGCAGGGCCGGGCGAAAGGCTTCGAATCGGTCGTCAAGCAGCACCCCGACATCGAAGTGCTGGATAGCCAGCCCGCGGACTGGGATGTCTCGAAAGTAGCGCGGCTGTGGGAGACTTACCTGACCAAGTACCCGCAGATCGACGCGGCCTACTTTCACAACGACGACATGGCGCTCGCCGCCTTCAATGTCATGAAGGCGCATAACCGCACCGATATCAAGATCGGTGGTTGCGATGCCATGCCGCCCGCCATCGCGGCGGTCGCCGATGGTCGGATGTTCGCCACCGTGCGCAATCCATCCTGCCGCATCCATGGCGGCGCGATCATTGCCGGCGTCGCGGCCGTCACCGGCGGTGAGAAGACGGGTAAAGGTGGCATTCCCAAGAGCGTCGTCACCGACGGGCCGGTCGTCACCAAGGCGAACGCCGCCGGGATGCTCTGGATGGAGGACCACTTTCTCATCTGATCCTTCGATCCGTATGGCTGGGAGCGCAAAACGGCGCCCCCGGCCGGTTTCTTGCGCCAGACCGGTGAGCAGCATGGAAAATGAGGACGAGGCAATCTCGCGAGGCGCACCGCGTCTTCGCATGGAAGGCATCTCGAAATCTTTCGGCGGGGTCGCGGCGCTCCGGGATGTGGATTTCGAACTCCAGAAAGGGCAGGTGCACGGGCTCGTCGGCGAAAACGGGGCCGGCAAATCCACCCTCATGAAGATCATTGCCGGCGTCCACACCGAATACCAGGGGCGAATGCTCCTCGAGGGGCAGGAGGTGCGGTTCCGCTCGACGCGGGACGCGCTGAGGGCGGGCATCGGAATGGTCCATCAGGAACTCAGCATCGTTCCCGACCTTTCCGTCGCCGAGAACGTCTTCCTCGGACAACAACCCATCAAAAGCGGGTTCGTCGACTGGAAGACAATGGAGAGGGAGGCTCGTGCGCAACTGCAAAGCCTCGGCATCGACGTCGATCCGAAAGCGCTTATGGGATTGCTGCCGATCGGCATGCAGCAACTGATCGAATTGGCGCGGGTGCTGTTCTCCGGCGCTCGCATCGTCATCCTCGACGAGCCGACCTCCGCACTGTCGCCGCCTGAGGTCCATCGCCTGTTCGAGGTGCTGAAAGGCGTTCGCGCGAGCGGCCGCTCGGTCGTTTTCATCTCGCATTTCCTCGATGACATCCTGTCGATCTCCGATACCGTGACCATCTTCCGCAATGGAAGGCGGGTCATCACCGGGAAAGCCGCAAGCATTGATAAAATGTGGGTCATCGAGCGCATGATCGGCAGCGGCCACGAGGATCTGGAAGAGACCTATACGGGAGCCATAGCGCTCGAGAGCGACCCCTCCGCACGCATCGTCCTCGAAACACGGCAGCTTGGAGCGGGCCGGGCCTTTTCCGAAGTATCACTGAAGGTACGTGCCGGCGAGGTGCTCGGCGTATATGGCTTCATGGGTTGCGGCCAAATCGAACTCGCCCGCGCACTCTTCGGCAAGTTCAAGCCGAAGGCCGGCAACCTGTCGATCGACGGCAAGATCGTCCGCTTTCGCAATACTGCCGAAGCGCGGAGGGCGGGCGTCGCTTTCGTCCCCGAAAGCCGCCGCTCGATGCTTTTCTACCAAGAGCCGGTATTCAAGAACGTGTCGATCAGCGTGCTTGGTCGGATCTCGCGCGTCCTGCTCAAGCCGGGCGTCGAGCGCGACATAGCTCGACGGCAGTGCGACGCGCTGAACATCAAACCGCCGAATGTGAAGACACTGCTTGGCAGTCTTTCCGGCGGCAACCAGCAGAAGGTGGCGCTGGCGAAATGGTTGACCTATCCGCCCAAGGTGCTCGTTCTCAGCGAGCCGACGCGCGGCATGGACGTTGGCGCAAAGGACGACGTGGTGAAGATCGTTCGCGCTCTTCGCGATCAGGGGCTTGCCATCATTGTGGTGTCGGCGGAGCCGGAGACGGTGCTCTCGCTTGCCGACCGCATCGTGGTGATGAAGAAAGGCCGGATCGTGCGCGAGTTCGCTAACGAAACCATCAGCAAGGACCGGCTGCTCGCGGCTGCCTGAGAGGAATTGTCGGATGAACATGTCGCAACATCTCTCTGTGAAGCAGGCGCCCTCGCGAGCCAGAATCTTCCTGCGCCACCAGATGCGCAATATCGCACCCTTCGCCACGCTGATCGCGCTGCTGGCCTTCTTCAGCATCGCCAGCCCATCCTTCGCCACCCTGGACAATGCCTACAACGTCCTGACGCAGATTTCGGTGGCCGGCATCATGGCGGTCGGCCTCACCTTCGTCATCCTGTGTGCCGAGATCGACCTGTCGTTCGCGGCGATCGCCAACGCGACCGGCATTGCGGTCGCGTATTTCACAGTGCAGGAATCCTACGTCAATGTAACCAACCTGCCGCTGCCGGGGTGGGCGGCGATCGTGTTATCGCTTCTCATCTGCACGGTTCTCGGTCTGATCAACGCGTTCGGCCTGACGATCATCGGCATCCCGTCCTTCATCATGACGCTCGCGATGATGCAAATCGGAGCGGGCATCTGCGCGCTCCTGGTGCGCGGTCAGATCGTCTATGCCGTTCCGGACATCGTCATGACGCTTGGCTCCGGCGCGATCGGCGGTGTCCCCTGGATCGTCATCGTGCTCGCCGTCTTCCTGCTCGTCGGTCACGTGGTGCTAACCTACACGCGCTTCGGACGCTACGTCTATATGGTCGGAGGCAACCGCGAGGCGGCGGAATATTCCGGCATCAACGTCAAGCGCGTGCTTGCGGCGGTTCTGGTCATCTCCGCTGTCTGTTCTGGCGTTGCCGGCATGCTTGGCGTCGCGCATTTCGGCAGTGCCCAGCAAAACGAGTTCGACGGCTACCTGCTCGATGCGATCGCCGCCGTCGTCGTGGGCGGCACAAGCCTCTTCGGCGGCCGCGGCGGGATAGGCAATACGATCATCGGACTGTTTGTCCTCGGCGTGCTCAACAACGGCCTCGATCATGTCGAGATCGACAGCTTCCTGAAGGTTCTGATCCGCGGCCTTATCTTGCTTGCCGCCCTGATCATCAACGTCTACGCGCAGAACCTGCGGGCCTCGCAAATCGAGAGTCTGGACTGATCCGTCTAATATAATTTAGGGATCCGCACGATAAATCGGTGGGAGTCCCCGCTGATTGGAACTAACTTCATGTCTTTCTCGCGAGCTGTCAGAATGCCGTTTCATAGTACGCATACGACGAAGGCCGCCTACTGACGCGTACCTTGAGGCGTTAGTGTCCGCTTAGATTAAGTGGACGCTTGGCGAATGATCTGGCTATGGAGCCGCCGTCGACGGTTGATGCGAGCACGTCCGCGGGTCTGCCGCTGCCGCCGGGTGCGGGCCGACAGCGGACGCGCCGCTCCTGGACGGTCGACCAGAAGCTGGCGATCGTGCGTGAGGTGCAGGAGACCGGTGATCCCGTGTCGGTTGTGGCGCGGCGTCACGATATGAACGAGAACCACTTGTTCATCTGGATGAAGCAAGCCCAGCAAGGGCGATTGGGCCGAGCCAACCCGGTGCCCGAGACCCCACCGATCGCCTTCATTGACATGGGTGTTGTCGGTCCCAGCCTGCACGATGTAGAGCCGGAAGAGTCGGCTCCTGCGCGATCGCACTCTGAAGTACCAGCTACGACCAGCCAAGCGGTGTCTACCGGTGGCCGGATGGAAATCGTCGGGGCCAACAGTCGGTGTGTGATCGTCGACCGCACTGTCGACGTCAGTGTCCTGTTGCGGATCTTGCAGGGGCTGGAAATGCTGCGATGATCCCGACAGAAGGCGTGCGTGTGTGGCTTGCCACAGGCTACACCGACATGAGATGTGGCTTTCCATCCTTGGCGCTACGGGTGCAGGAGGTCCTCAAACATAATCCCCTTGGGGGCAACCTGTTTTGCTTCAGGGGGAAGCGCGGAAATTTGTTGAAGGTCATTTGGCATGATGGCCAAGGAGCATGCCTGTTCACAAAAAGACTCGAGCGCGGCCGCTTCATATGGCCGACAGTTGAGGGTGGAGCTGTGACAGTATCTCCTGCGCAGCTAAGTTATCTCTTGTCTGGGATAGACTGGCGCAACCATCAGGAAACGTGGCGTCCAGCTCGGGTTGGGTAGCATTTTTTTATTGAAAATACGATGGAATGTGATTCAATCGGCGCATGACTTCGAAGCCGGTTGAGCTCCCCTCGGATCTTGCCAGCGCCTACGTGGCGCTGCTGGCTGAACGTGAGGCGTTGCAGGCTGAACGCGATATGGCGGTCGCGGATGCTGCCAACTTGCGGGCTGAAGCCGCCAACGCGCAGGCCATGCTGTCCGACACCGAGGCGCGGATTGCGCATCTCGGGTTGCGCATCGAGAAGCTGAAACGCGCACTGTACGGGCAGCGCTCCGAGCGCACGGCGCGGCTGATCGAGCAGTTGGAATTGGAGCTCGAAGACCTCGTCACCTCGGCGACCGAGGATGAGCTTGCCGCGCAGGCCGCGGCGGTGAAGACGCAGACGGTGCGCCCCTTCACGCCCAAACGGCCGGTGCGCAAGCCATGGCCAGAGAATATCGAACGCGAGCGTATCGTCATCGAGCCACCCAGCACCTGTGCCTGTTGCGGCGGATCCCGGCTGTCCAAGCTGGGCGAGGATGTGACCGAGACGCTGGAAGAGATCCCGCGCCGGTTCAAGCGGATCGAGACGGTGCGCGAAAAGTTCACCTGCCGCGACTGCGAGAAGATCACCCAGCCGCCGGCGCCGTTCCATGCCACGCCGCGCGGCTTCATCGGTCCCCAACTGCTGGCGACAATCTTGTTCGACAAGTTCGGCATGCATGCTCCACTCAACCGCCAGAGCGCGCGCTTCAAGGCCGAGGGGATCGAGCTGCCGCTGTCGACGCTGGCCGATCAGGTCGGCCACGGAACCTTCGCCGTCATGCCGCTCTTCCAGCTGATTGAACGCCATGTGCTCGCGGCCGAGCGCCTTCATGGCGACGACACCACCATTCGCATCCTGGCGAAGGACAAGTGCGCGACCGGGCGGATATGGACCTATACGCGCGACGACCGTCCCTTCGCCGGGCCTGCGCCGCCGGCGGCGATCTATTACGCCTCGAGCGACCGGCGCGGCGAGCGTCCTCAGAAGCATCTGGCCGGATTCGCCGGCATCCTTCAGTGCGACTGTTACAGTGGCTTCGAGCCGCTGTTTGATCCGCAGCGGAAGGAGCAGCCGATCACGCCGGCCTTTTGCTACGCCCATGCGCGGCGAGGATTCTTCGAATTGGCCGACATCGCGAAAAAGGCCCGGGATGGCAAGAAGGGCAAACCGATCTCCCCGATCGCGCTGGAGGTGGTCAAGCGCCTCGACGCACTGTTCGAGATCGAGCGCGCCATCAACGGCCGCAGCGCTGCCGAGCGGTATGCCGTGCGGCAGGAGAAGAGCAAACCACTTCTCGACGACATGCACGCCTGGCTGCTCCGCGAGCGCGATACCCTCTCGCGCTCTTCCGAGGTCCTGAAGCCAATCAATTACACGCTCAGGCGCTGGGCCGACTTCGCCCGCTTCATCGACGACGGCAGAATCTGCCTCAGCAACAACGCGGCCGAAAGAGCGCTGCGTGGCATTGCTCTGGGAAGGCGCAACTGGACCTTCGCCCGTTCCCAGCGCGGCGCCGACCGCGCCGCCGTTATGCCTCAACGACGTCGACCCAAAAGCCTGGCTCGCCGATGTCCTGGCCCGCATTGCCGATCTTCCCGCCTCGCGTCTGCACGAACTACTGCCTTGGGAATGGAAGCGCCTGCGCGAAGCCGACAAGGCCGATCAGCAGGCCGCCTGACCTTCACGCATCGCCATCATAGAGCCCGCCGCGCCCACGCGCGCGTGCCAATCATGCGGCCTTCGTCGTATGCGTACCATTTCCGTATTGCGCCGTCGGTCTCCGGCCACTCACCGATGGCTCGGTCGCCTCTATGTTGCGAGCTGCGTGATCGGCGGTGTCGGCGGCCTGGTCTTGGCGTTCGGATCGACCGCGGGTCCGGTCGCGACAGCGGGCTTCGGCAGCCTCCAGCTTCGACGGGTCGGGCAGAAACCAGCTCAAGCAAAATGCCAGCGCGGTGAGGACAGCGGCAGAGCCGAATACCAAATGCAGCGACTCGATGACCTGTCGGACACCTTCCCGGTCATCGCGGCCAAGCTTAAAAGCGGATCCGATCGATGAAAGCTCGCTCGGCGAGTGGATGGTCAGTATCGCCCAGAACGCCGACACGCCGATCGTCGCCCCGACCGCTCTGAACAGGGATGCGGTCGATGTGGCAACGCCGACTTGCTCCCTCGGCGCGGCATTCTGCACCGCCAGGACCAGAACCTGAATCGTGATGCCTGCGCCGATTCCAAGGGCAACCGCGATCACCGGGGCTACTGCCGGCGACACGGTCGCATTAAGTATCGCGAGGGTCGTCAGAGCGACGCACGTCAACCCGGAGCCGACAATTGGGAAGATTCGATAGCGGCCCGTCCGGCTGAACGACGCCCCGCTCGCGAACGATGCGAACAGGGTTCCTGCGGCCATGGGCACCAGGATTAGGCCAGAAGCAGAGGCGCTCATTCCATTGGCAACCTGAAGGTAGAGCGGCAGATATGTTACGCTGCCGAACAGGCCAATTCCCAGAAGGAAGCTGAGAGCCGATGCAACCCCAACCACGGGCGCTCGAAACAACGCGAGCGGCAGTATCGGCTCGCTCGCAATGGCCTCATTGGCTACGAACGCGGCGAGCAGCGCGAGGCTGAACAGCGCGACGCACCACATAACGGGCATGGCAATTACACGGTCGACATTTCCTGCAAGGCAGAAAACAAGGCCGATGAGGCCACCGACGAGAAGGACTGCGCCGACATAGTCCATCGACGGGCGCGCCGGCGGGCGGCCCGGCTTCGGAAAGAACATGGCGAGAAGCGTGATTGCCGCCAAGCCGAGTGGAAGGTTGATCAGGAATATCCATCGCCAACTAAGCTGGTCGGTCAGGAGGCCGCCGAGGAACGGCCCCGCGATGGTTGAAACGCTGACTGTGACTCCGATCAGACCTTGCGGCGCAGAACTTCCTCGATCATGAGCACAGCGACCAGATCGTCGCCTGGTACCGCGCCTTCCAGGATGTCGAAGATCGCGTCAAGGTCGCGACGTTGGACGAGATCAAGAAGGAAGGCTGGACACTCAACATTTCCCGTTACGTCCTCCCACCTATAGGCCAGGACATTCCGCCTCTGTCCGAGGCGGTCTGCCGCCACCCTGCTGCGCGGCCTCATCGATGCCAGCGACTACAAGCAGTACATTTTCCCGCTGATGTTCTTCAAACGTCTGTCGGACGTCTGGGACGAGGAGTACCGGCAGGCGCTCGATGAAACCGGCGACGAGGGCTATGCCACCGACACCGCCAATGACCGCTTCGTGATCCCCGAAGGCGCGCACTGGAACGACGTGCGCGCCGCGCCGCGCGATGTGGGGCGGGCGCTGCTGTCAGCTTTCCTCGCTATTGAGGCAGCGAACCCCGAACGCCTGCAGGGCGTTTTTGGAAATGCCAACTGGACCGACAAGGCCCAGATGCCCGACAGCACGCTGAAGAACCTGATCGAGCATTTCTCCAAGCACGACCTGACCCTCGCCGCCGTGCCGGAGGACGAGCTTGGCAACGGCTACGAATACCTGATCAAGAAGTTTGCCGATGACAGCGGTCACACCGCACAGGAGTTCTACACCAACCGCACTCTTGTCCATCTGATGGCCCAGATGCTGGAGCCGCAGCTGGGGGAAAGCATCTATGACCCGACCTGCGGCACCGGCGGCATGCTGATCTCGTGTCTGGCCGAGGTGAAGCGGCGCGGGGGCGACATCCGCACCACGGGTCTCTTCGGACAGGAACTGATCACCATCACCGCGGCCATCGCCCGGATGAACTTAGTCATCCACGGCGTCGACGACTTCCACATCGCCAGCGGCAACAGCCTCGCGTCTCCTGCCTTCGTGCAGGGGGATCGCCTGCGCACCTTCGACGTGGTCCTCGCCAATCCGCCCTATTCTATCAAGAAATGGAAACGCGGCGCGTGGGAGCAGGATCAGTGGGGCCGCAACCTCCTTGGTACCCCGCCGCAGGGGCGGGCGGACTACGCCTTCTTCCAGCACATCCTGTCGTCGATGGACGCGAAGACCGGGCGCTGCGCGATCCTGTTCCCACATGGCGTGCTGTTTCGCAACGAAGAGGCCGAGATGCGGCGCCGGCTGGTTGAATCCGACCGGGTTGAATGCGTGCTGGGGCTAGGGCCGGGGCTGTTCTACAATTCGCCGATGGAGGCCTGCGTGGTGATCTGCCGGTCGCGTAAACCGGCTGAACGGCAGGGGCGCATCCTGTTCATCGGCGCGGTCGCCGAGATCGCGCGCGAACGGGCGCAGAGCTTCCTGCGGCCCGAACATCAGGCGCGGATATTGTCGGCCTATCAGGCCTTTGCCGATGAACCCGGCTTTGCCGCGGTGGCGAGCGTGGCGGATGTGCTGGCGGGTGAAGGAAACCTGTCGATTGCTCGCTATGTGAAGCGGCCCAAGGTGGCAACGGCGGCGGGGACCGCCACGCTGGCGGGGACTTGGGCAGACTTCGATGAGGACGGACGCGATTTCTGGTCGGGCATGGACGCTCTGGTGGACATGCTCGATGGTCTGAGGCCTGCGGAGGATGCCGATGCTTGAGCGGCCGATCTCAAAGGCGGGGTGGACGCGCGCGGCCTTTGGCGACGTGGTCCGCAAGGTCAACGACAAGGTTGATCCGTGGGAGTCGGGGCTGGAACGCTATGTCGCCGGGGAACATATGGACACCGACGATCTGCGCATCCGCCGCTGGGGCCTAATCGGCGAGGATTACCTTGGGCCTGCGTTCCACATGCGGTTCAAACCCGGCCATGTTCTTTATGGCTCGCGACGGACCTATCTGCGCAAGGTCGCCTTGGCAGATTTCGAGGGCATTACGGCGAACACGACCTTCGTGCTCGAAGCCAAAGACCCTGCCGCACTAATGCCGGAACTGCTGCCCTTCCTCATGCAGACCGAGGCGTTCCACAGCTATTCGATCAAGCACTCGAAAGGCTCAGTGAACCCCTACATCAACTTCTCGGACCTCGAAGCGTTCGAGTTCCTTCTGCCGCCGATCCAGGAACAGGCGCGGCTGGTGGAAGTGCTCTCGGCACAACGATCGTTTAAGGAGGGCCTCAATGGGGCAAACGACGCCGCCACCAATTTGAAACGAGCAATATTGCTGTCAGCGTTTCGTCCACGCGGAGGGACGCGGGACGCATTCCCGCCGCATTGGACGATGCTTGAAGCGGAACTAGCCGGCGATGTTCAGTTGGGACAACAGCGACATCCAAAGTTCAACGACGGGTCGAACGTCCGCCCATATCTTCGCGTCGCAAATGTATACGATGATTTCATCGATTTCGGTGACATCAATAAGATGCACTTCCCTGAGGATGAACTAGGCAAATTTGAGCTAAAGCCCAGAGATATACTATTGAACGAAGGGCAAAGCTTGGATCTTGTCGGCCGGTCTGCAATTTATCGCGGTGAAATTCCTGGTTGCTGCTTCCAGAAAACACTCGTTCGCTTTCGATGCGGCGATGGACTGTTGCCGGAGTTCGCACAACTATTCTTTCAACACATGCTCTATTCAGGGCAGTTCGCAAAGATTGCGGTCAAGACCACTTCTGTAGCTCATCTAACTGCGGTTCGGTTCAAGAAGGTGTTCATCCCAATCCCACCGATTTCCGAGCAGCAGACCTTGATTGCAGCTCAATCAAAGATTTCAGACGGATCGAGAAGCATATTGCGTAGGCTAAGTGCGGTTAAATCACTAATCCGAAATGGTATCTGGTTCGATGACCTTCACTGAATCCAATACCGTCGAAGCCCAACCGCGCGACCTTCTCGCGGGCGACGCCTCGGCCCGCCCGGCGCAGTTCTCGCTCCGCCTCGCCCGCATGGGTGGCAATCGCATCGCGGGCCTCGGCCGGCACTATGTCGCCCCCGTCGAACTACACCTCTTCGGTATTCGGTCTAGTTCGGTTATGGGTCTCGGGAGGCAAATGTAATGTCGCCTCGCCCGTCAATGCCCGCAACAATCCAGCGCGATCTCATGGTCGAGTGCGGCCATCGCTGCTGCGCCTGCGGCGAGACAGTTTCACTAGAGAAGGCGCACATCATTCCCTGGGCAGCCAGCAAAGATCACTGCTTCGAGAATCTGCTGGTCCTATGCAGCGTTTGTCACAAACTGTCCCATGATCAGAAATGGGATGCGAAGACGCTGGAACTTTACAAGAAGAAACCGTGGGTGGCCCGGTACAAGGGCATCCCGTCTGACTTGGGCCCAAAACAACTTGTAACGTTGACGCTGGACACGACGAAGCACGATTTTGAACCAGACAAAATGCGCGTGCTTGCCGCAATCGCCGCGGTCATCGACGCCTCGCCAAAGGACGTGCTCACTGTGTCTGTGAAACAGGGAAGCGTTCTTCTGACAGTTGCGGTTCCCGCAGATGGAGCGGGCCGGCTGCTGCATTCCGAGGAGACCCAGTCCAAGTTGCAGGCGCTTCTTGATCCAATCAAGCTCGTCGGGATCGAACCGGGAGCAGAAAGCGCGTCGTATCCGGACGAACGCGCCCGCCGGATCGCCAGCTTCAATGAAGGAAACACGGTCGAAGCCCATCTGCGCGATATTCTGGCTGGGCTGCCAGCTACCCGTCCCCGCGAGTTTTCATCCGGCCTTGCCCGTGCCGGCAGCAGGCTGAGCGGCCTAGGTTGGCACTATGTCGCTCCGGCCGACCTACCGCATCAGCCGCAAGAAGTGCTCGTTGAACTTTATTTGCGTGATGCACTAATCCGCCTGAACCCCGAGATTGCCGCAAACCCCGGTCGTGTCGATGAGGTTCTGTATCGCCTGCGCGCGATCGTCATGGGTGCGCGGTCGGACGGGCTGGTGAAGGCAAACGAGGAATTTGCGGCGTGGCTCTTGGGCGAACGCTCGATGCCCTTCGGTGCGAACGGCGAACACGTCACCATCCGCCTGATCGATTTCGAGGATATCGGAAAGAACAGCTTCGTCGTCACCCAGCAGTTCACCATCCGCGCCGGGAAAACCGAGAAGCGCGCCGATCTCATGCTGCTGGTCAATGGCATTCCGCTAGTGCTGATCGAAGCCAAGACACCCGTGCGATCAAGCCAAAGCTGGCTCGACGCCGCCCTGCAGGTGCATGACGATTACGAACGCAATGTGCCTGAGCTTTTCGTGCCGAACGTGTTTTCGGTCGCAACCGAAGGGAAAGAACTCCGATACGGGTCTGTCCGGATGCCGGTCGATATGTGGGGTCCGTGGCGCGAGGGCGATGGCAAGCAGTCACTCGGCGAGGTCGAGAAAGCCGCAAGCTCGATGCTTCGGCCAGCAATGGTCCTAGACATGCTCGACAGCTTCACGGCTTTCGCGACGCAGAAGGGCAAGCACCGCATCAAGATCATCGCGCGCTATCAGCAGGTCGACGGCGTCAACAAGATTGTCGCGCGCGTGGTGGCCGGCAAGCCGCGAAAAGGCCTCATTTGGCATTTCCAGGGATCGGGCAAGTCGCTTTTGATGCTGTTCGCCGCCCGCAAGCTGCGGCTGCATCCTGCTTTGAAGAACCCGACCGTGCTCGTTGTGGTCGACCGCCTCGATCTCGATAGTCAGATTTCCGGCACCTTCTACGCCGCCGACATGCCCAACACAAGGAGTTGGCCGAGCTACTGGCCAAGGACACGCGCAAGGTCGTGATCACCACGATCCATAAATTCGCCGAGGCTGACGGCGTGCTGAACGAAGGCGACAACATCATCGTGTTGGTGGACGAGGCGCACCGCACGCAGGAAGGCGATCTCGGGCGCAAGATGCGCGACGCGCTGCCGAACGCATTCCTGTTCGGCCTGACCGGCACACCGATCAACCGCGCCGATAGGAACACCTTCTACGCCTTCGGCGCGGAGACCGACGAGGGCGGCTACATGAGCCGCTACGGCCTGAACGACTCGATCCGCGACGGCGCGACGAAGGAGCTTCATTTCGAGCCGCGCCTGGTGGACCTCCACATCGACCAGAAGGCCATCGAGGAAGCCTACGCCGAGCTGACGCAGGGCCTGACCGACGAGGACAAGGATCGGCTGGGCAAGGCCGCGGCCAAGATGTCGATCCTGGTTAAGGCGCCCGAGCGGATCCGCGCCATCTGCGGTGATATCGCCAAGCACTTCCAGGAGAAGGTCGCGCCGAACGGTTTCGGCGCGCAGGTGGTGACCTTCGATCGCGAAAGCTGTCTGCTCTACAAGCAGGAACTCGACCAGCACCTGCCGCCCGAGGTTTCGGATGTGGTGATCTCGGTCAACAGCGGTGAGCCGGAATACGCGCCCTACAAGCGCGACCGGGATGCCGAGGAAAAGCTGCTCGACCGCTTCCGCGATCCCAAGGACCCGCTGAAGATCATCATCGTGACGTCGAAGCTGCTGACCGGCTTCGACGCGCCGATCCTGCAGACGATGTACCTCGACAAGCCGCTGCGCGACCATACGCTCCTGCAGGCCATCTGCCGCACCAACCGACCCTACGGCGAGCAGAAGACGCACGGGCTGATCGTCGATTACCTCGGCGTATTCGATGATGTCGCACAGGCGCTGAAATTCGACGAGGAAGGGGTGCAGAAGGCGGTGTCGAACATCGCCGAGTTGATCACCGTCTTGCCGACCGCCCTGCAGAAGTGCCTTGCCTATTTCGCGGACGTGGACCGCGGCCTGACCGGGTACGAGGGTCTGATCGCCGCACAGGATTGCATCCCGGACAATGTCGTGCGCGATTCCTTCGCAGCCGATTTCAGCGTATTGGCGCGTATCTGGGAGGCGCTTTCACCCGACCCGGTGCTGACGCAATACGAGAGCGACTATCGCTGGTTGGCACAGGTCTACGAATCCTTGAAACCCTCCAGTGGGACAGGCCGGCTCCTGTGGCACCGGCTGGGTGCCAAGACCATCGAACTGATCCACGAGAACGTCCATGTCGACGCGGTGCGCGACGATCTCGACACGCTGGTCCTCGATGCCGAACTGCTCGAGGCAGTCCTCGGCAATCCCGACCCGGAAAAGAAAGCCAAGGAAATCTCCATCAAGCTGGCCGGACGCCTGCGGAAACATGCGGGAAATCCAAAGTTCAAAGCGCTGGGAGAGCGTCTTGAAGACCTCAAGAACCGACACCAGCAGGGCCTGCTGCTCTCGATCGACTTTCTGAAGGAACTCTTGGCGCTGGCGAAAGAGGTCGTTCAAAGCGAACGCGAGATACCTGAGGAAGAGGAAATCGATCGCGGGAAGGCAGCGCTCACTGCACTGTTTGAGGAGGCCAGGAACGGGGACACGCCGGTAATGATCAAGCGCGTCGTGGACGATATCGACGAAATCGTGCGCGCCGTCAGGTTCGATGGCTGGCAGGCCACGCATGCTGGCGAGCGCGAGGTGAAGAAGGCGCTTCGCCAGACGCTCTTCCGCTACAAGCTGCACCAGGACGCAGAACTTTTCGAGAAGGCCTACGGCTACATTCGAGAGTACTATTAGTCGGCAGCAAAATAAGCTTTCCCCGGCCGATCCGTGCCGATGGTTTTTCGCCATCAACGATGTCCGCTGGCGACGGGCGGGTAGTGTCGTGCCTCAAACAGGATATCCCAGCGACCTTCGTACGCCTTGACGGCGGCGCCGAACACTAGGCCGTCATCGCCTCGCTGATCGAAACCTGCAAGCTCAACAGCGTTGAGCCGCTCGGCTATGTCGCCGATGTCCTCACCAGGATCGTCAACGGCCATCCTAACAGGCAGATCGACGATCTCCTGCCCTGGGCCTACTCAACAAGCTCGAACTCAAGGCCGTGGCCTGAGAACAGCGCTTACACCAAATCTCTGGCACTCTACGTTTCTCCTGGCCCACAATCACCTTGGGAAAAGAGAAACTCCGCGGGAGACGTTTGAAAGAACCTATCGGCGCGTGTCCCGCGACGGTAGTTGCCCGTTCCTACCGTTCGCCGCGAGTCATGGTGGTTGAGCGGGGCAGTCTGGCAGGTCGCTCAACGGTCGAAATTTAGCTTCTCAAGAGCGCCCTTGAAACAACCGAGTGTATGAGCAAGGTCAGACCAAACACCGGGTGGCAGCCCATTGTTTCCCGACTGGACCTCTTTCAAGATGCTGCATAGACAGCTCTTTCGATCGCGACCCGAGCCGTCTCTGATGAAACGGCTGCGGCAATCGAGAAGTCGCCTCTCAATGGCCTTCACCTCGCGGTCGTCGTAGCTGGAAAAAAACTCAAACGTAGAGTCATTGACGATATCAGGAGTAATTTCAGCTCGGCGCTTGGCTAGGTAATTGTCGAATGTGTCCCGACCGATGCTGTAGACATCAGCGAGAGCGCTCACAACGGCCGACAGACTTGCTATGGTTTCTAATGCCGCCAATCTTTCCCCCTATCAAACATGTTTGATCTCACATGCAGAAGACCAGACGTGCGGCTATGTGGCAATAGAATGATGGGCGAGTTTATATGTTGATGCACCAAGTCCCGAAACAATATCCTCGCTCACCGGAAGCCGAAGCTATACCACGACCCACGATGGCGCGGCCCATTCGGCATCAGGCAGCAAGCGCTGCTCGGCGACCTCTACGTGTGTCAGCGGTGTGAGTGCATCGTTGTCATAGGAAAGCGTGGGGATGCCGTCTTCCTTCCCGAGCAAAACATAGATAGTGACTTGATCGATCAGGTCGCCGACAAAGCTCGCTTTATTAACATACCAGGGCGCAGAGCGAACGGTTTTCACCTGCGCCTTTCGCGAGCCTTGATCTGGCCATTTATCTGCCCGGCCGGAAGCAGTTTGGTCGGTGTGAGCCTTGGATGCTTTTGCAGCGCTAGTGCGCAAACCTTTCCAGACAGCCGGGAGGGCTAGGGCCCGTCTAGTTCGCGCCAAAGAACGAACCTACTGGCGTGGGAGAGCCTCTCCAAGGCGACGCCACGTAGTTGAAACGCACCTAACCATCCGACTTCAGCAGATGCTTACAGGAACCCTGCGGATTGCAGCCCAATTCCGGCGAGGCTGATCAACATTGCTGGTTTGCTGCCAAATTCAGCTTCTATATACACAATGGTTGGGAACCGTCGTTTGACTGTCTTTGCGGGAGGGCAGACGACGCTCTCCATGCGGTGATGCAAATTTTTAAATGCCGAAGATGCAAAAATCCCGGCAAAAATGCAGAACTCAAGTTCCCGCTACATCCGGGCCGTACAGGTGTCGGGATGTAGCGGTCTCCCGACTCGAACCCCCGACTCTCACGATCGGCGAAGCATGGGCTGAAGGCGACTATCCTATTTACAGGTCGCGACCGCGATTTGCCGAACGATCAGATCACCTCTCTTCCTTCTACGACAATTGGGGGCTAGCCAAGGTCAGTCGTAGGCATAAAACCCTTGGATGAAGCGGTGAAGAGCGATCCTCTGTCCTATCCCCCGCGCGGTCTCTCTCGCGAGGAAGCGGCCCGGTACATCGGCGTCGGGATCACCAAATTCGACCAGATGGTTTCGGACCGTCGCATGCCGAAGCCAAAGAAGGTGGACGGTCGAGTGATTTGGGATCGTATCAAACTTGAGGCGGCGTTTGCCGACCTGCCTGGCGACGATGAAGAGAATATTGTCGACTTCCTGTTGCAGGGGAATCATAGAAAGGAATAGATTCGTTTGCGATGACGGATAAATATCCAGGCCTTTCCTCCTACACCGATCGCCATGGCAAAGTTCGCTGGCGCTATCGAACCAAGGAGCGCGTGGTCAGTCTGCCTGCACCTGATCAGCGGGGATTCAAGGAGGCTTATCAAGCTGCCGTCGAAGGCCGAAAGGCCCCTAAGGCGCCCGTCGTCAGGATGCCGGGCGCTGCCCTGCCCGGCACGTTCGGCGCGGCCACCCAGAGGCTAAAAGTATCGGTGAAATGGCTGGCCCACGACGAAGCGACAAGACGCAAGAACACTCGTCTAATCGATGAGTTCCTGGACCTGCGGGTAGTGCCTGACCATTCGCTTACCTGGCGCGACGTGCCGGTCAAGAATCTCAGGCGTGCCCATGTCGAAGAACTTCTGGGCCGTTTCATCGCTACGCCTCACAAGGCGAAGCACCTGTTGGTCGCAATTCGCAAATTGGTCTATGTCGGGATGCGCCAGGATTGGATCGAGACAGACCCTACCGCCTCGGTTGAATGGCGGCCTGCCTATACCGGGTGGAAGGCGTGGTCTCGCGAAGCAATGGAACAATTTGAACGGCGCTGGCCAGTCGGCACTTCCGCGCGCACGTGCTACGGGCTTGCTCTTTGGCTTGGCAATCGTCGAGGCGATGTCGCAGGCTTGCGATGGGACCAGCGCGTAACCCACCGCGTTCTGATCGATGGTGTCGAGCGCCAATTCGACGGCTTTGATATTGTTCAGGCCAAGAACAAGGGAAGGACCGGCGGCAAGCGGCTTTTCGTTCCAGTAACTCCCATGCTCGCTGAGATCCTGGACGCCGCGGACCGGCGCGGCGAAACAGTCCTAGTCACGGGATATGGCCAGCCTTTCTCGGCGAAATCGCTGACCGGTGCCATGGCACACTGGTGCGCTCTCGCCGGATTGCCGAAGGGCCTTACGCTGCACGGTTTGAGGAAGTCACTCGGGGTCTATCTCGCCGAAGCGGAAGCATCCACCAGGCAGATGATGGATGTTCTCGGCCACGACGACATCGACCATGCCGAGCTCTATTCCAGGGAAGCGTCGCAGGTGCGTTTGGCTGTGCAGGGCATGGACCGAGTCGTGCGGCTGGTAACGCGCAAACCACTGCTTGGCGAACCTGTTGGCGAACCTCGTGGCGAACCGGTCAATAAAGCATTGACAAATAACGATAATGGTGGGCCCGGAGGATGTGCTAGAAACGTCAATTTGATTGGGTTTTTCGTGGGCCAAAATCAGAAGTATTCCCGTATCGTTCCGTATGGTTCCGCGATGCTCTCACCATCGAATTGGCCGTGCCCTGCTTATATTAGTCCAACAGCAGCCCAACTTCGAAGGTCCGGCATAGCCTCCGCGTGTGTCGGCTGAGCGCACATCTTAGATCACGCACGTCCTCCGGCGCGGCTCGGCCCTGCAACGGCGAATCTAGGACGATCCGCGCTGCTGTAACGTCGCACGCCCATAGGAATCGAGGACACGGGTGATGCTGCCAATCAGCAGGTCATACGCGACGGGCTCGATCCGACCTGCCGCAACCTCGGCATCGAGTTGCCCCAGATACTGGCTGATCAAAGGGCGGGGAATGTCCCTGTCGCCCAGAAAATCCAGCAGCGTCTGTGCCGCGTGCTGTGCGTCGGGCGTCGGCCAGTAGTAACGGATGCGGTCGCTGAAGGAGAAGTGCCGCTGCACGCGCTGCTCGTCCGGCGTACCCGGATAGTATTTCTGCCAATTGTCCGGCGAGGCAAGCATGACGCGCTCCATCGCCGCCGGTAGGCTTTCACGAGACGGGTCTGGCGCAAGCACGTCGGCGATGTGGCTCAGCCCGTACAACGCCTCGCGCAGCGCGAAGGTGAGCCAGGGTCCAACCTTGAGGATGGCGAAGCCGTCGCGCACCAGAGCCCCAAGGGCCTCGTTTGGCTGGTAGTCGGTCGAATGCGCCTCGAAGACGAATTGCGGCATGCGCCCGAGCACGGCGACCAGCTGCGTCGCCTTCCGCGGCGCGTAGGCGATGATCTCGGCATTACCGAATTCGACGCCCGGCTGGACGACGACGCCGACCGCACGCGCAAAGGCAGCATCGAGGCCGGCGCGCGAAAATGCCTGTCGGTGGATCTCGACGGTGCGCAGGGCGTCATCGGGTTCGGTGACATGCATATGATCGAGCGCTTCGAGCGCGCCGCCCGGCACCGGAACTTCGGTGCCGATGATGTAGACCGGTTTCTCGCCGCCAATGCGTTCGACCGCCGCCTCGGCGACGGCCGCAAGCGCGGCGGCGCGTGCAGCGATGGCCTCGTCGGCAAGCGCGGCTGGATCGTCGGCGCAAGCCATGCTGGTGTCGAGATGCAGCTTGGTGAAGCCGGCGCCGGCGTAGGCGTCGATCATCGCCTTCGCCTTCGTCATCGCCTCGGCGGAAGGAAGATGCTTCCACGGATTGGGACCGAGATGGTCGCCGCCGAGGATCAGGCGATCGAGCGGAAAGCCGGCCCTTTGCGCATGGCCCTCGACGAAGCTGCGGAAGCCGGCGGGCGTCATGCCGGTGTAGCCGCCCTCGTGATTGACCTGGTTGCAGGTCGCCTCGATCAGCACATCGGAACCGCGCGACGCGCCGTGGCGGAGCGCGGCCTCGATCACCAGCGGATGCGCCGAACAGATCGAGGCGATGCCGCCTTTCTCACCCGCGGCGCGCTTCACCGCGATGCTGGCAAATCTCTGCATCGCGGCCCTCACGGCCGGCCCCTCCCGGCGGTGGTTGCGAAAGCCTCAACCTCGGCCAGCGGAAAGATACCTTCCATTGGCCCCTTGCGAGTAACGGCTAGCGCGCCACACGCATTGGCGATCATGAGCGCCTGGGCGGGTGCCGCACCACGAAGCCAGAATGAGACGAAGGCAGCGCCGAAACAGTCACCGGCGCCGGTCGGATCGACCTCGTTGATGGCAAAGCCCGGCAAGGCCACCGTGCCGTGACGGTCGTGGAAGGCGGCGCCGTCGGCGCCCTTCTTGAGGACGACGCAGGAAACGCCGCGCTGCAGGAGATCGTCGACCGCGCCCTTTTCGTCGCCGGCCGACGAAAACAGGAACAGTTCGTTGCCGCTCGGCAGGAAGACATCGGTTTGCTTGAGCACTTGGTCGAGCGCTTCGCGCATGCCGGAGGCCTGCATGATCTCGCGGCGAATGTTGGGGTCGAAGGACACCGTCCCGCCCTTGGCCTTCACCGTTTGGATCGCCGACAACGCGACATCGGTGGCGCGGTCGGAGAACAGTGACGAGCCCATGATATGGACATGGTCGGCGCCGGCCAGCATGCTTGTCGCAGCGGCATCGATCCCGACCAGGCCGGCGGCGCTGTTGCGGATGTTGAAGACAAAGTGCCGGCTGCCATCCGCCCGGTAGGTGACGAAGGCGGTGCCCGTCGCGTGGCCCTTGTGAACCGCGATCGCCGACACGTCAGCTCCCAGGGTCCGCAGCCGCTCGATGTTCAACTGGCCGAAATCGTCCTCGCCGACCGCGCCGATCAGGCCGGCGGGTTGGCCGAGCGCTGCGGCCTGGCCGATGAAGATGGCGGGCGCGCCGGACGGATAAGGCCCCAGCAGCGGGCCCGGTTCGAGAAAGCTCTGGCCGATACGCTCGGCCATGATCTCGACGAGGATCTCGCCGGCTGAGACCAGCTTCTTCATCGCGGAATTCCTCCCGGCGTCTCGCTCTAGTCCGACTGCGGACTTCAGTCGCGCACAATTGTGCCTGGCGGCAACCGACATCCAGAGTCAATACGGCTTGCACTTTTTGCGCCAATTAATAAATTCACGCGTGGAATAATTTTGTTATACGCGTTAAAATAGCTACAGTTTTCTGTAAAATTTTGCCTTGCGGTTGCACGCCGGCGCACCGTAAGTAGGTGCCGGACAGCACAAGGAACGAGGTTTCCGGAAGGCGGGGAATCGCTGGCGATGAAGCACAAGACGATGGAGGATTTCGCCCGCTCCTGTGGCGTCTCCAGGCCGACCTTGTCGAAATATTTCGACGATCCGACCAGCGTCAAGCCGGCGACGCGAAAGCGCATCGAGGAAGCGCTGCGCTCGTCCGACTACCAGCCCAATTTGTTCGCGCGCAACCTCAACCGCAAGCGTACCCGCAGCATCGGCATCATGGTGCCGACGGTGGCCGATCCCTTCTATTCGGAGATGGTCAGCCGCATAGAACTCAGGCTGCGCGACGAGGGCTACTGGCCGATCGTGATCTCCTCGCACGGCTCGCGCGAACTCGAAGTGGAGGCAACGCGAACGATCCTGTCGCTGAAAGTCTCCGGCGCGCTGATCGCACCGCTCGGCGTGCGCTCGGACCACCGCACGCTGGAAAAGCTGACGAAGGCGATCCCGGTCGTCTATTTCGACACCTATCTCGAAGGCGGGACGCCGTTCGTCGGCAACAACAACGCACAGAGCGTCTCGACCATCGTCGATTATCTTTGCCGGTCCGGCGGCGCCCCGGTCTATTTCGACATCCCGCATGTCAACCACAACTCGCCGGAACGGCTGGAGAGCTATGTCGCCTCGATGAAGCGGCTCGGGCATGAGCCGGTCGTCATCGGCAACACCGAGGACTACACTTGGGATTTCGAACGGATCGGCTACGAGCAGACGGAAACGATGCTCGACAATGGCGGCCTGGCGGGAAAGACCATCCTGTGCAACAATGACCGCTTGGCCTTTGGCGTGATGGCCGCCGCCTATGCGCGCGGACTCAAGATCGGCCGCAAGGGCGATTGCGACCTGCGGGTAGCCGCCCATGACGATCATCCACTCAGCCGCTACACCTGCCCCGGTCTCACCACCATGGCGCAGGACTTCGCCTCGATGGCCGGGCGCAGCGTCGAGATGCTGCTGGCGGTGCTTGAGGAGGACGACACGGCGATCCCACCCAAAGTCAGTCTCGATGCGACGCTGGTGATGCGTCAGTCGGCCTGATCTTTCCCAAAAGCCGAATCGAAGCCGCGCCATGCGGCGACCGCAGCGCCAACGGCCTGTCGCGCTGCCGTGCCATGGCGGCCCATGGAAACAAAACCATGGATCTGGCCTGGCCAACGCCGCAGCACGACCGGCACACCGTTATCTTGCAGACGCCCGGCGTAGGCCTCGCCTTCATCAGCGAGGATGTCGTGACCCGCGATGGCGACGAAGGCTGGCGCCGCGCCCGCGAGGCTTTCCGCCCTGAGTGGCGAGGCGCGCCAGTCGTCGATGTCGGCGGCATAGCGGACATAGTGATCGCGAAACCAGGCCATGGTCGAGGCGGTCAGGCCAAAACCTTCGGCGAAGCGGCGATAGCTGTCCGCCGTCTGCGCGGCATCAGTGTTGGGATAGAACAGCAGCTGCGCGGTCAACGGAATAGGATCGCCCCGCGCGAGAAGACTAAGCACCGTGGCGAGATTGCCGCCGGCGCTGTCGCCGGCAACGGCAATGCGCAGAGCGTCGATGCCGAGATCGCCAGGTGCCTCTTGTATGAAGGAGAGCACGGCGCGGCAATCCTTGACCGCGGCCGGGAATTTGTGCTCCGGCGCCAGCCGGTAGGCGGGCGAAACGACGACGCAAGCCGCCATATTGGCGAACCAGCGGCAGATCTCGTCATGGGAATCGAGATTGCCGATCACCCAGCCGCCGCCATGCAGGTAAAGCAGCGCCGGGGCAGTTGCATCAGGCGCGTCCTGCCCGCGATAGATCCTGAGCGTCAGCGAACCGCCGGGTCCAAGGATGGCGCGCTCAGTGACCGAAGCCACCGGCTCGCGCTCACCCTGCTGGTCCGGAAGGCCTTCTTCGTAGGCACAGCGTGCCTGTTGCGGTGTACCGGTCTCGAATGGCAAGGCGTCGGCCTGCCGGCCGAGCTCGAGCACATGCCGGGCTTCCGGGTCGAGTGGGGACAGGGACGGCGCTGAAGGCGATGTCATCATGGATCTCCCTCCCCATCAGGCAAGCAGACCTGCCGCCTCGTCCTCGCCGAGCAGCGGCGGCTGGTCGACGGTCCCATTGACGGCAATTGAGCCGCGGCTTTCGCCCGAAGCCAGGATCGCCTCCATGATCTCCAGAACATGCAGCGCCAGATCGCCGGAGGCGCGGGGCTTGCGCCCATCGGCCAGCGCCCGCGCAAGATCGGCGACGCCTAGCATGCGGTAGTTGGCGCGGTCGGGTGCGACATAGGGCCAGTTGCGCGCACCGTAGAGTTCGGCCTCGCTGGCGAAATCGGCCCAGTCGTCGCCGCGCGCCGAGAGCGAAACTGTGCCGCCGAATGTGTCGGGATCGGGCAATCGCAGCGAGCCTTCGGTGCCGTGCAGTTCGATCGGATGGTTGGAGTGCTTGAACACGTCCCAGGACGCGCCGAAGGTGACGGTGGCGCCAGAGCGGAACTCCAGCAGGGACAGGATGGTGGTCGGCGTGCCGACCTTGAAGCTGGTGTTCTTGTAAGGACCTTCGGCTGATATCAGACGTTCCTCCTGACCGCGCGTCGCCATCGCCATGACGCGCTCGACCGGGCCGAGCAGGTTGACCAGCATCGTCAGGTAGTAAGGGCCCATGTCGAAGACCGGGCCGCCGCCTGGCTGATAGTAGAATTGCGGATTGGGATGCCAGTGCTCCATGCCGCGCCCCATCATGAAGGCGGTGCCGGTCACAGCGCGGCCGATCGCACCCTCATCCATCAGCCGGCGCGCCCGCCGGCCGGCAGCGCCGAGGAAGGTGTCGGGAGCCGAGCCGAGCTGCAACCGGCGCGCCCTCGCCTCCTCGACCAGCCGGCGGCCGTCGGCGGCCGATGTCGCCAAAGGCTTTTCGGTAAAGACGTGCTTTCCCGCCGAAAGCGCCGAAAGCGAAATGTCGAAATGCGCCGCCGGTATCGTCAAATTGAGAACAAGATCGATGTCCGGGTCGGCCAGCAGCGCGTCGACGCCGAGTGCGCGGATGCCATGCTCCCTGGCGCGCAGCGCAGCCATATCGGCCGAAATGTCGGCGCAGGCGCTGAGCTCTACCCCGCCGAACAGAGCCGCATTGCGCAAATAGGTCATCGAGATGTTGCCGCATCCGATGACGCCGACGCCGAGCTTTGTCTTTGATTTTCTGTGCATTTCAGATCGTACCTCTAACGCGGTCATGGCCTGGCTACGGCAAGGTTCATAGTCGAAAGCCGCTATATAACATTTTAAATCTTGACGCGCGTAAAATTTTTATAGAGCATGTGAAAACGCTGGCGCAGCATTGGAGGCCGCCAGCCTTGAGGAGGAGAACATGACTGACATGAAAAACGGCCAACGGCCGATGCGAATCCCGTGAGTCATGCGCGCACTGGATCTTTCCGTCGCGGTAGGAACCGAGACGGGTTCAGGCATAGATCACCTTGGCCCTGATCCTATCAAGCTGGCTGCGTATTGGACCGGGCAGGCCATCGTCGGTGATCACCACATCGACGGCCGACAGCGAAAATGCCTTGGAGGTCCCGCTGACGCCCCATTTGCTCGAATCGGCGAGGAGGACAACGCGCCGGGCCATGCGAACGAGGTTTCGCTTCGTTCGCGCCATGTCTTCGTTCACGTCGACCACATCCAGTGACGAGTCTATCGCATGCGCTCCAACAAAGACCTGATGCGCTACCAAGCCGCCGAGAGCCGTATCGGCATCGGTGATCAGTGTGCTCACCGTGTCGGGATAGACCCGGCCGCCGATCATATGAACGTCGAGCCCGGGACGATGCATAAGGTGCTGCACGATATTCATGGCCGTGGCCGCGACCACGACATTGCTGAGCGGCGGTAACTGCATGGCAAGCTGCATCAATGTCGAGCCGCCGTCGAAGATGACCGATTGGTTGTCCTCGAAGAGGTCTACCGCCGCCCGGGCGATGCGCTTCTTTGCGTCGAGGTTCGCTTGCATCCGCCGGGCGAACGCGGCCGTAGTCGAATCGGTGGTACGGGTCACCGCCCCTCCACGGGTCTTGGTCAGTAGTCCCTTTCGGTCCAGTATCTCGAGGTCGGAGCGCACCGTGACTTCCGACACGCCAAACCCATCTGACAGGTCCTTCGTGCGAACCTGTCCGCTGCGTTGCACCTCACCCAGGATCGATTGGCGTCTCTGCTCCGACAACATTGCCCTGCCCTTGCCTCCCTACGCCAAGCAACCGCTCTGGCCTCGGCTCAGCTTAGCAAAAATACGCAAATTCGAAAGCTTTCGAAAGATTGTTTTTCTTATTTCTTTCGGAAACACTGGGTCCAGGATTTTGAAATCAAACGATTGGGGAATTTTGCACTCATGAGCCTAGGAACCAAGGTGCGTCTTGCGCGCCTCTTCTCGCATCCATCGGGGAACCTTTTTGGCGGCGCCGTCGACCACTTCGTCGGCTATGGCGACGTGCGCAAAGGCGGCCTTGCCGACCTGCCGGGTGCGCTTGCCCGCGTCATGGCGGGCAAACCCGACTACGTCAGCATCCAGCCTGGCACCGCGCGCCATCTGTGGCCGCAATATGCGGGCAAGGCTTCCCTGGTGATTCAGGCGGGCTGCTTCACTCCGGACGATCGCATCAGCGAGTTGATCGCAACGCCCGAGGATGCGGTGCGCGCCGGGGCCGATGCGTTGGCCGTGGCCATTCCGGTGCGCGGCGCGACCGAGGGCAAATACATACGCTGGCTCACCGATTCGGTAAATGCGGCGGCGCGCTACGGCATGCCTGTGGTGGCGCACATCTACCCACGCGATTTCACCGACGGAGCAAAAATCGTCTTCACCCCCGACGAGATCGCCTATGCGGCGCGCATCGGCTACGAGTCCGGCGTCGACGTCATCAAGATCGGCTACACGGGCGATTTCGAGTCGTTCCGAGAGACCGTCCGGACCTGCCCGGTGCCGGTTGTGATCGCGGGTGGTCCGAAAACCGATACGCTGCTCGGCGCGCTTAAGCAGACGGCGGACGCCATCCGTGCCGGCGCACGCGGTGCCGTGGTAGGCCGCAATCTCTGGGGGCATGGCGATCCGGAGAAGGCTGCGCTTGCCTTTCGGGGCGTCATCCATGACGGCCTTTCGGCGCAAGACGCCCTGGCAAAGGCGGGTGCCTGAACGATGCCCACCGTCCCTTCAATCCTCGGCTTCGGCGCTATTGCGATCGACGACATCGTCTATGTCGATCAGCCGTTGTCGGCGGGCAAGGGGAAGGTTCTGCATAGTGCCCGGTCTTTCGGGGGAAATGTCGCGACGGCGCTAGCCGCCGTCGCGCGGCTCGGCGGAAGCCCCGGGTTCGTCGGATGGCTGGGCAGCGCCGCTGACGACGCCGTGCTGCGCGATCTCGTTGCGAACGGAGTTGAAACCGAATTCGCGCCGCGCCACCCGGACGCGCGCCCGGTGCGCTCGCGCATTACCGTCGGCTCGGACGGGGAACGGTTCATCGCGTATGACGACGACGCGATGCTGGGCACCGCGTCGGACTTCCCGGACGAGGTCCTCAGCCGCGCGACTGTCCTGATCGTCGATAGCTACGCGATCCGGTCGCTGGATGTCGTGGCTCGCGCTCGCGATCTCGGCCTTGCGATCCTCGGCGATATCGAATGGAGCTGCGGCCCAGCCACGGAGCGGCTGATCGCGCTCTGCGACCATCTCATTCTTCCCCTCGGCTTTGCACGGACTGCCACAGGGCGCCGATCGCCCGCCGAGATGCTCGATGCATTGTGGTCGCCGTCGCGGTCCGCCGTGGTTCTGACCGATGGCGGCAGGGGCGTGTACTATCGCGGGCGTGAAGAGACAGGTCTCTGGCATCTGCCCCCGCACCGGGTTGTGGTCGTCGACTCGACCGGCGCGGGTGACTGCTTTCATGGCGCCTACGCGCATGCGTTGATGCGCGGAGCCGACACCGCAGGCCGGGTGGCATTCGCGGCCGCGGCGGCGGCCCTTTCGATAACGGGGCGTGGCGGGCGCGAGGCGCTTCCGACCGACGACCAGGTCACGGAACTCCTGGCATCGACGAACGCGCCGTCAGCAGTCGAACTGAAAAATGCATATGTCGATACTGGAACATAGCCTGAAACTATCCGAGGAAACATTTCGCAGGTGAACACAAGCCGAGGAAAATTATAAGAATCATTGGCTTATACTTGTGGAGGGAGGAAGATGGCAGAAGTCATTCTAGAGAATATCTGCAAAACTTACGGGAACAATTTTCGCGCAATCGACCAATTGAACCTATCGGTCGAGGACGGCGAGTTCTTGATTCTCGTCGGGCCGTCCGGCTGCGGCAAATCCACCGCGTTGCGAATGATCGCGGGATTGGAGGACATCACCAGCGGCAGCCTTCGGATCGGCGGAGTCGACGTCGTCGACATGCCGCCCAAGGACCGCGACATCGCGATGGTCTTCCAGAGCTACGCGCTCTACCCGCATATGACGGTGTTCGAAAACATCGCCTTTTCGATGCGGCTGGCAGGCAAGCCGAAGGCCGAGCGCAAGAAGCGCGTGGACGAGATCGCCAAAACCCTTCAGCTGACGTCTTTGCTGGACAGCAAACCCGCGAACCTGTCAGGCGGACAGCGCCAACGGGTTGCCATGGGCCGCGCCATGGTACGCGAGCCGGCCGCCTTTCTCATGGACGAACCCCTTTCCAACCTCGATGCGAAACTGCGTGTTCAAATGCGCGCCGAAATCACCAGCCTGCAAAAGCAGCTCGGCGTAACGACCATATACGTGACCCACGACCAAATCGAAGCGATGACGATGGGCGACAGGGTCGCGGTGTTGAAGGGCGGCGTGCTGCAGCAGGTCGACACACCCAAGAGACTGTATGAGTCGCCGGTGAATGCCTTCGTCGCCGGCTTCATCGGTTCTCCGTCGATGAACCTTTTCGAAGCGAACCTAAAGGGCGGCGAGCTCGGTTTTCGCGACTTCGCCATCCGATTGCAGGATGCAGCGTTCGTCGGCAGGCCCGCTCTGAGGTCCTATGAGGGGCGCAAGATCGTGTTCGGCATACGGCCCGAGGATCTTTATGACAGCAGCCTCGAGTCCGGCCGCAATTATCAGACGATACCCGCAAAGGTGACTTCGATCGAAGAGCTCGGCTCTGAACATATCGTCCACCTGAACATCGACGCGGTCCGGGTGGACTCCGGCGATCCGGACGCAGCGGAGGATTTTGGCCTGGCATCGAACGCGGTGGCGAGATTCGAACCGGCCAGCGCCATCCACTCCGACTCGGAAATCCGGTTGGCCGTGGATGATGCCAAGTTCCATTTCTTCGATCCCGAGACGCATCTGGCGATCTGAATATCTGCAGCAGACCGTAGGCGAGAGGGAGGCGCCTGCGAAAGATACTCGCAAGAAGGCTTCTGAATAAACCAGACGATCGTCCGCATTGTGCGGTCGATCTTGTAGAAGGAGGAGAAAATGATGTTTCGGATACAACCCGCGATGCTGAAAATAGCCGCGGCCGCATGGTTGCTTGGCGCAACCAGCGCCATGGCGGACACAACGCTGGAATTCACCCAATGGTGGGAGCCTGAATTGCCGGCTGGCTCGCTCAGGGCAATCATGGATGACTTCGAGGCCGCAAACCCCGGAATCAAGGTGACATTGGTCAGCGGCCCCTACGCGACCACGCGAGACCAGATCTCGGTGGGTGCCGCAACCGGAACGCTCAGCGACGTCGTCGGTCTCGACGGCGCCTGGGTGAACAATCTGAATGCGCAGAACGCACTCGCCGACATGAATCCGATGATGGATGCGAGTGGTTTCGACAAGAGCCAGGTCGCGGACATCATCAAGGTGGACGGCAAGGCGGTGATGTTTCCCGTGGCTTCCTTCGTCTATCCGGTCTTCGTGAATTTGGACCTCGCCGCCCAGGCAGGCGTGACCAAGCTGCCGTCGACCCGTGCGGAGTTTCTCGAAGCCGCCAAGAAGATGACGCACGCCGACAAGAACCAGTATGGCTGGGTGTTGCCCCTGTCGCTGCAAACGCCATCCGGCGTCCAGAACGACATGATGTCTTGGGTTTGGGCTTCGGGTCAGTCGATGATGGCGAACGGCAAGCCCGCTCTCGAGGGCAAGCCGGTGGTGGATATGCTCACCTTCGTCAAATCACTGAACGACGCCGGCACCGTCTCGCCCGGCATCGCCACCAAGACCGAGCAGGAAAAGGTCGAGGAATTCGTCAACGACCGCGTCGGGATGATGATCGACTCGCTCGCGCATGTGAACCTCATCCGCAAACGCAACCCCAAGCTGAATTTCGACCTCATCCCGGTCCCGGTCGTAGAAAACTATACCGGCAAGCGCGGCCTTCCCTATGCCTCCTGGGGCATCGGTATCTCTGCTGCCTCGAAACATCAGGAGGAAGCCTGGAAACTCGTTCAATATCTAATGAGTGAAAAGGTGAACGCCAAGCTCGTGTCGCTTGCAAACGCCTTCCCGGGCAACGTCAACGCCAAACCCGATTTCGTGACCTCGGACAAAGCTTTCGGCAAGGCTTTCGAAATCTTCAAGACCGGTTATCTCGCCAATGAGTTCACGGGCCTGCCGGTGGCTGAAGACCTGATGACCCAGTTCGACGTTCAAGCCCAGAAGATGCTCGCCGGCGAGCAGTCTCCGGAACAAGCTGCAGCCACCGCTCAGAAGGGCTGGATGGCGAAATTCTGATCGGCCTGTTCCCGTTTGCTATGTTCGACCGGGTGGCCTGACTTCGGGCAGGCCACCCGGCAACAACGGATCGGCAATTTGAGATGGACCTGTTTCCGAAGCTTACCTTCTCGCTGAAGGCCTATCCCAAGGTTGGCACATGACCCGGCAAAAGCGCTCCCACCACAAGCTGAAACGAGCGGTCGCACCCTACCTCTATCTGTCGCCCTCGCTGCTCATAATCGGGCTTCTGATGCTGCTGCCGATGGTGACGGTGATTGCCTACTCGTTCCAGAACAGCGCGGTGCTGCGTCGTGACCCGTCCTTTGCCGGACTGAAACACTACCAGGCGATCTTCGACGACCCCGTGTTCTGGGCTTCGCTGTGGCACACGTTCTACTTCACATGCATGAGTGTGGTTTTCCACATGACCATCGGCATGATCTTCGCGCTCATGCTGAACAGCGACCGCGTCAATCCGACGCTGCGCAATATCCTGCGCGTGCTCTACATTCTGCCCTGGCTGTTCACCGCGGTGATTATCGCCGTGATCTGGCGCCTCCTGCTCGAGCCGAACGGTGTCGTGAACAGCGTTCTCATGCAGATGGGCATCATCGGTTCCAAGGTCGAGTGGTTTTCCTCGCCCGAGACCGCGCTGCACGCCGTCACCTTCGCCAATATCTGGGCGGGCTACCCGCTTTTCATGGTCAGCCTGCTCGCAGGCTTGCAGGGCATTCCCAAGGATTTCTACGAGGCCGCCGATATCGACGGGGCGAAGGCCTACCAGAAGCTGATCTTCATCACGATCCCGCAGCTGATGCCGATCATCATCAGCATCTCGCTGCTCGACTTCATCTGGACCATGCAGGTCTTTCCATTGATCTGGATAACGACGGGCGGCGGTCCGATCTATTCGACCGAGGTCCTCAGCACCTACACGTACAAGCTGGCGTTTTCGAGCTACAACCTGTCGCAGGCTTCGGCGAGCGCCGTGGTCATCCTGCTGATCTCCCTCGGCCTGACGCTGTTCTACATCCGCTATCAAAAGGCTCGGTAGTCACCATGAGGAAAAGGCACTCGCCGAAAGACAGGCTGATCACCGTCGCGCTCCATGTTGCGCTTGCTGCAGGGCTCTTTTTCGCGGCCTTCCCGATCTACTGGATGCTGAGCAGCTCGTTCAAGTCGAATACCGAAATCTTTGCCCTGCCACCAACCGTCCTGCCGAAGGCCTTCACGCTGGAAGCATATGCGGCCATCCTTGGCGACCCGGTAAAGCTGCGCTTCTTCTTCAACAGCTACTTCGTGGCCGGAGCGGTGACAGTGCTGACGGTGCTGATCGCCTTGCTGGCGGCCTATGGATTCAGCCGTTTCAATTTCCGCGGCAAGGGCAGCCTCAACACGCTCATCATCAGCACGCAGACGATCCCGCCGATCACGCTTTTGATCCCCTTCTTCGGGCTTGTCGTCTCGTATGGCATCTTCGACACCTACGTCGCACTTATCCTGACTTACCTGGTATTTACGCTGCCCTACGCGATCCTGCTGATGACGGGATATCTGAACACCTTGCCCCGCGATCTCGATGAAGCGGTGGCTGTCGACGGCGGCAGCAGCTGGACGGCGCTCTGGCGGGTGATCGTCCCGATTTCACTGCCTGGTATCGTGGCGACGTCGGTCTACACCTTCCTGTTGTGCTGGAACGAATTTCTGTTTGCGCTGACGCTGACGAAGTCAACGTCCATGCGCACCGTCCCGATCGGCATCCAGCTGTTGATGGGGCAGCACGCCTTCGAATGGAACCAGATGATGGCGATGAGCGTGCTCGGCTCGCTACCGCTCTTGCTCATCTACCTCGTTGCCCAGAGGTTCTTCCTCGCCGGTATGACCGCCGGCTCGGTCAAGTAGGATGTCCCTCCCACAGAGAACTGATGGAGTAGGCCGCGCATCGAAATCGATGGATTGGACCTTCTCTGCTGGCAGGCGATATCGCCGCGGCCTCAAGCGTCGTCATAGCGCCGCTGATCGTGCTGGAGCCGTTCTTCCAGCGCCACATCATCGAAGGGCCTATGCAGGTGGAATCAAGGAATGAAAGGATGAACGTGAAAGACCTCAAAGTCGGCTGCCAGACCTTCACCTGGGAAATGCTCGGAGACCGTTTTGCCGGCGGCCCCGACGACCTGCTCAAAGCGATCGCCGATGGCGGCTATGCCGGCATCGAGATCACCGATACGATGATCGGCCGCTATGCCGGCAAGCCGGCGGAGTTCGCTGCGGCGCTGAAGACATCCGGCCTGACGCTGGTCTCCTTCGCGTTCGGTTCGGACAGCGGCTTCACACTCAAGGAGAAGATCGGCGCCGACCTCGAGACCGCCAAGCGCTGGATCGATTTCGCCGCCGCCTTTCCGGGCGCGATGGTGTCCATGGGCTCGGCCACCGTCGTGTCGGACGGTCCGCGCGACGACAAGTTCGCCATTGCGGCCGAGGTCTACAACAAGGCTGGTGAACTCGGCCGCAGGGCCGGCGTCCAGGTCGCGGTGCACCCGAGCTCGCATCACAGCACGCTGCTCTACGACCGCCCCGATTGCGACCGCATCTTCGGGCTGCTCGATGCCTCGCTGGTCGGCTGGGTGCCGGACACCGGTCACATCCTGCGCGGCCACAAGGATATGGCCGACACGCTCACCACCTATCGCGATCGCATCTGCTACGTGCACCTGAAGGATGTCGATGCGAGCGGCACCTGGGCGATGCTCGGCAAGGGCGTCTGCGACACCGCGAAGGTGATCGAGATCGCCAGTGCGGCACCCAACTTCAATGGCTGGCTGGTGCTGGAGGAAGAGTCCGAGACCGCCGCCGCCGATCCGGCCGGCGCGGTCAAGACCAACCGCCAGACCATGCGCGGCTACGGAGCCTGAGACGATGATCCGCAAGAAAGACCGTCGTCTTCGTGTCGGTGTGCTCGGCTGCGGGCCGATCGCTCAATTCGCGCATCTGGAATCCTGCGTGAAGGCGAGCAATGCCGATCTCTACGCGATCTGCGACGCAGCACCCGATCTGCTTGCACGTATGGGCGCGACCTACGAGCCGCAGAAGATGTATGGCGACTATGACGCGATGCTCGCCGACCCTGCGCTGGAGGCGGTGATCGTCGCCACCTCGGACGCCTATCACGTGCCGATGTCGATCAAGGCGCTCGAGGCGGGCAAGCACGTTCTCTGCGAAAAGCCGATCGGCGTCTCGGTCGAGGAAGGCCAGAAGCTTGCCGACGCGGTCAAGCGCTCCGGCAAGGTGCTGCAGGTCGGCCACATGAAGCGCTTCGACCCGGCTCTCGAAGCGGCGCGCGATTTCGTGCGCGACGAGATGGGCGAGATCCTGGCGCTGAAGGCCTGGTATTGCGATTCCACCCATCGCTACACCAACACCGACGCGATCCAACCTCTGCCCATTACCAGCAAGCTGGCGAGGAAGCCGGCCGGCAATCCGAAGGCCGATCTCAGGCAATACTTCATGCTGGCGCATGGCTCGCATCTCGTCGACACGGCGCGCTTCCTGTGCGGCGAGATCACCGCTGTACGAGCCCGCCTCAACGAGAAATTCGGCGCCTATTGCTGGTTCGTCGAGACCGAGTTCGCCAATGGCGCGCTCGGCCATCTCGACCTCACGGTTGCCGTGCGCATGGACTGGCATGAAGGTTTCCAGCTCTATGGCGAAAACGGCTCGGTGATCGCGAAGACCTTCAATCCCTGGTATTTCCGCGCAAGCGAGGTCGACATCTTCCATGAGAAGGATGCGACGTCGCGCAAGCCGCTTGGCGCAGACGGCCATTTCTTCCGCCGCCAGCTCGAAGGCCTCGCTGAGACGGTGCTCGACGGCAAGCCGATGCCCGGCGCCAATGTCGACGACGGGCTCGCCTCAATCCGCGCCATGGTGGCGATCGCGCGCTCGGTCGAGAGCGGCGAACGCGTCGAGATTGCTGGCGTGACGGGAGCGGTCTGATGCAGATCGGGGTGTTCGCCAAGACCTTCCCGGGCAGCGAGCCGGCCGGCGTGCTGGCGTCGGTCCGTGACGCGGGTTTTGCGGTCACCCAATTCAATCTCGCATGCGCCGGCCTGCCATCGATGCCGGATGATGTTCCCGCAGCGGCGATCTGGGCAATCAATGCCGCAGTCGACAGCTCCGGCGTCGGTCTCGTGGCGCTGTCCGGCACCTACAACATGGCGCATCCGGACAAGCAGGTACGCGACGATGGCTTGCGTCGGCTGGCGATGGTGATCGAAGCCGCCGCAAGGCTTTCCACGCCGCTCGTCACGCTCTGCACCGGAACGCGCAATCGTGACGACCAATGGGCGCACCATCCTGACAATGCCGATCCCTCGGCATGGACCGACATGGCGGTCGAGATGGAAAAGGCGCTCGAACTCGCCGAGCGTCACGGTGTCAATCTTGGGATCGAGCCCGAACAGACCAATATCGTCACCTCCGCTCCTGACGCGATGCGGCTCATCGCCGAGATGGGTTCGAAGCGGCTGCGCATCGTGCTCGATCCGGCAAACCTGTTCGAACAGGCGGATGCCGCGCAGGCGCGCGCCATGGTTGCGGCTGCAGTCGAGCGCACGGCAAGCCATGTCGCCATGGCCCATGCCAAGGACCGTTTCGCCGACGGCCGGTTTGCCACCGCCGGGCAAGGCGTCGTCGACTTCGCCGACTTCATCGCCCGGCTGAAGGCGACAGGTTTCGACGGGCCGTTGGTGACGCATGGGCTTTCGGCCGGGGAAGCGCCCGGCGTCGCCCGTTTCCTCAAGGGGCTGCTGTGATGGCGCGCCCGACGATCCTGCTCCGCGATGGCGCCGCGCTTCGGGTTTCCGATACGGGCGACGGGCTGGCGGTCGTCGTTCAGCACGGGCTGGGTGGCGGCGAGGCGCAGGTTGCGCAGACCTTCCCCACAGGCTTTCGTCGCATCACGCTCGAATGCCGCGGCCATGGCGGCTCCGGCCTTGGCGAGCGACGGCCATTTTCGTTCGAGATGTTCGCCGACGATGTGCTCGCGGCCGCCGACCAGGCCGGCCTCGACCGCTTCGTTGCCGGCGGCGTCTCGATGGGTGCCGCGATCGCGCTCCGCCTCGCCTGCCGCCATCCCGACCGCGTCGCCGCGATGGTGCTGGTGCGGCCGGCGTGGACGTTCACGGCAGCACCGGTGAACATGCAGCCTATAACCGAGGTCGCCGAACTCATCCTCGACCGTGGCGCCGAGAGCGCGCGGAGTATCTTCGCGCAATCCGAGACGGCGACGCGGCTTTACCGCGAGGCGCCCGACAACCTGTCCTCGCTGTTCGGCTATTTCGACCGGCCGGACGCCCACGCCTTTGCGCAGGTGCTCGCCAACATCGCCGCCGACGGGCCCGGGATTTCCGAGCGCGACGCCGCCGCCCTGCGCATCCCGACGCTGGCCATTGGCAACGCCAGCGACGCGGTCCACCCGCTGTCGGCCGCCTATACGCTCGCCGCAGTCATCCCCAATGCGATCTTCGCCGAGATCACCCCCAAGGCGCTCGACAGCGCCAGCCATTTCACCGAATTACACGCCGAGATCTCGGCCTTCCTTCACGCCCACTCGAACGTCCGGAGCCTCATTCCGTCATGACCAGCAAATCTCTCTCAGGCCCCGCCGCGATAGCCGCTCTGCCGCGCAACCGGCTGCTCGGCGAATTCTCGCTGTGGTCGGCCGATCTCGCCAATATGGAGCGCGACCTGAAGCGCATCGAGGCCCATGCCGATCTGCATCACGTCGACGTCGCCGACGCCCGCTTCACCCCCGGCTTCCTGTTCTTTCCGGATCTGGTGGCACGAATCGCCAAGCTGACGACCAGGCCGATCCATGTTCATCTGATGGTCGAGGCCGAAATCGTCGAGGAGCAGACGCGGCAGCTCATCGAGGCCGGCGCCGACCTGATCAGCGTGCATGCCGAGAATGGTGAAGCGGGGCTTCGCGCCGTGCGGCTGGCGCATGAGCTTGGCGCCGAAGCCGGCGTGGTGCTCAGGCTGGAAACGCCTGTCAGCGTCGTCACGCCTTTCCTGCCTGAAGTGGCGTTCGTGACGCTGCTCGGCACCTCCATCGGCGTCAAAGGGCAGAGCCTGTCCGATCAGGCCTGCCCGCGCCTGATCGAGGCACGCGCGCTGATGCGGAAGGCCGGCCGTGAGGCCGACATCGTGCTTGCCGCCGATGGCGGCATCCGCCACGAGACAGTGCCGCTGCTGCGCGCCGCCGGCGCCGAGACGGTTGTGCTGGGCTCGCTTGCCTTCGGCGATCCCGACCTTGCGCAGCGCATGGCCTGGCTGCACGGACTGAAGGTCGCCGCCTGATGAGCACGCTTGCGCTTGCCTTCGATCTCGGCGGCACGGAGCTGCGCGGCGCGCTCGTCGAACGCAGCGGTGATGTCATCGCCCGGGTTTCGGCACCGACGATGGCAGCCGCGGGATCGGAGGCGGTGATCGGCCAGATCATCGCGCTGGCAGGCACCCTGCTGGCGGAGCATCCGCGGGCAAAGGTGGTCGGCATCGGCATGTGCGCGCCGGGGCCGCTCGATCCCAAGGCGGGCATCGTCATCGGGCCGCCGACCCTGGCCGGCTGGCACAATGTGCCGCTGATCGACATCCTCAGCCGGCAGTTCGGCCTGCCGGTGCGGCTGGAGAACGACGCCAATGCGGCGGCCCTCGGCGAATGGCGCTTCGGCGCCGGCCGCGGCACCGGATCGCTGGTATTCGTGACCGTGTCGACCGGCATTGGCGGCGGCGTCATCGCCGACGGCCACATCTATCACGGCAGGCGCGGGCTGGCGGCCGAGATCGGCCACATGACCATCACCGGCGAAGGCGACCGCTGCTTCTGCGGCGCCGTCGGCTGCTTCGAGGCGGTCGCCTCCGGTACGGCGCTCGGACGCCGGGCGACACGGCTGACCGCGCCGGGCGACGGCTCGCTGCTCCGGCGGCTGTCCAACAATGGCGACGTCTCGGCGCGACACGTCGTCGAGGCCGCGCGGGCGGGTGATGTGGCGGCTCGCCCACTGGTCGAGGCCGAGGCGCGGTGGCTGGGCATCGGCTTCACCAACCTCCTGCATCTCTACTCGCCCGACCTGATCGTCATGGGCGGCGGCCTTTCCAACGGCTTCGACCTCCTGGCACCGACCATCAGGGCGACCGTCGAGCACCGCGCCATGCAAGCCTATCGCGACGTGCCGATCGTTCCGGCCGAACTTGGCGACCGGGCGGGCCTAGTCGGCGCGGCGAGCCTGATCCTATGGGAGGGCGAGCCCGGCACGGCGCTGGCGATGGTGCAGAACGAGGAGACGACAACCGGCGCCAGGGAGGCAAGCCAAGGCTGAGCTCAAGCTGCGCGGCGCGCGCAAATCCTATGGAGCCGCCGAGATCATCAAGGGCATCGACCTCGACGTCGAGGACCGCGAATTCATCGTCTTCGTCGACCCGTCCGGTTGAGGGAAGTCCACGCTGCCGCGCATGATCGCCGGGCTGGAAAGGATCAGCGCAGGCGACCTCATGATCGACGGCGTGCGCGCCAACGACATCGACCCGTCCGCGCGTGGGCTGGCCATGGTGTTCCATTCCTATGCGGCCTATCCGCATATGAGCTTGGCCGAGAATAGGGGGCTTCGCACTGAAGATCGCTGGGGTGCCGCCGCAGGAGCGGGAGCGCAAGGTGAAGGAGGCGGCCGACGTATCCGGAATGGTGGCTCCTGACCGCAGCCTGCGCTCTGCGGAGGATCGACAACGCGCGGATCGGTAGCCGTTTGCGAGAATGTCCATCTCAAGAGTCTTAAGGCGTAATCAGTAGTGCAAAGGTGTCAATGCCCACTCCCAACAATCCTCCGGCCGCGGTCAGACGCCCTGCACAGGCTGGGAGCGAATATCCACGATGCCCGGCGGCGGCTCCCAATGGCGCGGGTGGCGAGCGCGCCTGTACCTCGCGCTCGACCCTGCAACGGGTCGAGGCGGGCGACACGAATGTCAACACCGGCATATATGCCGCCGCAATCACAGCTTCCTTTGGCTCGGAAAAACGGCGCGCGAGCGACGGATGAATCGACCGAGTTGACATCGTGCAACGTTCACCTCATTGCTCTCTAACAATGCTTCCGGGGGGCGGCTTTGCTTTTCTTTCGATCTCTCTGCCGTGCTGTGCTCTTGACTGTGGCCTTTTTTGCAGCACTGCCGAAGATGCCGGCACTGGCATGGGCCCCGGATACTGTCATGACCTTCCAGGTGATCCGGAACTCGGACCCCGCATGTGAACCAACCTGCCCTGCGTGGATCTACGCTGCAGGTTCGATTGAAACCTCGTCCCCATCGGCTTTGCGCAAGCTGCTGAAGAGCCTCGGCGCAGTTCACCTGCCCATCGTCTTGGCATCGAATGGTGGTGACCGTCAGTCCGCCCAGGAACTCGGCAGGATCGCGAGAAAGAACAAGCTGACAATCGCTATTGGGACTTCACCGGTAGTTTGCAAAGACAAAGCCTCGGTCTGTCGCACGATGCCAGAGATTGACGGCCAAGGTCGATTCGAAGAAGCCAACTGCCTGTCTGCCTGCCCCTTGTTCCTTGCTGGTGGCGTCAAAAGGCTCAACAGCGACCGCAACTTTATCGCGGTCCACAAGGGACAAGCCGTCCTGTACTCAAATGGCGACAGGACCTTCACTCAAATAAAGTCCGCCAAGAGGGTTGCCAAAGTTCTAGCCAATGCTCACCTGGAGAAGAAGCAATATCTCCGGGAAATGGGCGTAGCCGTCGCGCTGGAGGATGAGGCTTTCAAGCATGGCGGCGACGACTTTTATGAAGTCCCGATCGATCGGCAGCGCAGTTGGGGCTTGATCACCGGCTCAGTCGAAGAGTTGGATTTCACCGATCCCCAATTCTGCAAAAGACAGCCGCTCCCCGAGAATTGCGTCCCAAAACAAAATGGCCTGCCACGACGTAAGTCATGAAAATGGGTGGCTTATTTCCGCGCAGCCACTCGACCGGAAGAGATCAGCCGCGTATCTCAGTCAAGCAAGCCGCCGTTACGAGGCCAACCGGCTCTTAAGCCGTTTCTCGCGGAGACGGGTGCCAGCCCGCCAGGTGCGGGCGGTTCGTCGTCAGTCGTCTGCTGGGCGATCCGTACCAGATCGCTGAGCGCCGAACGGATTTGCGGCCAGGGAACTCGGAGCATTCCACCCAGGCCTCACCCTCGCGCAACACGGCATCGAGCTTGCCCGCCACGCCAGCGACACTCGTGGCAGGCGTCGTTGAGAGCGCTTGCATCAGATCCTGCGCCCGATTGGCAGCCTCGCGCTCAGCTCGAAGGGCCGCAGCATAGCCGCCCTCCTCCGCAGCCGTGTCCCAGCGTGCCTTATGCGCCGCGAGGTCAGCTTCGGCCTTTTCCCGGAGATCCGCTGTGTCCGGGCGCTTGCCGAGCACTTCATTGAGCGCCTCGATCGAGTGGACCGTCACATCCTCACCCTCGGGCAGGCACACGGTTGCGCAAGGAAAGCCGACGTTCGAGACAAGCCTCGTCTCCAGGCGCTGCTGCTTGCGGCAAAGCCGCTCGGTCAGCTTGTGGGTTGTCTCCCATTCCCGCCAAAGCGCCAGCGCTGGGTCGGGGGGCACATTCGTCATCCTGGCCTCGCCAGCAAACGCGTTCCCTTCAAGGGTCCACGCGGTGGTTGCCGCCACTGTTCCCGCAAGCACTCTCCTGCGGGTGACGAACGGCAGAGTCGTGGTATTGTCGGAATCAGCCATGATCCGAGCTCCAATCAGCTTGGGTGGTGGTCAGGCCGCTCAGGGTGTTACCAGCACCTCGTGCGGCCGACTCTGTTGCCCTCCTGATATGTCACTTTTTGTGACTTTAAACAAGAAGAATGTCATGAAAAAGGACATATCGGCCCACCAGCTTCGTGCAGCGAGAGCCTTAATTGACTGGACGAGAGAGGATCTGGCCAACGCATCCGGGATAAACGTTCGCACGCTCGTCAGAATTGAGAATGCCCAAACGGCTTCGAGGCAGACCACTCTAGAGGCGCTAACTGCAGCATTAGAAGCTGCCGGTGTCGAATTCATTCCGGAAAACGGCGGCGGTGCTGGCGTTCGCCTGGCGCGTCGATCAGACGATGCAAAAGGCAAACTGTGATCCTTTTGTATGGACCGGCTCCCTTTCGCAAAGGCGTACAGGGACAGGGAAAGTGGCGCAGATGTGTCCGCCCTATGGAGCGGCGCGTTTGTGGGTCGTCGCGGGAGACCTGATACGAGTGAGTGCCCAAGTTGGGAACAATCGACGCACGCGCGGTCGAGACACAGTTCATTCTCCGGCAGATCTGAATTACGGCTCTCGCCCCACCTGCGCATTTTGCGGCGCGAGCATTCCTCACATCCCGATTCCGACCCCGCGTTTTCTGCCGAAGCTCCAGTCGATGCCGCCGCTGTTTTGCACGAGCCCGGTGATGTGCTGGCCGATGCGCTTCTCCAGCATTGGCTGCCACGGAACGAGCTGAAACCCGAGACCATCGTCCAGCATGGCGAAGCGCCCGCTGGCAAGACCGACCGAGCCAAGCAGCGTGCCGCCGATATGGTTGCCGGGCTGTACGGGCACGAAGGTAAGGCCGCGCGCAGCGGCCATTTCCTTGCCGACGCGCGCGACCTCCTGGCGCGCCAGCGTGGCTACAAGGTCGCGCGAGAAGGTGATCGTCCCGCTCGCCGCGTCGCGTTCGGCATGGCCCATCCTGACGAGCTGGGTGGCCCGTCTGTCGAGGGCGTTGTCGGCGTCGAAACCGAAGCCTGACCGGACCAGCGGCACAGGGGTTTTGGCCACAAGCTCCCGGTCGAGCCAGGTGGCGCCGTCGCTGCCGATCTGCGCGTCAAGATCGAGCGTCGAAAGCACGCGGACGGAGAAGTCCTTTCCGCGGCTGCGGGCATCATAGGCGATGCCGCGCTCGGGCAAGTTTTCCGGAATGCGCCAGTGGTCGTCGTCGATGCGCTCGACATGGCCGGCCCGGCGCAGCGCTTCGAGACGGCGGACATGGAAGCGGACGAAGGCTTCCGGGTCCTTGCCCTGCTCCAAAAATGCCTCGCGGATTGCCTCCAGATGTCTGCTCGGGCGATAGATGCCATCCTCGCCCGCCACGACACTGATGTTGCGGTCGGCCGCACGCGGCCCCTCCTTCGGCAGGATCGGTTCGAGTGCCACGATATGGCCGCGCTGAATGTCTTCCAGCTTTGCCGCATCCGCGGTCTCGACATAATGGGTGCGTCCGTCGACGCCATCGATGACGAGCGACAGCTTATCGCTCATCTCGTCGCCGGCAAGGCCCTTGGCGAGCACACGGCCGACGACCGGTTCGGTGATGGTCTGCCGGTGCATGACATATTGAGCCGCGCCCCGCTCATCGGCGAGGCCGTGCTCCTCGAGTGCCCGGTGCATGGTCTTGATGATGTCGTTGCGCTCGCCAAGTGCCCGCAGCGTGCTTTCGGCTCGGTCAGAGATCACCCATCGGCCGGGCTCGATCTCGTTGGCCAGGCCGAAGTGTTGCAGTGTCTTCGCCCTATCGATCAGCAGATAGCGGTTGCTGGAAATGGTGTAGCTGTCGCTGGCATTGGGACGGAGGTCGACAAGATCGTGCTCCTGCTGTTCGGCGATCAGCATGCGGTCGAGTCTTGTCAGCCGTTCTGCGTCCACCTCGTTGGCCAGCTTGCGGGCGACTTCGATCTCGCTTTGCAGCCCGAGTTCCCGTTCCACCAGCTCGGTTGCCCGATGGCGGATGCCATGGGCGATGTAGTCGCCGGCGATGTTCAGGATCTTGCCGTCGCCGGTGATGCCGCGCACCAGGATGTGGGTGTGTGGATGGCCGGTGTTGTGATGGTCGACGGCGATCCAGTCGAGTCGCGTGTTGAGGTCGGCTTCCATCTGCCGCATGAGATCGCGGGTGAAGGAGCGCAGGTCTTCCATCTCGGCGGCATCCTCCGGTGCGACGATGAAACGGAATTGATGTCGGTCGCCGCGCCCGCGCTCGACGAAGGCCTTGCCGTCGGGCTCGTCGTCGAAGGCCGAGTACACCCTGCCCTTCTCGCCATCCCTGGTCACGCCGTCGCGCTGGAGATAGCGCAGATGCGCATCGACGGCCTTGCTCGTCGTCACAAACTTTTGGCCGCGCCCGGTGGTCCCCTTGCCTCGTCCTGGCAACTTGACGACGCGCGCCTTCACCACGACGCGGCGGGAGCGAAAACGGACCCCGCTCTCGTCCTGCCGCCAGCCGCCGCTGGCCTTTGGCAAATCTGCCGCCACCTTGCCGCCGCGGCCCCGGGCGTTGAAGCGGCCACTCCCCTTTCCGTCGCTCCTGCTTGCGCCGATGCGATTGGGATTGCCGCCTTGCTTGCGGATGGCAATCTCGACCTGGCGTACGAAGGGCAGCGTCCGTGAATTGACCGGCGCGCCACCATGCCGCATCCGGCCGGTGCGAACCTCGAATCTGTCGCTGTCACGAGCTGCCATGACGACAGCATCGGGAGTCGGATTTGGTGCTTCAAGATGGCCGGAGCGCAGAGCGTGCTACGGCGCGCAAAGACTTGCTGCGGCGAAGAATGGCGGATCGCACATCGCTGCGGCACGATAGTTTTGCGTTTCGGATCAACAGCATAGCCATAGCCTGTCAGCCCCGCACCTCACGTCATTCTGCCTGAGGTCGGCACGGGCAGGAAAAACAATGTGCAGACAAGCACTTACGAGCGAAGCGAGGCGAGCGCCAGCTCGCTTTATCTTGCTGCCCTCTCCGCACTCTGTAACCGTCCGGATCCTGCACACCTAGTGCAATCTCGCAACGTGTGGGGTTCCTTCTTATCGAGGAGGATCTTCGGCGGTGCCTCGACGTTCCTGGGACAAGGCCGACAACTCGTACTGGTCGACGCATGTCGCGACCTGGTATCGGGGGCCGTTTTGAGGTGGAGGAATATTGCCGCCGGCGCAAGCTTTCGATGACGACTTTCAAGCTGTGGGTGCGTCATCTGGTGAGCGCGGAAGATCGGCGCAAACGTGCGGAATATCTGCGGAAATTGCGCCGGGGAAAGCCGCAAAAGCGGGGCAAGAAAGGGCCGCCGAAGCGACGCAAGAGCCCGCGCCGCTACTGCTACAGCGTGCGTACGGACACGATCCGATTTGCCCTGCAGGCGTTCTGGGGCATGCATGTGGAGGCGATGAACTGGAGCGGATTGGGGCCTGCCGAATATGCCGTGGCGCTCGGGCTTTCGCCCCCATGCGCTGCGCAAATGGCGCGCTCGTCTTGAGGAATTCGAATTCGAAGTGGACTGGCGATCTCTGTTGCATCCGAGTGCCCGGGCTCAATTAAGCAGCGCTGATTGCGTGCGGCGCCAATCGCTTGAGACTGCGGGTTGACGGGCGGTCGGACCGGCGCCGCTTCAGCGACGCGCAGAAGCAGGCGATTGTGCAGGAGACGGAGAAGCCCGGCGTCAGTGTGGCGGAGGTTTGCCGCCGCCATGGAGTCGCCACCAGCACGGCCTTCCGCTGGCGTGTCGAGTTTCGGCCTGACCGCTCGCAAGACGCCGCAATTGGCAACTGTTGCGCTCATCCATGGGGCGAAAAAACGAACGCCGGCGACGGCTCCCCTGTGCAATCTCGTGCGGCCGCCGGACGGCATGGTGGCAGTCCGACTGGACAACGGGCGGCGCGTCTTTGCGTCCGTCGGCAGCAATGCGGATGCAGTCAAGCGGCATCTCGCGGTAAGGGAGAACGCATCATGATCGTCGTTGCGGCGGGTGTGAAGATGCATCTGGCGCTCGGTCATACCGACCGTCAAGAGGCTCGACGGGCTCGCCATACTGATCCAGGAGCAGCTGAAAGATGGATCCCTTCTCGGATTCCGAGCGCAATGGACCCCGACCACATCGAACGCGATATCAGCGAAGGCGCGACCATCACTCCGCGCCGTAGCGAACCCGGAAAAGCGCAACCAAAGCGCGGGCCGCTGCCCGATCATCCGCCGCGCGTTGTTGCGGCGGCACCCTGCCCAGCATCTGCGAGAGCATTAGCGAGATCCTCGACTATACCCAGGCGCGGTTTAGATGTAGCGCCACGCCGCCCGAAATGTGCCTGCCGGACCCGTTGGCCCGAACAGGTTCAGGCAACTTGAACGTCGCCGACGCGTTCCAGATGAATTGCGCCCGAAGCTCCAATTCACCGCCG
Organism: Mesorhizobium sp. M0954; assembly: GCF_040319155.1. Lineage (NCBI taxonomy): Bacteria > Pseudomonadati > Pseudomonadota > Alphaproteobacteria > Hyphomicrobiales > Phyllobacteriaceae > Mesorhizobium > Mesorhizobium sp. M0954. The sequence continues at coordinate 2,091 of NZ_JAMYNR010000022.1, read as the reverse complement.
CCGCCGCGAGGAGGACCGCGCCGCCAAGTGCCGAGAGGATAAAGATTGTACGCGCATGTTCATCGCTCGATCTGCGGTGCAGCAGCTTTCACCGGTTTATCAGCAACTCTGTCCGCAGCCGGGCAGAACGATGGAAGCGAAAGCTTGCCGGCTTGATATTTGCGACGAATGAGGTTTGTTGCGGAAAAACGAATTATTTGCCTGATTGGCAATAAACAGCCCATCCGTTTCAACGCGCGCTATTAGAGCCGTCAGACAAGAGGAAAACTCGATGACCGTTTCTCCAGACCCAAGCGACCAGGCTGATCTCGTATCAATCACCGCCGACATCGTTTCCGCCTACGTTTCGAACAATCCGCTGCCGGTCGGCGAGTTGTCGAAGTTGATCGGGGATGTCTATGTCGCTTTGCAAGGGATCGGCAGACCTGTGGCTGCGACCGCAGCCAAGCTGGAGCCGGCGGTGTCGATCAAGAAGTCAGTGTCACCTGATTTCATCATATGCCTGGAAGACGGGAAAAAGTTCAAATCCTTGAAGCGGCATATCGGAACGCATTACAATCTGAGTCCGGACGAATACCGGCAGAAATGGAACCTGCCCTCCGACTATCCGATGGTAGCGCCGAACTACGCGGCCACCCGCTCGGCCCTGGCGAAATCAATAGGCCTGGGACGCAAGGCGGCAGCGCCAGAAACAGCTGCGGCAGAAAAACCAAAACGAGCTGCTCGCGCGGCAGCAGCGACAACAGCCGCAAGGGCAGTCAAGTCGCCGGTGAAGAAGGCGCGCAAGACACCCGTCAAAGCGTAGCGTGCTGCAGCTGGCGGACGTGCCACGCTGTAGGACCTGAACCATGGCGAAGCCCCGCCTTGCGCGGGGCTGCGTGTTTAGTCGGATCACTGTGCGGTGCGGCGGGACCAGATGAGCGACAACTCGCCCTCGGTGGCGGTCTCGACCAGGCTCGCATAGATCGGAGCGGGGAAGCTCGGATCGTCGAGCTTGACCGAGTGGTAGTCGCGGCCCTCGCGCGAGGTCTTCTTCCATGCCGCCCCGAACTCGATGGCGCCGGCGAAGATGCGGAAGTCCGGACCTTTTTCATTGTCGCCTTCGGCTGGCGTGAACGTCACCGACTTGACGTTGAGGTTCAGGGTTTTGACTGAGCCGGAGAAGCCGTTCGCGGTGCGGGAGAATGTGCCGATCGTCGCCATTGTGATGGTTCCTTCTGTTTCTCGGGCCGCGCCTATCGCGGCCTCGATGGTGGTCTTGAGACCGGGGGCGATCGGGCCGCACCCAAAGCAGCTGAAACGAAGTGGAAGACGGCGCCGCGAGACTTTCTTGGGCCGCGAGGAATGGACGCAAACCGGGGTCCCCGCCAGGTGTGCCGGGTGGGGTGGTACGGCCAGGGGAAGAAAACGAAGCGCCGTCGTTGCGGGAAGACGATCGAGGTTGAGCCAAGCGAAAACGGTCTTCGGTCAGACCCAATCCATTCGAGGGCGCCATGGGCGTAGCTAGGATGGACAGACAGTCACAACGGCGACCGCGATCAGTCACCCGCTTCCCAGCCCTGTCATGAGCGCTTTGGCGGTCAATACAGCTAACCCACACCTCAACCATGAGAATGATGATGCCGCTCCAGGTACCCGCGCCAAGATGGCCGGCGAGCGGAGCTGGGCCGCGCCGTGAAGCTGGGCGGACCGGATCAGTTCAGTTCAGTTCAGGAGGTGGGTGACGCGCTCCATTGCGAGTGGGCGGCCACGCTCTGGTACAGATTGTATTTGTGCGAGCGATGGCCAAAGCCATTTCTCCATCGGCGGCTCATTTGCCTTATGCTTCGTCAATGATCCGAAATCCGCGTTCCAGACTGCAATCCTATGCTGCTTGACCCTATATTGATCAGCGATCTTGCCCCAAGGCATCCATTCCAAACGGCACAACGCGCCACTTGCTGACGCAGTGCGCCGATGTACGAACGTCTCGATATTTTGGGGCCGGAGAACGAACCCGCTGCGCGGGAGGGGCGCCTGCGGTTGAGGTAGAGATCAAGAACCGGTCGTCGCGCTCGCGTTGAGCGTCGTTCGGCTCGAGCAGAGCATGGC
>NZ_JAMYNR010000021.1:0-101146 GCF_040319155.1 Mesorhizobium sp. M0954 | reverse complement strand
GATAAGGTGTTCCACGGACGGCTCCCTTGTTTGAGATCTCAACGAACTCATTCTGGCACATCCGATGCCGTCGGGCGCCGTCCACCCCATCATGCCGTGACATCCGAGCGACACAACGGTTCTTCGGCCGATGTTACGGCATGGATCCTCGGGTCAAGCCCGAGGATGACGAAAGCAGGGTAGTCGCCGCGCCGCGCAAAAAAACCTAATTCGCCGACCCCAGCGCCTTGTCCAGCGCTTCCTTGACGTCGGCCGGCCATGTACTCACCGCTGGCCACGCGTCCGGCTCGGGCTTGTCGCCGCGGCGGGCGAAATAGAGCTTCCGGTTGACCGGGTCGACCGCCATGAAGCCGTCATTGCCGCCGCAATCATGCGGCACGCAGCCGCTGGCAAAAAAGGCGCCCGACGCGGTTTTTTCCGTGCCGCCGCCGACCAGCAGGCTGGTCGCCATGTCGGGCATGTCCTTGCCAAGCAGTGTCTCGGCTAGTTTGTAGACCGCTTCATTGTGGAAGGCGTCGATGATGTTGTCGTATTTCGACGGATCAACGTCCTTCCAGTCGGTGCCCGGCTCCGGCATGTAGGTCAGATTGCCGGAAGTCGTCAGTCCGGCCGTCGGCGACCATTGCAGCGCCGGCTTGGAATCACCCGGCAGCAGATAGGGTACGAAATAGACGGCGCTGTCGGAGATCGCGGCCGGCGGCGCGCCGCATTCATCCTGCTCGACCGTGACCGTCTGGATCGTGCCGCCTTCCGGCTTCCAAACGATCACCTTGGCCGGGCCGCATTGATTGCCACCATCGCCGACATCGACCAGCGCCACGTTGACGCCGCCGACCTCGACGATCTTGTCAAAGAAGACGTCGTAATTGCGCGCCAGTTCCTTGCCGTCGAAGGCGAGCACCCGTTCCCCGTACTCTTCCTCCTGGGTGATGGTCAGCTGGCCGCCCTCGAACGGGATCGGTGCTTGGCTGCCATCGTCGGCTAGGGCCGCATTGCTCAATGCGCCCTGGTCGGCGGCCCCGCCGGACGCATCGTCAGCCGGCACGAGCACCATGTCGGTCTGTGCATGCGCGCCTGCCACCGGCATCAGAATCCACGCCAGCGCGCAGACCCCGGCAAGAAGCGAACGTGTCATGACTGTCCCCTCCGTTCAGCCGCCACGAACCCGGCCTGTCCCGGCCAGGTCATCCTGCCGCTCAGGCCCAGGGGCGCTCAGCAGCGTTCTTCTTCTCGAACGAAGCGATGGCGCCGGCCTTCTCCATGGTCAGGCCGATATCGTCGAGGCCGTTCAAGAGGCAGTGGCGCTTGAATTCGTCGAGGTCGAACTTGACCACGCCGCCGTCCGGCCCGCGGATTTCCTTGGCTTCGAGATCAACCGACAGCGTCGCGTTGGAACCGCGCGAGGCATCGTCCATCAGCTTCTCCAGGTCTTCCGGGCTGACGGTGATCGGCAAGATGCCGTTCTTGAAGCAGTTATTGTAGAAAATGTCGGCGAACGAGGTCGAGATGACGCAGCGGATGCCGAAATCGAGCAGCGCCCACGGCGCATGTTCCCGGCTCGAGCCGCAGCCGAAATTGTCGCCGGCGACCAGGATCTGCGCCTTGCGGTAGGCCCGCTTGTTGAGCACGAAGTCCGGGTTTTCCGAGCCGTCGTCCTTGTAACGCATTTCGGCGAACAGGCCGGTGCCGAGCCCGGTGCGCTTGATCGTCTTGAGATAATCCTTGGGGATGATCATGTCGGTGTCGACATTGACGATCGGCATCGGCGCGGCGACACCGGTGAGCTTGGTGAATTTTTCCATGGTTCTTGCCCGTCTTCTTCTCGTTGCGGGGAATTGCTGGCGCTCGGTTTACACAATGCCGCGGGCAAATAAAAGACGGCTGTTTTTGGACTTCCGTCGTCGATCGAAACACAAAATCGGTACAAAACAGCTTCAAAACCACCGGCCCATGGTGCACTTTTGTCGACATGACAACGCGATCCACGATCCTTTACGCCAGCGAACCGGGCCTCGGCATCGCCGAGTTCCGCCGCGTTCTGGTGGAATCCGGCCTCGGCGAGACACGGCCCGTCGATGATCATGCCCGTTTGAAGGCGATGCTCACGAGTGCCGACCTGGTGCTCACCGCGCGCATCGATGCACCGGGCAAGCCGCTGGTTGGTGTCGCTCGCGGCATCACCGACTTTTCCTGGGTCTGCTATATCTCCGAGTTCGCTGTTTCTGCATCGGCGCAAGGGCTGGGTATCGGCAAGGGTCTGATGGATGAGGCACGCCGGCAACTCGGACCTTCCGTTGCCATCAGCCTGATCTCCATGCCCGACGTCGTCGGCTTCTATGAGCGTATCGGCATGGAGCGCATGCCCAACGCATTCTGGTTCGGCCGCAAGCGCTGAAATCCACTCCCAGCGACCTCAACCCGCGCATCCTTAGCCAAGATTCTGCCTCTTGACATGCAACCAAATAGTTGCATATTAGGATCATGAGCATGGATGATGTCTTTCGGGCCTTGGCCGACCCGACACGCCGGCGATTGCTGGACAGCCTTCATGCCAGGAACGGACAGACGCTGAACGCGCTGTGCGGTGAGATGGACATGACGCGCCAGGCGGTGACCAAGCATCTGGCGATCCTGGAAGAAGCAAACCTCGTCGCCACCATCCGCAAGGGACGCGAGAAGCAACATTATCTGAATCCCGTTCCCATCAACGAGATCGCCGAACGCTGGATCGGCAAATTCGAGCGGGGGCGACTGGGCGCCCTCGGCGATTTGAAGAAACGTCTCGAAAGGGAAGACTGATGAGCAACACTTTCGTTTATGTCACCTACATCCGCACTTCGCCCGAAAAACTCTGGCAAGCACTGACCGAGCCGGAGTTCCAGCGGCAATATTTCCTCGGCGCTCAGATGCTAAGCGACTGGAAACAAGGTTCGGCGTGGAAGATGGTTTACACCGACGGCCGCGTCACCGACAGCGGCGAGGTCCTCGAGATCGATCCACCCAAGCGCATCGTGCTCAAATGGCGCAACGAGTTCATGCCCGAGGTCAAGGCGGACGGCTACACACGCTGCACCTTCGCCATCGAGCAGGAGGGCGAGATGATGAAGCTCGCCATCACACATGAAGCCGATGGACCGCACAAGCTGCTTGGCCATGTGGCGAACGGCTGGCCGCTCATCCTGTCCAGCCTGAAGAGCCTGCTCGAAACCGGCAAAGGCCTGTCGCGCCCGGCGTCGAAGGCTTGAGGTCGTTTCGATAGCGAAACGTTTCTGGAGGACAGGTGATGCACGGTTCCGCGGTGCACAGCATGACCAATGGCGAGCGCCGATGTTCGCGCGCCGCCCGAGCGGATCTTTGACGCCCTCGTTACACGCGAGGTCGAGCGCTGGTGGGGGTCCGCCAGGACCTACAGGATGACCGGATGGGCGGCCGACCTCCGCGTCGGCGGCCGCTGGAGCGTCACCGTCGAGACGGCGGCCGGCAGACACCTGCCCGCCAGCGGCGAATTCCTGGAGATCGAAGAGCCGCGCCGGATCGTGCAGACGCGGAGATACGACTGGGACCATCCGACGCTTGGCCGCCGCGAAACCAAAGTCGCCTGGCTGCTGGAGCCGATCGCCGGCGGCACACGCGTCACCATCTGCCATGGCGGCTTCGCCGGCATCGCTGCTGCCGCAACGAAGCATGCCGAAGGCTGGGCCCGGGTGCTGGGCTGGCTTCAGGCGTATCTTGGTACGGGCGGCTTGGCGGCGGCTTAATCCACCAAGCAACGGTAGCATCCCTTCGCGCCAGCGTTAAATTACATTCAATTCCCGAAACGGCCGCCCGTCGGCAATCCGGCTGTACCCGAACGCCGAGCAATCCACCGTGCGATAGCCGCCATGTACTATCAGTTCGGCCAGCGCCTTGCCGACCGCCGGAGCCTGCTGCAAGCCGTGACCGGAAAACCCGTTGGCGAAGAGGAAATTGCCGACCTCCGGGTGCGGGCCGATCACCGCGTTCTGGTCGAGCGTATTGTAGTCGTAATGGCCGACCCAGGCGCGCGTCGGCTTGATCGCCTCGAAGGCCGGAATGCGGGTCGCCAGCACTGGCCAGATCACCTCTTCGAACAGCGGCCAGTCGGGGTCGAAGTCGGCGGGGTCGGCCGGTCCTTCGCCCTCTTCCGGCTCGGCGCCGCCGGTGATGTAGACCGAGCCCTCCGGCCGGACATAGATGCCGCTCGGGTCGACCAGCAGCGGCATGTCGTCATATTTTTCGCGCGCCTCGAAGACGAAGACGTTGCGCTTGCGCGGCTCCACCGGCAGCGCCAGCCCGGCCATTGCTGCCACCTTGCCGGCATTCGGCCCGGCGGCGTTAACGACGGTGCCGGCCTCGAGCCGCTCGCCATTGTCGAGGGTCACACCGGCGACGCGCTTCCCCTGCCGCTCGATACCGGTCACCGACGCTGTGATGAAATCAATGTTCTTGCTTCGCAGTGCCTTGCGGAACAGCATCAGCATCGCATGCGCGTCGAACCAGCCTTCGCCGCTGCGGCCATAGGCGCCGGCGGAAATGCCCTCGACCGACAGCCACGGAAAGCGGCGGACGAGCGCCTCGGCATCCTCGAGCACGATGTCGGCGCCCTCGGCCATCTGCGCCTCGTGGTTGGCCCGCAGGATCGGCAGCCCGTTCTCGCCGGCAAGGATGAGGTAGCCGCCTTCGCGAAAGCCGATATCGGCGTCCGCGCCAAACTCTTCCCTGAGCCGCCGGAACAGTTTCAGCGTGAATTGCGACAGCCGGATGTTTTCCGGGATCGAGAACTGCTGGCGGATTGAGGCGCAGGACAGCGTGGTCGCGGCGCGGGAAAATTGCGGGTCGCGCTCGACAAGCGCGATCGAGCCCGAAAACCCTTCCTCGCGCAGATAATAGGCGACCGAGGAGCCGACGATGGCTCCGCCGATGATGACGATGTCGTAATGCACCTTTTGGCCCTTCCGATCTGAACCGCCGCGTCACGCCGCCGGCAGGATGATCTCGAAGCGCGTGCCGCTCGCCGAGTCAACCAGCCGGATCGTGCCATCATGCGCTTTCAGGAGGGCCAGCACGATGCCGAGGCCCATGCCGGTGCCGCCGGAATCGCGGCGCGTGGTGAAGAACGGCTCGAAGATGCGGCCTCGGTTGCTGGGCGAAATGCCGGCGCCGTCGTCGTCCACCACAATGGTGGCCTTGCCGTCCGCGCTTGCGGCCGTGATCGAAACCAGCGTTGCGCCGTGCCGCGCCGAATTGTCGATGAGATTGGCCAGCACGATCGCCGCGTTTTCGGCCGATATGCGCAGACCGATCTGGGCGCCCGCCTCGAGGCGCAGCGCCAGCCTGTGGTCGGCCGGCAGCAGCGCCAGTGCAGCAGTGAGCGACGTGTTTTCGCCGCTCGGTTCGAGATTTTCGGCGCGCGCCAGGTCGAGCAGGCGGCGCACCAGAAGGTTGAGCCGGCCGGCATCGGTGACGATATTGTCCGAAAAACGCCGCCGCTCGGCCTCGTCCATCGCGCTGCCCGAATCGCGCAGCAGTTCGGCGGCCCCCTGGATCGCCGTCAGCGGCGATTTGAGCTCGTGCGAGACGTGGGTGGCAAAGGTCTGGATGCCGTCGGAGCGTGCGTGCAGCTTTTCGGCCATGTCGAGGAAAGCAGCAGAGAGTTCACCCATTTCGCGCGTGCCGTGGTGATCGAGCGGCCTGATCGCCGCGCGGTCGCCGGCGGCGATGCGTTTCGTGCGTTCCATCAGCGCATAGATCGGACGGCTGACGGCGCGCAGGAAGACCAGCCCGATCAGCAGCGCGCCGCCGAGGATGGCGATTGCCGCCAGCGCCACCTTGCCGCGCTCGCCATAGAGATGCTTGACGATGTTGTTCGGCGTCCGCGACAGATAGACGACGCCGGCGACCTTGCCGGAGACCGCAACCGGCATGGCGACAAAGACGCGAACCTTGGTGCCGCGGCTGACCGAATAGAGCGGCGGCGACGGCTGGTCGGGAACCCGCAGCCTGAGCGCGCTGGCGTAGCGGCCGGCAAGCGCTGCGCGAACCTCGTCGACAGCGGCGAGCGACAGGCCGGCCTCCTCACGGCCGGCGATGACCACGCCTCTGGGATCGAGCAGCCGGAAGCCGGCGAGCGTGGTCTTCTGTGTCTCGGCAAGAATGCCCGACAGGCGTGCGCCGATTGCAGCGAAGGCGGGATCGGCGCTGGCCGCGGTGGCCGCGGGCCGGGTCGGCAGGATCCCGTCGGACGCAAGATCGAGGCGCGGTTCGATTGGCTGGTAGGGAGAGGCCCGATCGCTGGTGCTGGGTGAAGGCACGGGTGCGCCGAGCTTTTCCGGGGCAAGGCCGGCCTCACGGACCTCTTGCGCATAGATCGCGCCAAGGGCGGCGCCTTGGGCGATCAGCTCGGCCTCGGTCTGCCTGATCAGCTGGTTCTCGTAGAGCCGGAAGAAAAACAGGCCGGCCAGCGGCAGCGCCATCACCATGATCAGGATGGCAATGACGACCGTGGCAAGCCGTGGCCGCCATTTGCTGCCAACCCATTTTTGGGCGCTCAACTCCCGCATTTACCCAGCCGAAAACCGACGCCATGCACCGTCTCGATCGCATCGACGCAGCCGACGGCCGCCAGCTTGGCGCGGATATTGCGGATATGGCTGTCGACGGTGCGGTCTGCGACATGGATATTGGCCGCATAGGCGTTGGCCATCACCATGTCGCGGCCAAGCACATGCGCCGGCCGCGCCAAAAAGCCTTTCAGGATCGCGAATTCGATCGACGTCAGCGCCAGCGGCTTGCCGTCGAAGCTGGCTGTATGGCTTGCCGGAACCAGCAACAGTCTGCCATGCGAGAATTGCCGGTCGTCGGCTGGTTCCGGCGTGGGCCGAGCGCGGCGCAGAATGACGTTGACGCGGGCGACCAGCTCGCGCGGGCTGAACGGCTTGGTGACATAATCATCGCCGCCCATCTCCAGCCCGAGCACGCGGTCGATCTCTTCATCCCGCGCGGACAGGAACAGCACCGGCAGGTCGGATGTGTGGCGCAGCCGCCGGCACACTTCCAGCCCGTCCATTTCCGGCATGCCGATGTCGAGCACGACGAGATCGGGCGCATGGCGCTCTATCGCCTGCAAGGCAGCCGCGCCGTCCTGCACCGCCAGCGTTTTCATGCCGGCCTTTTCCAGCGCGAAGCAGATGATTTCGCGAATGTGCGGGTCGTCGTCGGCGACCAGTATGTGGTGCGGCATCAAATCAGCGGCCCGGCATGAAGGGTTCGGACATCGGAGGAACCACGAACGGGCCACGCCTGTCGAGGGCGCGGTTGAGCCGCCAGTCACGAAAGCTCCAGCCCCGCCAGTTCTCCTGGCCGGCGCGGAAGCGTGCTTCGTCCTGTGCATACCAGCCGGCGAGTTCGCGGATGGAGGCATCCTCCGCGGAAACCGTCCTGCTCTGGTGCTGGACGAAGCGATCGAGCGCCGGCAAGGCGCCGGGCCCGAGCGAGCGCAAGTACCAGACGTCGAGCTGGGTGCCTTGGCCGGTCATTTCGAAGCAATGGTCGACATTGTAGTTGGCGATCAGCGCGGCAAAGTTGATGAACGAGCAAGCATAGAGCGTCGCCGATAGCGTCAGAAGATTGGCGGCAAGCAGCCATTCGTTGGACTTTTCGCGCGCGATGCGGGCCATGATCAGGACAAGGCCCGCCGCCACCAGCCCCATCCAGACGAACGCAGCGACACGCCAATAGGTCAGCGCATAGATACCGATATAGAGATCGAGCCGCAGGATCGACGAGATCACCAGGAGGATGTTCTGCGCCACCCAGGCATAAACCAGCCGGCGGATGAGCGGATCGCCGGAGGTCGCGCTTCCCGGCCGCAGCGCCGCCAGCACGAAGCCGGCGGCCAGCAGCGCCGTGACGATCAGCGGATAGGCGCCGCGATGCGCGTAGGCGGCATAGGTCAGCCCGTCGGGAAGCGCGATGCCGCCCCACAGATAGGTGGCGTCGAGTGCGCTCTGCACCGCGAACAGGATGTTGAAGACGACGAGCGCGCGGAGGATAGCGGCCTTGCCGAAGACGATGTCTTCGATCGTGGGACTTATGGCTGGCCTCGTCGGTGTGCTGGCAGGCGTTCCCAACCGGGGAATATGCCGGAGAAGCCGCGGCAGGCGCGGCCGCAGAAAGGCCCATACGCCGGCGAGCGCGAATAGCCAGAAGGCAAGACGCGGCAACTGCATGAGGTTGAGCAGGGCGAAGAGATCAATCAGCGAAAACCAGTATTCGATGACGGGATTGGCGGCGCCGAACAGCGCGAGGAACACTGCGCCGAGGCCCAGCGGGATGACCCAGACGGCGATCGCCGCAAGGCGCACGCGCCGCCGGCCAAGCCGCCGCGCCGCCGTGCGCCAGCGGAAGAAATCAAGACCGAGCCGAAATGGCGTTGCAACCAGGAACAGCGAGAGTTGGCCGGCAATACGGGCAAGGCCGCGCCGCAACCGTCCGGCCAGTGAAAGCGCGAAGATGGCCAGCCCCGCCAGCGCGATCGAGACGGACAGTGCGCTGACATTTTCCACAAGCGGCAGCAGCGCCATGAGCAGCGCAACCGGCTTGAACCAGAATTTGCCATCGTTGAAGGAGCCGAGAGGATGGAGAGCCATGCTCGCCGCGGCAATCGCAACGCCGAACAGGAAAAGCGTGATGCCCGCCGGTTGGCCATAGAAGAAAAAATCGGCCAGCGCGACGAGCAGGACGGCAACGCCGAAGCGGTTGCAATAGCTCGGCGCCGCCGGGAGGAATACTATCATGATCGGGCTTTCTCGGCGGCTTTGATGCGGCCGGTGGGCGGGGATTTCCGGACGAAAGGGAGGAGGTTTACCGAAGTCCGGGGCGGATCGACGAGCCACCAGCTTTCGCGGCGAAGCCGGTACGGCAGGGACCAACGGGAGTTCGTTTGCTCTTGCATGCCGCCCTTGTCGCATCCGGTCGGGTGGCAAGCGGGGCGGAGACGAGGAGATTTTCCGAAGTTGCGTGCAGTTTTTATGCACGGCTTGCCTCGGCCGGCTGCAGACGGCATAGATCGGAGATGACCACCGAAAGCTACCGCCCGCGCCGCTCGGTGCTTTACGTCCCGGCTTCGAACGACAAGGCGCTGGCCAAGATCCAATCGCTGGCCTGCGATACCGTCGTCATCGATCTCGAGGACGCCGTCGCCCCGGCCGACAAGCCTTCCGCGCGCGAAAAGCTGGTGGCGATTTTCGCCGGCCATTCCAACCGGCGCTGCGAGATGGTCGTGCGCATCAATGCGCTGTCGAGCGAGTGGGGCGGCGCCGACCTGCTGGCCGCGGCAAAATGCTCGCCCGACGCCATCCTGCTGCCCAAGGTCGACACGCCGCGCGACATTCTCGAGGCCGGCGACGTGCTCGACGACAATTTTATCGCCGACGAAGTCAAGCTATGGGCGATGATCGAGACGCCCAAGGCGCTGCTCAACATCGGGCCGATTGCCGAGCTCGGCCGCGATCCGGGCTCTCGCCTGGTTTGTTTCGTTGCCGGAACGAACGACCTGGTCAAGGACACCGGCATTCTCGCCACGCCCGACCGGCGTTATCTCGTTCCATGGCTGATGCAGATGGTGCTCGTGGCGCGTGCCGGCGGCCTCGACCTGCTCGATGGCGTCTTCAATGATTTTCGCGATATGGACGGGTTTGCGCGCGAGTGCACGGAAGCGGCCGCCATGGGTTTTGACGGCAAGTCGCTAATCCATCCGGCTCAGATCGAAGCCGCGAACCGCGCCTTTGCACCGTCGCCCGAAGCAATAGCCGAAGCGCGCGCGGTCAAGGATGCCTTCGCGCTCGCCCAAAATACCGGTAGGGCGGTAGTTGCGCTGAACGGCAAGATGGTCGAGCGGCTGCATCTGGCGCAGGCCGAAAAACTGCTGGCGAAGGCCGCCGCTGTTCGCGCATGACTAACGCAACTGACGACAGGATTGAAGAATGAAACTCTACCGTTTTCTGTCCGGTCCGGACGATTCCAGCTTCTGCCACAAGGTGACGGCGGCGTTGAACAAGGGCTGGCACCTGTTCGGCTCGCCGACCTATGCCTATGACCAGGAAGCCAAGACCATGCGCTGCGGCCAGGCCGTGGTGAAGGACATCGAGGGCCAGGAATACGGCCCCGACACCAAGCTCAGCGACTGGTAGGGAGGTTCGCTGAAGCGCTCGTCCTTCGTCATCCTAGGGCGTAGCAGTCGCGAAGCGACGTCGCGGAGTACCCTAGGACCCATGCCGTTACCTCTGCCGAAGGGCACGGCGGATCAGGATTAGTGTGAGCTAACCGATCGGGATAGCCCCGTTACCCAGAACGGGATGATGAGCGGTCGGTTCTGCGCCGCCGGCGCACTGCATCACTATCACGGCATGGATCCTGGGGTCTGCGCCGCGTCGCTTCGCTCCTTGCTCCGCCCCAGGATGACGAGGAGCGGGGTCGCTCACTCTGCTGCTTCCTCGATCTTCTCCATGTCGTCGTCCGACAGGCCGAAATGGTGGCCGATCTCGTGGATCAGCACGTGGGTGACGATGTCGCCCAGCGTTTCCTCGTTCTCGGCCCAGTAGTCGAGGATGGCGCGACGATAGAGGGTGATGCGGTTCGGCCCCTCGCCGGTCTGCGGATTCCAGCGCTCGGCGATGCCGCGCCCCTCGAACAGGCCGAGCAGGTCGAAGGGCGTTTCCAGCGAAAGGTCGTCCATGATCTCGTCGGTCGGGAATTCGGCGATCTGAATGACGATCTCGCCGGTCAACTTGCGAAAGTCCTCCGGCAGATGGGCATAGGCCTCCAGCGCCAGGAGCTCGATTTCCTCCATCGTTGGCGAAAGCTGGTCGTGCCAGATGCGTGTTTGGTAGATGCGAGCCATGCTTTGTCCTTTGATCCCGGCATATAGGCTTTCAGGCCGGACTCGGCAAATGGTCGGGCTGGAGTGCCCGTGCCATGCCCCCACTACAGGAATAAATTCCCCATGACTCCGCTTGACTCTTCGGGCGACCTCTGGAATCCTAGAGAACATAACAGGAACAAGTGTGAGTGGAAGCTGACCGTCATGGCGACAAGCGCCGTGGCGCGGGAGACTGTTTTTGCCCTGCGCCGCCAGATCGCGAAGATCGAAGGGACCTTGCCCGAGCGCCTGGAGGCGCCGGCCAGTTCGTCGTTTGACGCGGATGTCCCTCGTCAGAGTCTGACACCCTCTCGGCATCCGACACCCGCTCGGAATCTGACCATTGTCCGGCGCGGCCTTGCCGTGGCGCCGCCCGATGCGTTTTTGCGCACCGGCGCCGAGCGCCTCGATGCCGCGCTGAGCGGCGGCCTGCCGAAGGCGGCGGTGAGCGAGTTTCATGGCGCCGCGACCCGCGATGCCGGGGCCGTTGCCGGTTTTGCCTTGTCGCTCGTCAGCCTGATCCTCAGCCAGGGGCCGCAATTGCCGGTGCTGTGGATCGGCACATCCGAGGTTTTCCGCGAGGCCGGCTTTCCCTATGCCAGGGGGCTTCACGCCTTCTTCGGCATCGAGCCGGAGCAATTGCTGTTTTCCGAGGCGCCAAGGCTGCTCGATGCGCTGTGGATCGCCGAGGAGGCTGCCCGGATGACGGCGCTGGCCGCCGTCATCCTCGAAATCCGCGGCAGCCCGCAGCGGCTTGACCTCACCGCGACGCGGCGGCTGCACGCCCGCGCGCAGAGTGCGGGCCGGCCGCTGTTCCTGCTGCGCCAGGCCGGCGAGCCCGAACCGACGGCAGCGCCCGTCCGCCTCATCCTGTCGGCGGCACCGGCGGCAACGCGTAAGACGCTTGCCGGGCCGCTCGCCGGCTCGATCGGCCGGCCCGCCTTCACCGTCGCCATCGGCAAGAGCCGCACGGCTTTGCCCGGAAAATTCACACTGGAGTGGAACCCCGATGAACGCATATTCGAAGAAAGACGGGGCGAGCAAGGAAGGTCTCAGGAATGGGCCCCAGAACGGCCAAAGAATCCTATCCTTGTGGTTTCCGCATCTCGCCGCCGAGAGGATCCTGCGGCAGCGTCTGGGGCGGTCCTGGCGTTCCCGGCCGTCGGATCACCTGCCGCTGGTGATCAGCCATCGCCAAGGGAACACCCAGCGCATCGCCGCCCTCGACGAACGGGCCGAGGCGCTTAATCTGAAGCGCGGCATGGGCATAGCCGACGCACGCGCCATGCATCCCTCGATCGACATCGTGGAGGCCGATCCGGAGGCCGACCGGCGCCTGCTCGAAGGCCTCGCCGACTGGTGCGACCGCTACACCCCGCTGGTGGCGCTTGACGGGACCGACGGCCTCTATCTCGACGTCACCGGCTGCACCCATCTTTTCGGCGGCGAACGCTCGATGCTGGATGATATCCTGTCGCGTTTTTTCCATCAGGGCTTCGATGTCCGCGCCGGGCTTGCCGCCACGCCTGGTGCTGCCTGGGCGGCGGCGCGGTTTGCTGGCGACCGCATCGTGCCCGATGGTGGGGAGGAAGCGCTTCTCGCGCCCTTGCCGCTGGCGGCGCTGCGCATCGACCCGGAGGTACGCGCCAGCCTCGAAAGCGTCGGCCTGCGCACGGCGGGCGCCGTCATGGCGGCACCGCGCGCGCCGCTGGCCCGCCGCTTCGGCGCATCGCTGCTCTTGCGCCTCGACCATGCGCTTGGCCGCCTCGAGGAGGCCGTGTCGCCGCGCCTGCCGGTGGCACCGCTTTCGGTCGAGCGTCACCTTGCCGAGCCGATCATGCTGACCGAGGACATCGAGCGGCTGACCGGCATGCTGGCGACCACCTTGAAGAGCGACCTCGAGCGTCGCGGCGAGGGCGCAAGGCGGCTGGCGCTGCTGCTTTTCCGCGTCGATGGCGGCGTCAGCCGCATCGCCGTCGGCACCTCGCGGCCTCTGCGCGAGCCGCGGCTGATCCAGAAATTGTTCCACGAAAGGCTTGCCGCGCTCGAACAGGATATCGACGCCGGCTATGGCTTCGATCTCGTGCGCCTTTCGGTGCTGACCGCCGCCGCCTTCGACATGCAGCAGGCCGACCTTGCCGGCGAGACGAGCGACGACGGTGCCGATATCGCGCTTTTTGCCGACCGCATTCGCGCCCGGCTCGGCGAAGGCGCGGTCTTGAAGCCGGTCGCCGTCGAGAGCCATTTGCCGGAGCGCGCCGTCGCCACCCTTCCCTTCACGGAGGTGCCGCAGAGAAGCTCGCCGCCGAAGCAGCCGGACAAGGCGAAGGACGCTCCCACGACCGTCTTCCAGCCGGAACGGCCGATCCGGCTTTTCCGTTCGCCCGAGCCGATCGAGGTGCCGGCCACCGAAATGCCGGAAGGCCCGCCTTTGAACTTCCGCTGGCGGCGCGCGCTCTATCGGGTCGCGCGCGCCGAAGGGCCGGAGCGCATCGCGCCGGAATGGTGGCGAGGGGCGGCGGGACGAGAAGATGCCCCGACCCGGGATTATTTCCGCATCGAGGATGCCGACGGCCGCCGTTACTGGCTCTATCGCCAGGGGCTTTACGGCGCCTCGCAGCCCTCGCCGCGCTGGTTCATGCATGGGATCTTCGCATGAATGCGCTGACGGCCAACCCCTATGCCGAATTCGGCATCCAGTCGAACTTCTCGTTTCTGCGCGGTGCCTCGAAACCGGAGGAGCTGGTGGTCGCGGCAAAATTCCTGGGGTTTTCGGGGATCGGTCTCGCCGACCGCAACACGGTGGCGGGCGTGGTGCGCGCCTGGCAGCAGGCCAAGGTGGAGGGTGTTTCCTATCATCCCGGCTGCCGCCTGGTTTTTTGCGACGGCACGCCGGACATCCTCGCCTACCCGCAGGATCGCAAGGGTTGGGGTCATCTCTGCCGCATGCTGACGCAGGCCAATCTGCGTGACGAGAACGAAAAAGGGGCGACGCTCCTCAAACAGAGCGATCTTCTCGAATGGGGCGATCTCCTGTCGCTCGCCATACTGCCAGATGTGTCGGCGGACGCGGAAACCAGCCTCGCACTCCTTAGCCGGCTCAGGGATCGTTTCGGTGAAAACCTGCGGCTTGCGGTTTCGCCGGATTACCGCGGCAACGACCGCTTCCGTATCGAGCAGGCGGCGGCGATGGCGGATCTGGCCGGCATCCCGTTGATGGCGACCAACGATGTTCTCTACCATACGTCGGAACGGCGCCCGCTGCAGGACGTGCTGACGGCGATCCGCCTCAATGTGCCCGTCGCCGAGGTGGGGCTGGAGCTGGCGGCCAATGCCGAGCGTCACTTAAAGCCGCCGCTGGAGATGGCACGGCTTTTCCGCAGGCATCCGCAAGCGCTGGCGGAAACGCTGCGTTTTGCCGGCGAGCTGACCTTCTCGCTCAGTGACCTGCAATACAACTATCCCGACGAGCCGACGGAATCGGGTCTTGGGCCGCAGGCCGAACTGGAAAGGCTGGCCAAGGAGGGAGCCGCCATCCGCTACCCCTCGGGCGTGCCCGCTTTTGTGACGCAGCGCATCGAGGAGGAGCTCGCTCTGATCGAGCGTCTGAACTACGCGCGCTATTTCCTGACTGTCCACGACATCGTCAAATTCGCCCGCAGCCAGAACATTCTCTGCCAGGGGCGCGGCTCTGCCGCCAACTCGATCGTCTGCTTCTGCATTGGCATCACCGAAGTCGGCCCGGACAAGATCGAAACGCTTTTCGAGCGCTTCATTTCCGAGGAAAGAAACGAGCCGCCCGACATCGACGTCGATTTCGAGCATGAAAAGCGCGAGGAGGTCATCCAGTACATCTATTCCAAATACAGCACCAAGCGCACCGCGCTGGCCGCCGCCGTCGTCAGCTACCGGGGCCGCTCGGCGATGCGGGAAGTGGCCAAGGCGATGGGCCTGTCGGACGACGTCCGGGGCGCGCTGTCCAGTTCGATCTGGGGCTGGTCGACCTCGGAGCTCGGCGAAAAGGAGACAAAGGCCGGCGGCCTCGATCGGACCGATCCATCGACAAGGCATGTGATAGAATGCGCCAACGAGATCATGGGCTTTCCCCGTCATTTGTCGCAGCATGTCGGCGGTTTTGTCATCACCCGGGACCGGCTCGACGAGATCGTGCCCATCGTCAAGACGGCGATGGACGAGCGCAAGATGGTCGAGTGGGACAAGGACGATCTCGACGCGGTGAAAATCCTTAAAGTGGACGTGCTGGCGCTCGGCATGCTGACCTGCCTGCAGCGCGCCTTCACCCTGCTCCAGGATCATTATCCGCAGGCGCGGGACGAGTACGGCCTGCCCTATGTGCTGGCCACTCTGCCTGCCGAGGACAAGCATGTCTACGACATGATCTGCCGTGCCGACACGATCGGCGTCTTCCAGATCGAATCGCGCGCGCAGATGTCGATGCTGCCGCGGCTGCGGCCGAAAAGCTTTTACGACCTCGTCATCGAGGTGGCGATCGTGCGGCCCGGCCCGATCCAGGGCGACATGGTCCACCCTTACCTGCGCCGCCGGCAAGGCAAGGAGAAACCCGAATATCCCAAGCCGGAACTGGAAAAAATACTCGGCAGGACGCTGGGCGTGCCGCTGTTCCAGGAGCAGGCGATGAAGATCGCCATCGTTGCTGGCGGCTTCAGGCCGGGCGAGGCCGATGAACTGCGCCGCGCCATGGCGACATTCAAGCGCACCGGCACGATCGGCAATTACCGCAAGAGAATGGTCGACGGCATGGTCGCCAAGGGCTACGAAAAAGACTTCGCAGAGCGCTGCTTCAAGCAGATCGAGGGTTTTGGCGAATACGGCTTTCCCGAGAGCCACGCCGCCTCCTTCGCCCTGCTGGTCTATGCCTCCTGCTGGTTCAAGACCTTCTATCCCGACGTGTTCTGCGCCGCGATCCTGAATTCCCAGCCGATGGGGTTTTACCAGCCGGCCCAGCTTGTCCGCGACGCGCATGACCACGGCGTCGAGATCCGCGAGGTCGACGTCAATTTTTCCGGCTGGGATTGCGCCTTGGAGAAATCGCCTTTCGATCCGGATCGTATCCTTGACCGCCATGCCCAGATGCGCGGCGTCATCCGGACCAGCCATGCCGTCCGGCTCGGCTTTCGGCAGGTCAAGGGCCTGTCGAAGGAGCGCATGGAAGCGTTTGTGTCGAGGCGCGGCGCCGGCTATGCATCCGTACGCGACGTCTGGCTGCGCTCGGGCCTCAACGTCGACGAGATCGAAAAACTGGCGCAGGCCGACGCTTTCCGGTCGCTTGGATTGAACCGTCGCGACGCTCTATGGGCGGTCCGCGCGCTCGACGGCAAGAGTGCCGCCGAAAAGCTGCCGCTGTTCGACCAGCCGGCGATCCGCTTGCGCGATCTGGAGCCTGCAACCAGGCTCCCGACAATGCCGCTCGGCGAGCACGTCGTCCACGACTACCGCTCGCTTGGCCTGTCGCTGAAGGCGCACCCGGTCGCCTTCCTGCGTCAAAGGCTGGATCGTTCCGGCGTCACGCCCAATGTGCGGCTCGGCCAGGTGCGGGACGGCCGGCGCGTTTCGGTCGCCGGCCTCGTGCTGGTGCGGCAGCGGCCGGGCAATGGCAAGGCGATTTTCCTGACGCTGGAAGACGAGAATGCGGTCGCCAACATCATTTTCTGGGAAAGGACTTTTGACCGCTTCCGCCCCATCGTCATGGGCGCGCGTCTCATCCGCATCACCGGCAAGCTGCAATCGGAATCTGACGTCATCCATATCGTCGCCGAGAAGGTCGAGGATCTGACGCCGTGGCTGTCGGTGCTGCTTGAACAGGCAAGGCCCGCGGACAGACTGTCGAGCAGTGTAGACGAGGCTCAGCCTGACACCATCGCGCAAACGGAACTATTGGGAAAGGCGGAGAAGGTCATGCCCAAAGGGCGCAATTTTCAATAGAGGCGCGAAAGATCGCGACGGAGCGGCTCTGAACCGCAGCACTCAGGGCGTTCCACCAAGGCGCGGCGGCGGTGGCATGGCATCATCTATGGTGATGACACGCGCTTCCGATGGCAGCATGATCGGAATGCCGTCCCGCACCGGATAGGCAAGCTTTGCCACCCGCGAGATAAGCTCGCCGCGCTCCGGATCCCAGGCGAGCGGCCCCTTGGTCAGCGGGCAGGCCAAGAGTTCCAGCAGTTTGGGGTCGACGGTCCTGTTCCCGTCACGTCCATCCGCCATTCGATCCATCCTTTCCACAAGGCAATCGGTTAAGGTTTCGAGCGCGGACTTCCCCTTCTCCCCCTTGTGGGAGAAGGCAAGAACCTACTGCAAACTCGAACCGAAATCCTCATTGTCGCGCGCCAGCGCCATTTCGGTGATGGCGATCAGGGTCTCGGCGCGTGTCTTCAGATCGGCCGCTTCGAGCAGCGCCTGTTTCTCGGCCGGCCCGTAGGGCGCCATCATCGACAGTGCGTTGACCAGCATGGCGTTTTCGGCGCGGCTGACGCTTTCCCAGTCGGCCTCCAGATCGTTAGCCTGCAGATAGGCGCGAAACGCTTTGAGCAGCGCCGGCCGGTCGATCTCGGCGTCTGCCTGCTCCTCGTCGAGATCGGCGAGAAAGGGTGCCAACCGGCACTGCCGGAACGGTGTTTTGACCGTGAGCTCCTGGACAATACGGAACCGGCACACGCCCTGCAGCGAAATCAGGTAACGGCCGTCGCCGCTCTCGGACAGCGCAATGATGCGCCCGGCGCAGCCGACATTGCAGAGCTCCGGCTCGCCGTCGGGACGCAGCGCACCGTTAAGGCTGGGCTGGATCATGCCGATCAGCCGCGGCCCGGCGATCGCCTCGTCGACCATCTGCAGATAGCGCGGCTCGAAGATGTTGAGCGGCATGCGGCCTCCCGGGAGCAGCAATGCGCCCTCAAGCGGAAAGATCGGCATGGTCGACGGTAAGTCCGCAGCGAGCCGGTAATGCGCGTTTCCCGCCTGCACCTCAATCCTCCGATCGCTTTGTCAGGAAGCGCACAAAATCCGTCTCCTCCCGGCCGGCACAAGGCGCAACACCGGAAACCTGAAATCGAACGCCGTCCGAAAACCTAATCTGGCGCAGCCGCGGCCTACCGCAAGCCCGCGCGACAAAACAGTCTGCGCCGGCTCAGGAAAACAGCAGCGACGACAGTTTGCGCCGTGCCGACAGCGTTGCTTCGTCGGTCATGCCCCATGCCTCGAAGAGCTGCAGCAACTGGGTTCTGGCGCCGTCGTCGTTCCACGAGCGGTCGGCCTTGATGATCGCCAGCAGATTGTCGGCCGCCGCCATGCGATCACCCTTGGCGTTCTGGATCATGGCAAGCTCGAACCGTGCCTGGTGATCCCCGGGATTTTCGGCCAGCCGCCGTTCCAGTTCCGCCGGATTGCCGAGCACTGCTGCTTGCGCGGCGAGCGCCATCTTGGCCCGCAGCGCGGCGAGCTGGGGCGCATCCTTCTTTGCTTCCGGCGCCCGCGCCAGCACCGCCTCGGCACCTTCGGCATCGCCGGCCTCGAACAGCAGATCGCCCAAGCCAGCGATCGCCTCGATTGTCTCCGGCGCCTGTTCCAGGATGGCATCGTAAATGTCGGCCGCCGTCTGCACGTCCCCGGCGTCGCGCGCTTCGGCGGCCGCGGCCAGCGCCTCGGCAACTTGCGGCGCACCGCCGTTCTTGCCGCCGACCTTCTGGATGAATTGCGTGATCTGACTCTCGGGAATGGCGCCCATGAAGCCGTCGACCGGCTGGCCGTCCTTGAAGGCAATGACCGCCGGTATCGACTGGATGCCAAGCTGGCCGGCGATCGATGGATGGTCGTCGATATTCATCTTGACCAGCTTGACCTTGCCACCGGCGGCTTTCACCGCCTTCTCCAGCAGCGGCGTCAATTGCTTGCAAGGGCCGCACCACGGCGCCCAGAAATCGACCAGCACCGGCTGGTGACGCGATTCCTGGATCACGTCGGCGGCAAATCCAGCGGTCGTTGTGTCCTTGATGACGTCGGCCGGCGCCTCCGCAAGCGCGACCTTCTCACGCGCGGCATCGGTGCCACCATATTGCACGGTGGTGGCATACCGGCCGCCATTGCTGCCAAATGGGCCGCCAAAGGGGTTGCTATCACTCATCTCGTCGCCTTTCGGTCGCGCCGCCGGCCAAGGGACGGGCGCAACATCCTTCTTTAGAACCCGGTTTCAGTCACCCATGTGGCGATCATGCCGAGACTTTCAAGATAACAGCATCATGTCCGGTTGCCTCGACGAACTTGACCAGGTCCGCGGCAGCGATGGAAGTCGTCGCTTCGTTGGTCAGCGGGTGGGCATTGACCACCGCATGGCTCATCAGCTCCTCGTCCAACACGACCTTGATCCTTCGCTCGGTGTCGTTGATCAGCCCGAACACCGTCACCGCGCCCGGGACGACGCCGAGAAGCTCCATCAGCATCTCCGGCCGGCCGAAGGACACGCGCCCGCCAGCGCCGATCAGATGGTGTATATGCTTGAGATCGACCACCGCCTCCTCGCCGACGCTGACCAGGAAGAAATTGTCCTTCTTGTCCTTGAGGAACAGGTTCTTGGTATGGCCGCCGGCAATCTCGCCGCGCAGCGCCTGCGAATCGGCGACCGTGAACAGCGGCGGATGCCGCCGCGTCGATACCTCGATCCCGAGTCCGGCGAGAAAGGCGAAAAGTTCGGCTTCGGTCTTCGGCATCGGTCTTTCTTCTGATGGCCCGCTTTCAACTGCTTGTTCGACTAACGCCGTTTACGGCCAATGATGCTGCCAAGACAAGCCCGTCGCGCAACGCGGGGGCGATTGCCTTGCGACGTCTCGCAGGAGGCTTGTCCGCATTGTCGACGAAGCAAAAAGCCTGCGAATTCCCTGTTGCAATCGCCGCGCTCTTCAGCCATATAGGCGCGGCTTGCGGCCCAAAAGCCGCGCGAGCGGGTGTAGCTCAGGGGTAGAGCACAACCTTGCCAAGGTTGGGGTCGAGCGTTCGAATCGCTTCACCCGCTCCAGTTTCCTTGAGGGGAACCAAGCGATTAAGAGGCGCCTTTCGGGGCGCCTTTTGCTTACGTGGCGAAAAGAGTGTCCCTGCCATGAGCGATGCGCGGAAAGCCGCACTGTGACCAGCAGGTGTCACAGCTCTTCTATTCCGTTGTGCTAGCTTTTTTTCTGCGCCGAATAGTGTGCGACTGCGCGACGGCCATTTTCAACTCGGGCGTGATCTCCAACGGTGCATTCTCTGCCCCATGTTGGTTCTGTAGCCCCTGGACCTGGACGGTCGGAAATGGGAGTTCGATGCCCTGTTCCTTGAAGACCTGGCGGAGGCGTACATAAAATTTGCGTTTCATACCGAAGGCACCTCCCGGCTTGGTTGTGGCCTTGACCCTCAATACGATGCCGTATTCGCCGAACTCCTGTACGCCCTGCATCTTGATCGGGTCGAGCACCCAGTGTTTGAACTCGGGATCTTCCGCCAGTTCGAGGCCGATCCGCTTGATCAGCTTGCGAGCGAAGTCGATATCGGTGTCATAACCAACGGTGATGTTGAATTTGTCGATAACCCAGTCACGGCTCTGGTTCTGGACTGCCCCGAGTTCACCGAAAGGTATTGTGAACAGCGGACCACGATGGTGGCGCAGCTTCACCGAGCGCAGCGAAAAGCTTTCCACAGTACCCTTGTAATTGCCCGATGAAATGTATTCGCCAACACGGAACGCATCATCGAGCAGAAAAAACACGCCTGAAATGACGTCCTTGACAATGGTTTGTGCCCCAAAGCCCACGGCGACGCCGACGACGCCAGCGCCGGCGATCAATGGGCCGATCTGGATACCCAGCGAGGCGAGCATCATAAGCACCGCCATCACGATGATCGATGCGAGCAGAATATTCTGGAGGATCGGCAAGAGCGTATGCAGCCGCGCCTGCTGCGGATCGAGGATCGGGACGTCCTCGTCGCTGATCACAGGGTGCGGTGTTTCGATGCCCAGCTTTCGTTCGATCAAAGCTTTGATGATCGACCAGCCGAAGTCGGCGGCAAGGGCAATGACCACGACATTGATCAAGCCGCGCAATATGAATGTTGTCGTCGTATCGCTGTCCCGCATGGATTGCATGTCCAGACCCCAGACACGTGCGAGAAGGTAAGCCGCCGCCAGGATGAAAATCATTCGGATTCCGCGATCGATGACAGCGATCGTCACCGCCGGGATCGTGGGCCGGCCGACATCTTCCGAACCTGGCCGCAGAACGAAATTAACCCCGCGCTGCGTCACCACGATTGCCAAAGGCAGGAAGAATGCGGCGAAGGTGAACCAGAAGTATGTATAAAGGCCGGCGATACGCTGCAGGAACAGGACGACGAAATAAGCAGTCAATAGCCATGTCGCTTCCGTGTGACCGATGTGGCGCGCACCGTCTCGCTGCGTTCTTGGCCGACGCCAAATGGCGAGCAGCAGGAGCAGCAGCAGCACGAAATCGGCGACCAGTGACAGGACCGTCATTCCGTCCTGATCGATGCCGAGACCTGGCAAGAGGATAAACGCGGCGCCGAAGAAGGCGAAGACGCCGACGATCCGGGGTAGCCAATAGGACCAATGGTCAGCCGCTTCGTTGGTGATCGGCAAAGCACGAACCTCGACGGCGTTCTCGACGTTCATGAAGGAAGGGACGAGCGTCGCCATGACGTACATGCGCACACCCCATGTAACGACTGCCGCCATCAGAAATGTCAGTACAATCTCGCGGATAAGCATCGGCCAGTCGAACAACATGAACGCGCCGGCGCTGCCCAGTGCGAAAGAGACTATCAGCATGCTGGAATAAAGCAGGCGGCCACCAATCTTCTTGGCTCGCCCAACGGGCGTATCCTTCGGTTGCGCGATAATCCAAAGACGAAATGGACGGGTGAGCTTGAACGTTGCCCAAGTGAGTGCCAGGCCGGCAGCGATGAACATTGCAATCAGCACAAATACGCCGGCGGGCCCCCTGCTGGACATATCCTCCATCGTCTCTGCCCGAACGCGCGCGAACTGGCCTGGCAGCAAGGGCAAAGTTCGCACGATTCTTTCGATATGATGCCTGATCCCATCGAGCGTCGAGGATGCCATCGTATTCATCTGGCCTGGTGCGGCCACGGCGCCGGACGATGCGTCGGTCGGCGAAGCCCCTCTCTCGGCGGGCGCTCCCGTTGACCCGGCGTCCTGATTTCGCTGTTCGGCCACCCAGGCCTTCACTGACGGATCGTCGAGAAGCTCGAACAATTGTTTGACCCTTTCAGGCGGGACGGTCGCCGGCGCCTGCGCTTGCGCCTGACCAGCCAACAAAAGGGCGATCCCAAAGACGAGCGGCCTGGCAATCAGGGCAAACATCGCAGTCAGGTCTCCGAGACGCCGTGCCGGGCGCGCCAGGTTCCTGGCTCCAAATCGTCGAGTCATGAGTGGCATCGTGCTGTTAACCTTCCGATCAGATCGGCGAGCAACGACATCTATGTCCGTTGTTGCCCTACCTTGAAGAAACCGATGTTGCGGTGCAAGACGTCACCGTTCCGAGCCAGACCGCTGTGCCGGGTACGTGGCGGTGTTTATTTAGCCGCCGGGGGCAGGGCATTCCGACCTCGGCCCAGGCCTCCGGCCGTTCTATGAACTGGGCATCGACGTTAAATCTCAGGAACTGATTTCCTGAGATGACCAGGACAGACCTTTGGCGGTCACTCGGTGGTCAACTGCTTCGCGCACCGCTGCGGACATTCGAAACCATGATGTTGCTTGAGATGCAATGCGCTTCCGGGTCGGCACTGCCATGCGGCAAATCAGGCCGGGAGCCGCCACATTCGCACACGACCTGTACCACGCAATTCCGTTTCCTGGAGTGGGTCGCAAGCAAAATTTGGTCCAAGCAGTTGATGAGTTGCATCCGAAATGCGGATTTCATCGGGCTCCGCGGACGTTTGGATACGTGCGGCGAGATTAACGGTGTCGCCCCATAGGTCATAGGCAAACCGCCTTTTGCCTATGACGCCCGCCACGATTGGTCCTGAGTGAATTCCAATTCTGAGTCTTATCGGTTCTCCTGCGAAGCGTTCGCGCTTAACCGCCTTCCGCAGTTCAAGTGCATAGTGCGCAAGGGCTTCCGCATGATCGGATCGCGCGGTAGGCAGGCCAGCGACCACCATCACACAATCGCCGATTGTCTTGATCTTTTCGCAGCCGTATCGCTCCGAGAGCAGATCCGCCGCCTTGAAGAAGTAATTTAAAATAGCGAGCGTCGTCACGGCTCCGACGCTCCGCGCTCTTTCCGTAAAGCCGACGATGTCGGCAAAAAGCACACTCACCTCCGCATGGTTGTCTGCAATTTGTTCGTGCGCTTTTAGCCGCTCCGCGATCGACGCCGGAAGAATGTTGAGGAGTAGGGCTTCGGCGCGCTGGTATTCACGCGACAATCCCTCTTGGCTCGCCCTCAACGCCTCGTTTGTCGATTGTAATTTCTCGTTGAGTTGACGCTCCCTCTCTTGCAGAAGCGTCATTTCATAAGCCTTCTGTTGAAGCCGCTGCCTATTGTCGCGTTCGGCAGTGGCGTCAAGAAAGAGCAGCCACACGCAGGCATTGTCAGCAAAAAGATGGAGGTCCGCGACACGCCCGCTGGGCAGTTCGACCATGGCCATATCATATGGAAGCTCCGGGCAAGGCAATAAACCTTCCATGAATTCAAGCTGCTCGGCAACAGGCTTACCTATGCGAACTGACGAGAGTCCGTAATGGTTAACGTTACCGCCCTTCGCAGCTATGCAAAGCTGGGCGTCGATTTTCAGATATGCGACCGAGCGCTCCTTGTAGAAGAAATCGTAAATCCAGCTTCTAACTTCTCTTGGCAAGACATCCATGGTTTATTTGCTGACCATCGAAGCAAGTTGACGAAACGCATCATCAACATGTTCGCCCGAAAGCGCACTTGTCAGATAGATTTGCCATCCAAGTTGCCTCAGTTCGTCAATTTCACTATCCGATATTGCCCATCGATCGGCCAGATCGGATTTGTTGAACAGCAATACAAACGGCATAGCGCCGAATTCAGCCTCGGCCCGCTCGCGCAACGTGAGCGCAACGGCAAGAGTAGCAGCGCGTGTTCCATCGACGACAAGCACGAGCCCACTCGCACCTCGCACATAGCTGACGCGGAATGAGCCGATATCGTCTTCGCCGGCCAAATCCCACAAAATCAGATCCACGGTTTTGTCCGGGAATGCGACACTCTTCTTGTCGATTTTCACTCCCACCGTGGTCAAGTAGGTTTCTGAAAAGATGCTTTGCACAAACCTGCGAACCAGACTCGTCTTTCCGACAGCGAACCCGCCCAACATACAGATCTTCTTTTGCAATATCCTGGGCTCCGCCTAGTGGAAGTTTACCGTAACCGAAACTCTGCGGTTGGCGGAGTTCCCGGTTCGGCTATTTTCAATCTCCGCTGGCTCAAAGGTGCCCGCGCCGCGAACCAAGAGCAACTCCGGATCGACGCCGCGCTTCTTGAGAAGCGCACGAACTGTCTCCGCGCGCGCGGCGCTGATCGACAACTTGGCCGTTTCACGGCCCGTCTCGTCCGAATGGCCGGTCAACATGAACTGTGCTGTTACGCCTGCCTTGCGGGCGTCCTCGGCCAATTCCTTCAACTGATTCGCCAATTTGTCGAGAACCGGCAGTTGCTCTGGTCCCGGTACAGCCTTGCCAGAATCGAAGAAAATGTTGACCGCTTGAATAGCCTCCCTCAAATGAGTGAGTTGCGGAGGGGTCAACTCACGCAGCTCGGAGAGTTCTAGAGAGAGTCCGTCCGCGGACAGCTGTTGGGCGGCGACCCGCGCCCGATCTATCCAGGCGGCAGGAGCTTCACCCTGGGCAACGATGCGATCCTTGATGATCGAAAGCCGTACTGAATCCGGCGGAGTCAGCGACGCCATCAGCCGCTTCACCACGAACTTCGGATCAAGGCTTTGATAGAATTGCCACTGTGAATGAACGCGAGCAGGATCGACCCCTGTTCCGGACAGCAGAGCCTTCGGGTCGGCGGCCTGCGGGTCTCTCAGGCCGGAAATATAGAAATGTCCCCCCCTCGCCGTTTGTTGGGCGACGATGATTCCCGCTTGGGCCTCCAGTCGCGACACATAAGTCTGCCAGTGCTCCGCCGCGCGTGCCTCGGGGCTCACATCACGAACCTTGGAGATGTCGAATTCCGGTCCGCCTGCCGAGAGCTGTCGGGCCGCTGCGCGTGCGCGGTCTATCCAGATGTCGGGAGCCTCACCCTCGGCAATGATGCGATCCTTGACGATCGAAAGCCGTACTGAATCCGGCGGGGTCAGCGATACCATCAGCCGCTTCAGGACGAACTTCGGATCAAGGCTCTGATAGAATTGCCACTGCGAATGAACGCGGGCGGGATCTACCTCCGTTCCGGACAGCAGAGCCTGCGGGTCGGCGGCAAGCGGGTCTCTCAGGCCGGCAATATAGAATTGGCCATCACGCACCTTTTGTTGGGCGACGATGATTCCCGCTTGGGCCTCCAGTCGCGACACATAAGTCTGCCAGTGCTCCGCCGCGCGTGCTTCGGGGCTCACATCACGAACCCTGGAGATGTCGAATTCCGGTCCGCCTGCCGAAAGTTGTTGGGCCGCTGCGCGCGCCCGATCTATCCAGGTGTTGGGAGCCTCACCCTCGGCAACGATGCGACCATTGACGATCGAAAGTCGTACTGAATCCGGCGGAACCAGCGACGCCGTTAGCCGCTTCAATACGAACTCCGGATCAAGACTCTGATAGAATTGCCACTGTGAATGAACGCGGGCGGGATCGACCTGCGTTCCGGCCAACAGCGACTGCGGGTCGGCGGCAAGCGGGTCTCTCAGACCGGCAATATAGAATTGGCCATCACGCACCTTTTGTTCGGCAACGATGATGCCCGGCTGGGTCCCCAGTCGCGACACATAGGTCTGCCAGCGCTGCACGGATTGCCAGGAAAGAAAGAACCAACCGCCTGCCGGAATCAAAACCAGCAGGACTGCAGCCACGACCAGCCACGGAAATCCCTGGTTTGATTCCTCCTGCTTCAGTTCAACGCAGGTCTGCAACTGCGTCTCTACGCCGGCCAACTGCGAACTGTCGCCGTCAAACTGCTCTAGAGCCTGTGAGCATTCATCATGGATGCGAAGCAATACATCGCGAATTATTTCATGTAATTCCTCCGGCGGATTTCCCCGGATCACCGCAACCAAGGTCGCAAACGGTCCAACTTCCGACCAGAGACGAAGCTCTCCGAAACGAATGGTATCCAGGCCGCTCTGTTCTTTCTCGTTGAATGAGTCTTTTACAAAATCTTGAATTGCACTAAGCATAGAAGAAATGAGTTGAGGATCTTCGCTAGTTGCGTTATCGGCAGTTACATGCGCTATCAAAAGCCCGGAATTGCGATTGATTAGAAAGACGTGTTCTACACGATAAACAAGAGAATGCTTAAGAACAACTTCTGAGAAGCTTGCTCCTGTTCTCCACGCTTCAAGTCTCCACTTGAGCCCGTGCCAGGTAAATATATGTCTTAAAGTTTCATTCAACGATTGAAAGGTCTGGTCGATCTTTTCGCCGATCGACTTGCGAATAGCCGGCAGAAACACCGGGTACAATATATCCGTCAGCGTACGCGGGCTCTTCTGGATGGACCGTTGCACGGCCCTCTCGACAGCTGGCGCAAGGGCCTCTCCGAGTTGCGCATGAGGCGCACGTGCGGCTGCACTGGGGAGAACGCTCCCCACTGCAGCCGCAAGCTGCTCGGGTTCGTCGAGCAGGTGCGTAACTCGTGAAAGCTCCGAAATTTCGCGGCCGACCAGCAACTGGCGCAGCGTTTCCATGCGAGGGTCGGCGGTTGGGATTCCGTCGAGACGCGCACGATAGTCCGGATCAACGTTCCGGGCAATTTCGATCAAAAGGCGAGCCAGCGCCTCGCGATCAATCTCTGTATCGTTCGAAGCTGCTCTTTGAGGGAGGCTGATTGGGTCGACAGTCGACGTCAAGTTCCGATCAACTCACTTTCCAGGTACGCTCCGAGTTGTTCTTGCTGCCGACGGGATCCTGATTTAGACATTTTGCAACCTCAACAAACAGGCCAGCCAAAAGATTTCGGTCGGTCTTGACATTGCCAAGATCGGAAAACATTTTCTCCATCAGCATCTGAATGCTTTCATTCTTTTGCTTGATTTCCTCACGCAGCAAATGATCGTTTCGATTTATCCGGTCCGCAACTTCCCGCTCAAGCTCGCTCAACTGATCCGACAACGCGCGCACCTGCTTTTCGAGCGCCTGATTTTGCTCGCGAAGATTCCGATCAATCTCCTTATCGGCGTCGGCTCGCGCGTCTTTTTCGTTCCGCAATTGCGCCGCAAGCGAGTCAACCTGCTTCTTTGCATTTGACTCGTACATTTCAAGATTGCGCTTGGCCTCGGATTCGACATCCTTGAAGCGCTGCAAGACCCGTTCTTCAAGCTTGGAAAAGCGGCGGTCATAGTCCTGCATCTGGTTGCCGAACAGCAGATCACGTATCTTGTCGACACCTACAGCGTCGCCGGGGGCTCCGCTCTCGCGAGCCTGGCCCGCCATGAAGGTCAGCCCGCTTCCGTCTGCATTACTTATCAGATTTGCGTCCGCTTTATTTGCCGAAGAAGCGGTACTCGAAGATTCCTTGGCCATCCCATGCCCCTTCTTTTGAACATTGCCACAGCGCTAATTTAGCAACTGATAAACTTGCCAGTAAAATTGTCGACCCGCAAGCCGGAATCTTCGCGGCTTAAGTCGGTTCGAACGTCCCCATTCGGGTAGATTTCGACATGCGGCTCGATCCGGATCAGCTCGCGCTCGCGTCTTCGCCCGCGATCATCTTTATGCAGATGAAATGCGAGAGCGGAGATGCCCTGGCGCATCGACCCCAGCTCCAAGCCGTCGGGCATGCGCGCTGCCATTCAGCCTGTGTTCAAGTCTTTTTTGCCCGCCTCCAATTCGCCCTTATCTTGACAGGGCAGTGCTGCCAGCCGATGCCGTCATCCGGTTTTGACATTTGCCAACTCTTGCCGAAGAAAACGAAAGCTCGATGATCCAGGATGCTACCGCAGGGCGGTGTGGTACCGATGCTCAATGCCGAGCAAACCGTCGGCACAATGCGTGCCGGCATCCGCCGGCAGACCTGCCAGATACTGGATATAGTGGTGATGGACGATGGGTCGACGGACTGCGCCGAGAAAGATCAACACATCTTGTTCTACCTCGAACCAGGCGCGGGTAAGACGGCGTGGCGCATGATCCCTTGGTTTCAATCGTGGTTCCTGCGCACAACGCGGAGGTAACGCTGGCGCGCTCACTCGATTGCCTTCTTGATCAGGAAATAATGGATTGGGAGGCGATCATCGTCGACGACGCCTCCACGGACCGCACCCCTGCGATCATCGCCGGTTATGTAGAGCACGATGCCCGATTTCGGATGTTGAGCTCTTGCGCGCATAGCCCCGCCGGCGCGCGCAATAGCGGGATTTCGAAGGCGCGCGGCCACTGGCTCATGTTTCTGGATGCGGACGATTGGGTGGATGCCAGCTTCCTTGCCAAAATGCTGGCCGCACTGAAATCCGCTCCCGATGCAGTGGCTGCCTATTGCGGTTCCCGACGCGTGATGCCCGATGGCGAACTCACGGCGTCGAGCATCGCAACGGAGGTTGCGATTCAACCCTTCGAAACGTTCGCCCGCCGGTGTGCCGTCCGCACTCACGCGCTGCTGGTCGATCGGGAGATAATTGTCGAGTTGGGCGGTTTCGACGTGTCGCTGCGCACCTGCGAGGACTGGGATCTGTGGCAGCGCCTCGCACGTCTAGGCAAAAATTGGGTGATGGTCGACGAGCCGCTCGCTTTCTATCGGGCCAGCCCCAACGCGCTCAGCCGCAATTCGGCGCAGATGCTGGCAGATGGCGAAGTCGTGATCGCTCGCGGCTTTTCCGCCGATCCCAGGGTCAAACACCCGGCATCGGCTCACGCCAATGGAGCGACCGACGCGAACGGCCACACCGCTTCAGAAGCACTCGCGTGGTTCGCGTTGTGGAACGCCGCATCGGATTGCGGCTGCGGCTCGCGCTCGATCAACCCGCAGTCCCTGCGCGCGCTCCCAGCAGGACGTAAGTGGGCGCGTGAGATCGCCAAGGTGGCCGTCGATGGCCTTATGGTAGGAAGCCTGTCGGTGCCAGCGCAATTGGCTGCCAGGTGGGACAGGTTCGGCGCTTCCCTCACCGAGTTGATCCTCGAACTCGGCAAGGTCTGGAATAATCCGGACGCGGCTCGCCGCGTGCAGTATCACTTTGAGCAAATGCTGCTCGATGTCGACGATCTTGCCGCGCCGCGCAGGCTGGCGCGGACACTTGGAATTCGTGTCGACGTGCGAAATCCGGCCTCGATCGAAGTACCGAAAGGAATCGATCAAATCTATGCCCATCTGATGATGGATGGCCAGATCGAGGCTCTCGTGCAGTTCGGCGTACTCGGGAGAGTGACGAGGCGTCATTGGATTGAATTGATCCTGAATTTCCTGCCCTCTGAGCGGCCTATGCACAGTGCCGCGCGACTTGCGAGGCGATCGCCTGTAGATGCACCGCAAAAGGGCGCCGGTGCCGACAAGTCAAACATGTCTGCAGCCGAGGCATTGTTGTCCATGGCGGGACGCCGGTCTGATCAGGACAGCCATTTCGGCAAACTTGCGGGATTGGCCGCGGAAGCGCAGGCGCTGGTTCGGTCGAGCGCCGAAACTAAAGAGCCTTTTGCAGCGCCGCGCCGTGCACGGGCCGCGGATGGGCGCGACAATGACCGCACATCTTTCTGGAATCGCCATTTTGCGATCGAGGATCCCTGGAACTACGGTTCGCCCTATGAGCAGGAAAAATATGAGCGGCAGCTCGAAATTCTGCCTGCCGGTCCCATCGGACGGGCGCTTGAGCTGGCCTGCGCGGAGGGCCACTTCACGCGGCAGCTGGCGCCGCGCGTGGGCCATTTGACCGCAACTGACATCTCCGCCGTAGCCGTCGGGCGGGCGGGCGCGCGATGCAGTGATCAGCCGAACGTTGAGTTCGGCGTACTGGATTTTTCTGCGGACACGCTGCCGGGCGAGATGGATCTGATCGTCTGTTCGGAAGTGCTCTACTACCTGGACGATCTCACCGAGTTGCGGCGCATCGCCAAAAAACTTGTTGAGGCGTTGGCGCCTGGTGGCAGTTTCATCAGCGCACACGCATTCGTGCTACGAGACAATGTTGAAAGGACGGGCTTCGACTGGAACACATTCGGTGCACAAGCGATCTCAGAGACGCTGGCAGCGACCCACGGCCTCGTTCTCGAGCAATCGATCCAGACCGAGCTCTACCGCATAGACCGCTTCCGCCGCCTGTCACCAGGCGACGTGGCGACGGAACCGACGATAGATCATGTGCCAATCCGCGCCCCCATCGAAATCGGAGTCGCGCGAAATATCGTCTGGGGCGGGGCGCGGGCCTTGCGCCGCGACGTCGCACATAGCGAGCGGCGGCAGCGTATCCCTGTCCTCATGTATCACAGTGTCTCCGATGAAGGTCCGGCCGCGCTCGCCCGTTTTCGGCTCGCGCCCGCCGCATTCGCCAGCCAAATGACATGGCTGCGCGCCAATGGCTTTCACGCGATTAGCTCCGAGCAGCTGGAATGGTTCATCGCCAACCGTCAGCCTTTCGTTGGCCGCCCAGTGCTCATCACCTTCGATGACGGCTTCCAGAACTTTGCCGACCATGCCTGGCCGGCCTTGCGCGCGAACGACCTGACCGCGGAAGTGTTCCTGGTGACGGACTTGGTGGGTGAAAGTGCACAGTGGGACGCCTACAGCGGCCCGCCGACGCAGCTTATGGACGCCGGGACGGTGCGACGCCTCGCCGGCGAAGGTGCGTTCTTCGGAAGCCATCTGGCGACGCATCGCGCGATCGATGGTCTGTCGAGCTCTGACTTGGCCGCCGAGCTCCTGCGCTCTCGTATGTTCATCGAACGGTGGACCGGTCGGCCAACCGCGGCGTTCGCGGCACCCTTCTCTGTCACCGACCGACGGCTTGGCAGGCTGGCCAAGGAGTGCGGCTATCGAATCGGCTTCGGCGGCAGACACGGACCGGCGGACCTCGATTGCGATCCCATCGACCTTCCGCGCATCGAGATTCGTGGGGATCGTTCGCTCGATGACTTTGTTGCCGTTGTCGAGGCCGTGCTCGCATGAACCGTGAACTTGTCAGTGTCTAGATTCGTAACAAATTGGTTCCGCTTTTTATTCCGTGTCCCGCCCGCTTACCTCGTTCGCAAGTCTATTGGGCGACTTGCGATACGGCTGACATCAGCTCCTGCGGGCTTGGCGCCCCAAACATGTATCGCCCACCCTCTGGAACCTCCGTGAAGCTCCAGCGGACGATCCCCTGCCGGTCCAGCAGGAACTGACCGACCAATTGTCCGTGTCCCGTTGCTAGCATCTGCTCGTCGGCTTCGGTCAGCTCGTAATGGTCCCTCTTGTTGAGCATTTCACTGGCCGCAAGAGGATCCATAGGACCGGGCAACTCGCCTGGTATGTCGACCCGCATATCCTTTGCCGCTGCCATCGAGACCTTGTACGGCCAGTTCGTCTCGTTTTGGGTGAATTCGAGATTGGGCAGTCCAAAAGCACGATGTGAAGCGCGTTCAGGATCGGAGGCCGCAAGCAGATTCGGCATCGGATGGTAGCGGAAATAGAGACGCGCCCGTTCGATCGGCGTGTTGACCACCGTCAGGCTCTCCACGCCCCTTTCGCGCAGCTCCGGATCAAGCCGCGCCTGGGCGGCGATATGGCGCCGGCAAAACGCGCAATGCAGACCTCGAAACAGGCCGACCAGCACCGGTTTTTGGCCGCGAAAATCGTCAAGCGCGATCTTGCCTTCCTGGGTAATGGCGTCGAGTACCACGTTTGGCGCACGGTCGCCCGGTTGAAGCGGCACCAAGTCACTACGCGCGGACATTTCCAACCTCCAACCCCGGCTAGTCGAGAAAAGGCAGCACCACAAGCGCTTCCGGGTCGAGCCCGTGCTGGGCGCATATACCCTGCGCCAGGGAAAAGTAGCGTTCGGCCTCGGCCAGATTGTCGAGATCGAGATTAAGCGTTGCGAGACCATCATAACACGGAAACAGCAGTTGGGGTTCGCCCGTTTCGCGAGCTACGTCCAGTGCTTCGTGGAACAACCCAACCGCCAGGTCCGGGCGGCCGTTGCACTGGTGGATTTGCCCAAGCACGATCAAAGGCACCGGCAGGTGCTCGCGCTGGTCGAGCGCACGGTCGATCTCAATGGCCTTCTCGGCAGCGGGTACGCCCTCCGTTGGACAGCGATCCGTGAAAGTACAACAAGCGACCGCCAGATTGGCGAGGAGGCGCGCCTGGAAACCCAAATCACCAATACGGCGCGCCACTTCAAGACCGCGCCGACAGACCTCCATTGCCTTTGCGGGATCGATGGTCGTGTAAAGCACGCCGAGATTGGTGTAGCCGCGGCAGGCCGCGCCCAGCAGACCGGCGGCTTCGGCCAATTCAATGCTACGCTCAACCTGACGCACGGCCTCACGGTTTCGCCCAAGGCGAGCCAGCGCGACAGCCTTGGTATTGAGTGCCTCGGCGGTCACAAGAGTGGCATCACACCTTACCTCGGAGACATGCTCCGTTGTCAGTGTGCCTACGCAATCCAGCGCCGCGTCTGCCCATTTTGCCGCGAGAGCGTGATCTCCGCTACGGAACGCCTGTCGGCCACGTTCTTGCCACAGATGCGCCTGCTCGATCGGGGCATCCGCTCCATCGAGGAGCGCTGCCGCCTCGGCATAGCGGGGTTCTGCCTTGTCCCGCTTGCCGACATCCCAGAGTAGCCGACCGATCTTACGCAAAACTCGCGCCGAGGCGACGCGATTGGCTGACTCGCGGTATGCCTGCAACACCGTCTCGTAGTGGTGGTGCGCGATCTCACGGCGGCCTGCCGGGCCGCTCAAATCGGCAATGCGCTCTGCAATTGCCAGTTTGAGCGGTGTTTGCCCGATCGCGCCCAACGCAGTCAGTGCTCGCTCGTAGAAACGAAGGGCGTCGTCGTTGGCATATATCATGCGAGCGCGATCGCCTGCCGCCTGCAGGTAATGCGCGCCCTTCTCCCGCTCGGCGCTCTGTGCAAAATGATGACCCAGCACGGTCAAATCCTCGAGCCGTTCCGGCTCGTCGCCGCACAGTTGCTCCAAGGCAGCACCGATCCGCCCGTGGATTTCGGTCCGGCGTTGCAGGAGCAGATTCTGGTAGATCACGTCCTGCAGCAATGTTTGCGTAAAGCGGTAGCTTTGAGACGAGACCGAGCCTGATCCGGCAACTTCCTCGATGATTTCCGCATCGCAAAGCAGTTCGCAGCCGGCTTCGAGCCGGCCGGGGTCGGCTGTCACGGTTTTCAGAAGTGTGGCATCGAAGCGCGGGCCGATTACCGCGGCCTCCTGGGCCAACCGGCGCACCTCTTGGGGCAGCCGGTCGACGCGGGCAAGCAACATTGCCTGGATAGTGGCGGGGATGCCGGTTGCGACTTCGCCTGCCACAGTCCGCCATCGCTGGCCCTCTCGCACCAGTACACCGCGATCGATAAGGCCGCGAACGATTTCCTCTACAAAAAGGGGGTTGCCGCCCGCGCGCTCGAGGATCTGGTCGAGAAGCCCTCCCGCGGAGCTTACCCAGCTCTCGCCGAAAAGCGCTGCCAGCAGGCTGCGTCCGTCATCATTGTTGAGTGGCGGAAGCCTGAGCGCTGTGTGACTGACCCGACTTGAGTCGAGCTGGTCGTTGTCCGGCGCCGGACGATGCGTGACCAGCAACATCAACCGCGTGCGTTCCAACCTGTCCATCACGAAACGTAGTGCCTCGAGCGACACGGCGTCGGCCCAGTGCAGGTCTTCGACGACAATCAATAGCGGCGACAACGCAAGCCGCCGTTCGATGATTGTGCGGACTGCGTAGAGAATTTGCCGCCGCAGCTGCTCGGGCTCGACATGCTGCAAGGTGGCATCGGGGTCGCCAAGGCCAAGCACATGGTAGAGCAAAGGCATCAGCCGCTTCGCCTCCTCGCCCTGCAGGCCGAGATCGGCAAGCAAGCCTGCGAGCTTCCCCCGCATTTCGTCCCCATTGTCGTTTTGCATCATCCCGGCAGCGCTGCGCACCACTGCGCCCAAGGCGCCAAAAGATTGTTCACCCAGCGGTGAGCACGTGGCCTGCCGCACGGCGACGTTGCGAAAACGCTCGTCGTCGCCGACGCGGGCGACGAACTCACTCACCAGCCGCGATTTCCCGATGCCGGCTTCTCCGACGAGGCGGACAAGTTGGGCCGAGCCGCCGCACGCCTGGTCAAGGCTCGCCATCATTCTATTGAGCTCCGCACCACGACCTATTAGCGGCGCACTGAGGCCGAGCGCCTCGAGCCCGCGCGCTGCACGCGGCACCGCTAGCGGTGCGTCCAGTCGATGAACGAGCACGCTGCCAGCCTTGCCGCGAAACACGACATCACCCAGCGACTCATAAGAGAAGGCATGCCGGGTCAGCCTGTGAGTGAGCTCGCCTACCAGCACCTCACCCGGTGCGGCCAGCGATTGCAGGCGTTGCGCCGTATTCACTGTGTCGCCGGTCACGGAATAGGATCTGGCGGTGCCGATGCCCAATCCGCCAGTAACGACCGGACCAGTGTTTATGCCGATGTGGAGTAACAGAGGCGAGCCGGAGTGGGGGGTGCTTTCGCCGAGCCGCGCCGTCCGGGCGATCATGTCGAGAGCGGCACGAAGCGCGCGTTCCGGATCGTCCTCATGCGCGACCGGCGCACCGAACAAAGCGAGCAGCGCATCGCCGATGAATTTGTCGACGAACCCACCAAAGTTTCGCACGGCCGCCGTCAATTCCTTGAACAGTTTGTTCTGCAGCGCTTGCATGACCTCGGGGTCGAGCTGCTCGCTGAGTGTCGTAAAGCCGCAAAGGTCGGCGAACAGGACCGTTACCGTCCGGCGATCGGCGTCAGAGACGGGATGCAGCCCTTCTTCGCTTTCGATGTTCGGAAGCAGCGACGGAGTTCGAGAAGGCGACACAATGGTCCGGCTTGGTGCCGGAGCAGGCCGTTCGACGGCTTTTGCGGGCGCACCGACGCTTGCCCCGCATTTCGGACAGAACTCGAAATCAGGTGCGCAGGTGTAGCCGCAACTGGCGCATGGCACGGGCTGCCGCCTGCCACACCTCGGACAGAAGGCGTAACCGCCCTCAATCTCGAAACCGCAGCCCGAGCAGTCCATCGAACAAGACCTCACTAGTGGCCGTGACGGCGTGATCTCGCTCGCACTTCACGGCCAGGCTATTCACAAGGATGCACCGATAGCCGTCGGCGGGCAAGCGGCAGCGGGCGATCCGTGTGGGTCCGGTGGCAGACCGCTACCCATGACCTCTGATGCAACGGCTGGCTCGCAAACGCTGTCACCGACGTCTCGCGCGCGTTTCTGGCCGCCAGCTACGGTTATCTGGGCCGCTTCGCCGAGGCCCGCGCGCCATGGCAGGAGGTGCTTCGCGTCAATCGCGACTATTCGCTGGATACCGCTACAAAGTCTTGGTCTGCCACAAGAACCGGTCGATTTCGAACACGTGGTGGATGGGCTCCGCAAGGGCGGTGTGGTGCAATGACAGGTGAGGCCTGTGCGGCGGGGTCAGACGCCAGAGGCTCCCCGATGGATCGCCGTCGCTTGCGGTTGCGAATTAGGCTCAGGTCGGCTTGATCTCTGCCTGGCCGATCTTGCGCCATCTGGCGTTTTCGCGAACCAGTTTCAGGTCGTCGGTCGTCTCGGCAAATGTCCGCAATCGGTATTGCCGGAGCAGGTCCGGGAAGAGCGCTCCTTCCGGCAGGACGGCAAGCTGCTCGCGGACTGAGATCTTTTCATCGATGACCCGCATGCCCCAGGCATTTTCCCGAACCTGCAGTTCCGCGGCCAGATCGCGCTCTTCCGGCACGTTTTCGTCCAGCACGGCCAGAAGGATCGAGTGGAAAAGCGCTACATAGCCAATCTGTCTCAGGCCGCCCACGACCCGCACGCGCGGCAATATGGCAAGGACGAGGAACGTCAGGAACAAGTTCGGCAGCAGCACGCCGTCCAGCAGCGCCTGCCTGAGATACGGCCGCTCGAACGGGATGGAAAGACCTTGCGGCCTGTCGGGCTCGATCAGGTGCCCGTTCTCGAGAACGAGCTTGCGCACACGCTCCTCGCGGATGCCCCAGAAATAGTCCGTGGCATTGGGCAGGAATCTGCCAAACGGGCTCGATGCGGCCTCTTGCCAGGCATGTTCGAGACGCTGGCGTCTTGCGGGTTCAATCAGCAGCCTGGAAAGAAGGCTGCCGTCATATTCTAGATGCCGCGCCATGGCAGCCGCGGCGACCCGATCATCGACGAAAACCGGCAGGGCCATGCTGGCACGATCCCAATTGGCGACCAGATCCTCATTCAGTTCAGTCAGCGCATCGGCGGCGGTTTCAAACACCTTGTCCCGGCTGGCAAGCAGTGTGCCCAGCCAGCGGCTGCCATCCGTTTCATCGCCCACCGCTTCGAGCGCGCGCTTGTTGAGGGAGACGGGACCGGCCACGCAGGCGCTTTTGCGGCACAGTTTGTGGCGTCCCATGCCAAACAGGTTGACCTTGTCGTCGCCGACATCGAGCCATCCCGGCCCCTCCCGGCCAACTGTCTCCATGGTCATCGTCGTTCCCATGAAGCCGACGAAGGCCGACAGCCCGTTTTCGACCGCGCCGAGCCAGGCAAGCAGAAGGGCATCGAAGGTGATCCGGTCCATCAGAAGCAGGCAGTGCAGGCCGGACTGAATCACCGGTCTGTGCTCGAACTCGTCGAGGGCTTTGCCGATCTCCTCAGGCTGCATGATCCTACCGAGGCGCTGATGCAGGACTTCGCGCAGGATCGAGCGGGCGGCGATCGCCGGGCCCGATGCAGGCCTTGCCACCGGCCGCCACAGATGGCGGGCGTAATCGGAAACCGGTGCATTCCAGTTCTGCTCGATGTCGCGCACGACCTCCGGGCAGAGCAGCGACAGCACAGCCAGAATTTCCCGCGGAGGGGTAGGGGTTGGATCAAAGACGGCGGTCATTGGTCCCGTCTAGCCGCTTGCGGTGTAAACGCCAAGCGAGACCAGACTTGCTGGATGCGGCCGGCCCACATAGATCGTCAATTCGATCAAGGTGGTGTGAGACGAAATGACCGCATCCTACGCAGTTCTCCTTGAGCAATCCCCTGTTCGCTGACTCGATTGGCCAAACAGCTAAGGCAAACAGCGGATCTTAGAACCGCAGCCGGGCCATGCTCAGGAGGTCGTGGTACTGCCCGTCGGTAAAGCCGGCCTTCACATGCCGGCCTTCGATCTCAAAGCCGTGGCTCTTATAGAGACGGAGGGCCGCTTCGTTGTCGGCATAGACGGTCAATTCGACTCGCTTCAGGGCGCGCCAGTTGTCGGCCACGTCAAGCAGCGCGCCAAGTATGGCAGAGCCGATACCTTTGCCGACAAAGGCATCGTCAAGGCCGATATTGATCTCGCCGATGTGCGAACGGCGCGGTGAACCTTGCACGACCAGGCTGCCATGGCCGACGACCTTGCCGTCCAGCTCGGCAACGATCCAGGTGGTTTCCGGGCCGGACTTGGCAATGCGCCGCGCCACCTGCTCCACCATCTCGAAAGGCATCCTGAGCGTGCCCCAGCGGAAGCCCGGCATGTTGAAGATAGCGCAAAGCGCCTCCGCATCGCTTGACCGGACGGACCGCAGCAGCGGCTGGATTTTCTCGACGGGTGGCGAGGTCGTGCTGGTCATGGCGTTCCCGGCGAAGGCAATCGGCCCGGTACGATGCACCGGACGCCACCTGAAAATCCAGCCGTCTCTGACCTATGATACCGATTGCGGGCTAAAAATACCGGGAGGCAGCGTAGAGTTTGAACACGCCGCTGATGCCTATCCAGCCGAAAAGGGCGAGCCAGCACAATGTCCCGGTCGCCGTCCAGTCGATCCGGTGCACCGCAGCGTCGGTGATGACGACGCCGAGGATGGCAAGCAGGCCAACCAGAAACTGCGCCAACCCGAGCACCAGCAGTTCCTCGCGCGGCGCGCTTCTCCAGACGAGATATATACCGCCCGCACCGGCGAGGAAGATGGCGCTGTAGACCTGAGCGTGGAAGGCATCGATCGGCCATGGCCAGATGCCACTGAATGTCAGGGGGGACAGCAACAGGCCGACGCCATAGAGCCCAAGGATCGCGGATTCCGCCGGCATGTAGCCGCGCCATGCGGGATTTAAGGTCACGCCTTTTGCAGAAGGACGGGCCCTGGCCCGCCACAGGAACAGCCCGGATACCGCGGCCGAAGCAAGATAGACCAAAAACCACAGCCAGGGCGCTTTGCGCTCGAAGTTGAAATAGCCGAGATTGATGAACGAAGCCACCGACACGATGACGGTGAAGATGAAGGCCATGACGAGCACGAGCCTGCCGGGCGACCAGCGATTCCAGACCAGCAGTGCCGCCATCACGACCATTTCGGCGGTGTAGAAGCCACCGAGGAAGCGCGCATTGAACGGCGTGACGGCCCAAGGCCAGCCCGATTTCACCAGCGCAGGCATGAAAAACAGGCCGGCGCCTACGATCAGGACGACGATGACCCCCGCAGAAAAAAGGCGCAGGACCGCGGGAAATGGCGGATTGTCTGATGTCGGCATGGGAGAAAA
This sequence comes from Mesorhizobium sp. M0954, assembly GCF_040319155.1. Taxonomy (NCBI): domain Bacteria; kingdom Pseudomonadati; phylum Pseudomonadota; class Alphaproteobacteria; order Hyphomicrobiales; family Phyllobacteriaceae; genus Mesorhizobium; species Mesorhizobium sp. M0954. The sequence goes on along the minus strand of NZ_JAMYNR010000021.1, from coordinate 62,333 downwards.
TCCCAAAGATGAATGCTCCATGGACCATCATAGTGCTGCTTGCGGCCGGTTGAAATCCGCCGAATGGAAATTGAATGGTCACCAGGCTTGTCCATTCGAATGGCCGTACGGTCCGTTTCGAAGTAAGATGGAATACTCGGACAAAGATCGGTCCGGTCAAAACGCCTCGAGGTGCATTTTCCGGAGCCTGCACGATGAACGAAGCTCAGGATCTATTCTCACTTCTGCGACAATCGGCCGATGTCGATCCGCGGGCGATCGACGCGATCAAGCGAACCATCGCGGAGGGCGAGGACCGCGAACTTTGCCGCATCAATGCGCCAGCCTTCGCCAGCAAGCATGGCCTCGACGAGGAGCGCGTAATAGGCGCCTTTCTCCATGCGGCGCGGGTGGGCATCTTCGACATTTCCTGGAATGTTCTGTGCCCCGGCTGCGGCGGCGTGCTCGACACCAACGCCACGCTGAAAACCCTGCAAAAGGACGAATACACCTGCACGCTGTGCTCCGAGGGCTATTCACCGACTCTCGACGAGATGGTCGAGGTGACATTCACCGTCAGTCCCCGCGTGCGCAGGATTGCCGCACACAATCCACACGAACTGCCGGTGGCGGAATATTTCCGCCAGATCTACTGGGCGTCCGGCGTCGATCTGCCGGAAGAGGATTTCGTGAAAAAGCTGGAAGCGTTCTCGCTGGAGGATATCGAGCTTGCGCCCGGTGAAAAGGCGGTTCTGACCATACAGCTTCCGTCTGAATTCATCATCGTCTTCGAGCCGGTCACCCATTCAGCGCAGTTCATCGACGGGAAGGGCGAACCAACAAAGGAGCGCCGGAGCCTCTCTTTGGCCTTCGACCGCGACCATGTCCAGAACCAGACGCTGGAGATGCAACCCGGCCCGTTGCGCATTTCGCTGGAAAACCGGACCGACACCCGCGTGCTGCCGACAGTCTTCATCGCCGGCCAGACATTGCATGATTTCCTGGGAAAACGCCGGCCCTTCCTGACCGCCAAGCGCCTGCTCACCAACCAGACGTTCCGCGATCTCTATCGCACGGATACACTCGACATCAACCAGCGCCTGAAGATCACCAGCCTGACGTTCCTGTTCACCGACCTGCGCGGATCGACCGAGCTTTACGAGCGGGTGGGCGACCTTTCAGCCTTCGATCTCGTGCGCGAGCATTTCCAGGTTCTGCACGAGATCGTCACGGCGGAGGCAGGCGCGGTGGTGAAGACGATCGGTGATGCGGTGATGGCGACCTTCGCGACGCCTGATCGTGCGATTGCTGCAGCCCTCAGGATGCGCGATGCCATGCGTACGCTCAACGACAAGAGCGGCCGCGAGGATCTGCTGCTCAAGATCGGAGTCCATGCCGGCCCCTGCATCGCCGTGTCGATGAATGAGCGACAGGACTATTTCGGCCAGACGGTCAACATTGCTTCGCGGGTGCAGAACCTTGCCAACGCACAGGCGATCTTCGCCACTCGAGCGGTGGTCGACGACAATCTCACCGCCGATCTCTTACATAGGAACGCGCTGACGCCCGTGCCCCACGAGGTCTCGCTGCGCGGCATTGACCGGGAGATAGCAGTATACACGATCCCCTGAAGGCTTGGCCCCTGAAGAGTTGGCTCGTCCCGGCCCCTCACACGCGCCTACAGATAAAATAACGATCGGCGGCAATCGAAGGTGGCGGCGAGAGGCGTTGCAACTGCGGGTGATCGAGCGGCGTGCCGCTGACCGCGATGCCGCCGACGCGAAGCAGGCGCGCGGTCAGATCGGGAAGCCAGGTAGAGGTCACTGCATCGCGATCTTCATAGCCGGTGCCGATGTCGGCATGAACAAGAGCGGCGTCGATGCCAATGAACCTGCTCGCCGTCTCGCGTATTTCGCCGAGCACGAGGTTTTCAGCTTCGGGAATTGAGCTGGCGTGTGCGGCAAGTGCGCGATCGAACGCTACGATCCGGCGTCCGGGCAGGCGCTCGCGCAGATGGTGGAACGTCCGGCCATTGCCGAGGCCGAGCTCGAGCACGGGCCCCTCCATCTTCGCAACCTCGGCGCAGACATGATCGAGTATGTCGCGCTGTGCGGTCATCCTCCGGATGAAACTGTCAAGGCGACTCATGTGCGATTGTATGTCCAGAACCAGTTCACGAAATCAACTGCCCCCGACCAGAGCGTTTCGCGGCTGAAACCCAAGCCGACGAGCTAAACCCCGATCGAGTCTTGCCGCGTGTAGAGGCGAACGATGAACACTGCAACAAGCGAACAGGCTGCCGACAAGGATCATACCGGGTGGAATCGGCGGCGCAGCGCGCGGCGGAACAGCGATGTCATTTGTAGGGGTCCGCGGCGTCCCGCAACCCGTCGCCGAGGAAGTTGAACGCCAAGATGACGAGAACGACGGGGAGCATCGGCAAAAGCAGCCATGGATAGAACGCGATCACGCTGACGCTGCGCGCCTCGGTGAGCAGGATGCCCCAGCTGGTTATCGGTGCCCTCAGGCCGAGCCCGAGGAAGCTCAGCGCCGTCTCGCCCAGGATCATGCCGGGTATGGAGATCGTCGCCGTCGCGATCAGATGCGACATGAAGCCAGGAATGAGATGCCGCCCGATGATGCGGCTGCTTCTGGCGCCCATCAATTGCGCGGCCAGAACGTAATCCTCCTCGCGCAAAGCTAGAAGCTTTGAACGCACGGCCCGCGCCAGTCCGGTCCAGTCGAGCAGCCCGAGGATGACGGTGATGCCGAAATAGATCAGGATCGGACTCCAGGTTATCGGCATGATCGCCGCCAGAGCCAGCCATAGCGGAATGCTGGGGATCGATTGCAGAACTTCGATTATCCGTTGGACGATCAGGTCGAAGATACCGCCGTGATAGCCGGCCAGTCCGCCGATGACAATGCCGAGCAGGAAGCTGAAACTGATGCCGACGAGGCCGATTGTCAGTGAAATGCGGGCGCCATAGATGATGCGCGAGAGCACATCGCGCCCCAGCCTGTCAGTGCCGGCCAGAAAGAGCTGGCCGTTTTCGGCGGGGCAGACAAAATGCCTGTCACCTTCGATCAGGCCCCAGAACCGGTACTTATCGCCCTTGCAGAAGAAACGGATCCGCTGAACATCATCCTGTTTCTCGATGTAGTTCCGCTTGAGCGTGTCCATATCCAGCGTCATCTGGCGGCCATAGACGAACGGCCCGACGAACTCGCCGTTGTGGAACAGGTGCACCCGCTGCGGCGGCGAATAGATGTAGTCCATGTTGCGCGTGTGCAGATCGTAGGGCGCCAGGAACTCGCAGATCAGTATCCCGAAATAAAGCGCTGCCAGGAATATGCCGGATACAAGGGCAAGCCGGTGCCGACGGAATTTCCACCACATCAGCCGCAACTGCGACGCCTGAAAGACCTTCTCCTGCTCCGGCGTCATCGCCTCGACCGACTGCAGGTCAAAGGGCTCGATGGAAACGTAGTGTTGCAGTGGGGCACCCGGAGCGGGCAGCGGCGATTGCGTGTTCATTTGGTGCTGCCGCCTTGCAAACGAATTCGCGGATCAAGTAGCGCCAGCGCCAGGTCGGAAATCAGGACGCCGATGACCGTCAGGAAGGCGAGGAACATCAGGAACGACCCTGCGAGATACATGTCCTGGCTTTGCAGCGCCTTGATCAGCATCGGCCCGGTCGTTTCCAAAGACAGCACGATCGCCGTGATTTCGGCACCGGAGATGATGGCCGGCAGGATAGAGCCGATATCCGAAATGAAGAAATTGAGCGCCATGCGCAGCGGATATTTGACCAGCGCCCTGAAGGGATGAAGGCCTTTGGCGTGCGCGGTCACGACATATTGCTTATGTAGCTCATCGAGCAGATTGGCGCGCAGCCGCCGGATCATGCTTGCCGTGCCCCCGGTGCCGATGATCAAGACCGGAATCCAGAGATGGGCGAGGATCGATTTCGCCTTGGCCCAGCTCATCGGCTCGCCGAGATATTGCTGGTCCATGAGATGGCCGATAGACGTTCCGAACCAGATGTTGGCGAAATACATCAGGATCAGCGCCAGCATGAAGTTCGGAATCGCAAGGCCGAGAAGGCCGAAGAAAGTCAGGCCGTAGTCGCCCCAGCTGTATTGATGCGTGGCGGAGTACATGCCGATCGGAAAGGCGATGAGCCAGGTAAAGATGATCGTGACGAAGGAAACCAGCACCGTCAGCCACATTCGGTCCCCGACGACGTCGCGAACCGGCAGCTCATATTCGAAGGAATAGCCGAAATCGCCGTGCAGCATCCCGCCGACCCAGTAGAAGTAGCGAATGACCGGTGGCTTGTCGAAACCATATTCCTTGCGCATCATCTCGATGCGATCGGAATCCACCGCTTCGCCCTGAGCCCGAAGCTCGGCAACATAGCTGTCGAAATAGTCGCCTGGGGGAAGTTCGATGATCGTGAACACCAGTGCCGATATGACCAGCAGCGTTGGAACCATCACGGCGATACGCCAGACAAAATATCGAAGCACGCTCAGGACTCTCCAAGCCAGAATGTATCCGGCATATAGACACCGAAATAGGCGGTCGGGTCGTAGCCGTAGAGCGCCTTGTCAGGCAGATTGCGCAGCCGCGAGGATGCCAGAATCGGCTGATGCGTTCCGTTTACCGTGCCGATCGAAAACACCTGATCGGTATAGATCGAAAGCATTGAATTCCAGATCTCGGCGCGCTCCGTGGCTTCGGTCGATGCGTTCCAGCGCTTGAGTAAAGCCATCAACTCGACCACGGGCGGAAGATCGGGCGCTTCGCCGACCTTGCCACGGGACAAGTAGTGAGCACCCCAGAGCGGCCATTGCAGCTGGTCATCGACGGTGGGGGCGAGTTGGTAGGGGTTCATGTCGGCGGTCGGCACGCCATTGTCGATGCCCGACCACATCGACATCATGATCTGGCCACCAAGCGCGCGGCTGCGGAAGATGTCGCGCTGCGAAGTCCGGATGAACAGGGCGATGCCGATCTTGCGCCAGTGATCGGTGATGAGCTCGAGCGCGTCGGTTTCCAGCGTGCTTTCGCCGGCCGTTTCCACTACGAGCTGCGCCGGGCGTCCGTCGGGGAGTATCCGCAGGCCGTCATCGTCACGCGCCTGAAGCCCGACCTCGTCGAGCAGGGCATTGGCCTGGTCGGGATCATGGGCGACCCAGGCTTTCGCGAATTCCGGCCGGTAGAGCGGGCTCTCCGGCAGGACCGTATCGGCACTTTCCTGCGCCAATCCGTAGAACACAGCCAAATTGATCTCGCGCCTGTCCACAGCGAGCGAAAGTGCGCGGCGCACGCGCACGTCACGAAAAAGGCCACGCCACACCTGGTCGGCACAATTCAGATTGGGCAGCAGCGCCAGCCGCGAACCTTGTGTGCGTTTCCAGAGATGCATCTTCACCGGGTAGCGCTTCTCCGCATCCTTCAGGAAGGAGTAATCGGTGAAGTCAATTCCCATGCCTTGCAGGTCGCTCTCGCCCGCACCGGTCTTGGCGGAAATGATCGCCGACGAGCTGACATTCATGACAATCCGGTCGACATAAGGCAGTTGCCGGCCATTCTCGTCTATTCGATGAAAGAACGGGTTCCGCTCGAAGACGAACTGCTCAGCCGGCGGCTTGGTCCGGTTCTGCCAGGGATCGAGCGTCGGCAGTTCCGGGTTCTCCGGGCGATACTGCCGCGACATGCGGATATGCAAGAGCGTCCATTTCTGGGCCCGGTTCTCCTTCATTAGGCCGGCGAGCCGGAATGGATCTTGGTATTTCTTGTGGAACTGCTTGAGATAGGCGGCCGGCAGAACAAGCGATAGGGGCGAAGCAGCGGCGAGCTTGGGCAGGAAGTCGGGATTGGGCGCATCCCAACTATAGCGGACCGTCAACGGATCGACGATCTCGAAGCGTGGCGGCTTGCCGTCCGCCAGCAGGGCCGGGGCGAGCCCGCCTTGCGAAAGCTCATCGTTAAGCCAGACATCTTCCCAGCAATAGCGAAAATCCTCCGACGTCAGCAGGCTACCGTCAGACCATTTATGTCCTTCTCGTATCTTGAAAGTGAAGACACGATCATCCGCTACATCGAAACTTTCGAGAATGTCGGCTTGCAGGTTAAGCTTTTCGTCATAGCCGACCAGGCGAGCGTACCCGTAGATTGTCATCATCCGGATGTCTTTCTGGCTGCCGATGATCGTGCGCAGCGTGCCGCCATATTGGCCGGGCTGCCGGCCCATCGCGGCGAGATTCAACGCGCGAGGGCGCTTGGGCAGGCGTTCGGCGAGTGCCGGCAGCGCTCTGGCCTTCAGCTGCGGCTCAAGAAATTCCGGCTCCAGATCGCCGGCGCGCAACGTGCCCGGCAGAAATGCCGAAGCCATGAGTCCAAGGACGGTGCGCCGGCTGATCAATGGCGTAGCTCGCTGAAATCGGCCGAACGTCGGGCCAGCACGAGGTGGCCGCCGCCAAGATCGAGCGGCGACAGCATATCCTCGTCGCCCTCGTCGCGGAATTGCGGTCCCCATGCGCTGGTGTCGGAAGCGCCGCTGAGTTTCAGCGTCTTGAAATCCATCGGCCTGTCGAGATCGGGGAAAGGTACTGCGGCGACCAATGAGCGCGTGTAGGGGTGGACCGGTTTCCTAAGCAGAATTTCGCGCGGCGCGAGCTCGACGATACGCCCGCCGCACATCACCGCGATACGGTCTGCCATGTAGTCCACCACCGCGAGGTTGTGGGATATGAACAGGTAGGTCAGGCCCAGTTCCTTCTGCAGGTCCTTCAGAAGGTTCAGGATCTGCGCCTGGACAGAGACATCGAGTGCCGAAACCGGCTCGTCGCAGATCAGGAGTTCAGGCCCCAGCGCCAACGCGCGCGCGATGCCGATACGCTGACGCTGCCCGCCGGAGAAACTATGCGGATAACGCTTTATGAAGCGCGGGTCGAGCCCGATTGCCTGCATCAGGCTCTTGACCGTGGCGAGTCGGGACGCGGCATTGCCACGTCGATGGATTTCCAGCGGCTCGCTCAAAATGTTCTCCACCGTCATGCGGGGTGAAAGCGACGAAACCGGATCCTGGAATACCATCTGGATTTTCGCGCGCAGCATGCGCAGGGCGTCTCCCTCGGCTTCCAAGACGTCGATCGGACCATCGCGGCCATTGAAGATCACAGAGCCGCCGGTAGGGGTGACAGCCCGCATGAGGATCTTGCTGACGGTGGTTTTGCCGGAGCCGCTTTCGCCGACAAGACCCAGGCACTCACCCCGCCTGATATCAAAGCTCACGCCGTCCACGGCGCGAACAGAGGTTTGATGATCTCCGCCGAACCATCCGGACTTGCGGATCGTGAAGGTCTTTGTCAGATCGCTGACCGATAGCAGGAGGTCGTTCGGCCCCTTCGATGCCGGCGCCGTCTGCTTGCCGAGCAGGTTCCCGACATTCACCGGCACCTCGCGGAGCGCCTTTAGCCTTTCGCCGGGCTTCAGGTCGAAATGCGGAACGGCTGCCATCAGGCCCTTCAGGTAAGGGTGGCCCGGCCGGCGGAATATCGCCTCCACGGGTCCCGCTTCCATGATCTCGCCATGGTACATGACCACCACCTCGTCGGCGACATTGGCGACTACGCCAAGGTCGTGCGTGATCAGCAGCATCGCCATGTTCAGCTTCGTCTGAAGCTCGCGCAGCAATTGCAGGATTTGCGCCTGGATGGTCACGTCCAACGCCGTCGTCGGCTCGTCGGCGATCAACAGGGCGGGCCGGCAGATAAGCGCCATGGCGATCATGGCGCGTTGACGCAATCCTCCCGAAAGTTCAAAGGGATACATGTCATAGGCGCGCTTGGGGTTGGGAAAGCCGACAAGGCCGAGCATTTCCTCGGTCCGCGCCTTGCGCTCCACCCGGGCCATGGGCGTATGAATCTGCAGTGATTCGCTGACCTGATTGCCGATCGTATGCAGCGGCGACAGCGATGTCATCGGCTCCTGAAATATCTTGCCGATGCGGCTGCCTCTCAACGCCCGGATTTCGGTTCCGTCACGCGGCATCTGCAGGATATCCTGCGTCGTACCGGGCTTTTTTGGATCGGAAAACAGGATACGGCCGCGAACATGGGCTGTGTTCGGCAAAATGCCCATCACTGCCTGGCTGAGAACCGATTTTCCGGAGCCGGACTCGCCCACAAGCGCGGTAACCTTGCCGGGCAGGACGCGAAGATTTGCACGCCTGACAGCATGCAACGGTCCCCCTATAATGGCAAAAGAGATGCCAACATCCTCGATCCGCAGCAGATCAACGCCCAAATTCATTCTCACACCAGCCCCCACTCTGGCACGTCCAGAAGGCGAGACTAACGCATTGCCAGCCTAGAGCAACTTGGATTCGAACAGTCGCCAGTTCCCTGGCGGAACCGGCGACCGAACTGCATACCAAACGCGTTCGGATCAGATCGTGGCGGTTACTGGAGCTTCCTCGGGTCGCCCGCGGACGGCCGCGCGGCATTGCGATGAAGCAGCATGACCTGCTCGGCGTCCGATATTCGGTCGTAAATCGGCTCCAGCGCACCGTCTTCATCGAGTGCGAGAGCACCCGACAAATCGGGTGAAAGCACCGTTAGCTTCTGCCTGATGCCCGCCAGTTCCTCCATGCCGAGCGCCAGCCAGTTGTTGGCGCCGCAATAGCTGGCGAAGTCTTTGCTGGCGAGAACGCTGTGCGGATATTTCTTGGTCAGGGTCTGGAGGCGCTGGACCTCGTTTACAGCCGAGCCGAAGACAGAGAATGTGAGCCGGTCGGTAAGCCCGACATTGCCGAACATCACATTGCCGACATGCAGGCCGATACCATAGTTTATGTCGCTCAATCCCTGCTGCTTTCTGCGCAGATTGAGATCCATCATGCGCGCGGTGGCCTTGTGCGCTGCCGCAAGAGCAGCCTGGCAGGCGATCTCGGACTGCGAACGGTGCCTTGCGCAAGGGTAGACGGCAATGAAGCCATCCCCTATGAAACTCATGATCTGCCCGCCCTTGCGATTGAAAGGTGCAGCAGCGGCGTCGAAAAACTGGTTCAGCGTATCGATATAGACTTCGCGGCCGGAGGTTTCGGCAAGTCTTGACGACCCGCGCATGTCGCCCATGACCAGTGCCGCCCGGATTGTATCACCCTCGCCGCGCTTGATCTGGCCTTCGAGCACGCGCCTGCCGGCGTCGCCGCCGAGATAAGTGGTCATCATGTTGTCGGCAAGCTTGGTGAGCACCGCCATCTTGGTTGCGATAGCGAGATGGTTCTGGATGCGCAGCAGCGCCGAAATCATGCTGTCGCTGAAGCCTGCAGCACTGTCGGTGGACCAAGACCCGATCATGCCCTGACTGGTGTTGCCGCTGAAGGGATGGACAAAAGCCATGTAATCGGTGACGCCCATCAGCTTGAGGTCATCGAAAACAGGAAATTCCGACGGCACCGACGGGTCGAGCCGGCGCCGCAGATGGTCCAGCTTGTGGCTGAGCAGATGGTAGTATGGGCTGGTCAGGAATCTGTCGGAATGAACGCCGTTCTCCTTGCGGAAGCCTTCCACTTCCAGGCCTTGGCCGCGGAGCCAGGTGAAGCCGAGCGCGTCATAAAGCGGATGAAGCATCGAAAAGCTCAAATGCACCCGCTTCAACGGCAGGCCGGCAGCAGCCAGCCGTTCACAAAAGCCCCTTACCAATGTTTCCAGGTCGTTGCCCGCCAACGCCGATTGGGTCAGCCAATCGGCAACCTTATCCATGAGAATGGCAGAAATTTCTGCTTGCGCTGTGCTCATGCTATCTCGAAATCTCCTTGATCTGCCACAAATTCGCCGGCTCGGACGCCGTCAGGCCTTCACCACCGTCTCTCGGGCTAGCCCGAGGCGGCCAAAAACATTGCGTGTGTCGACGATCAGTAGAGCGTGATCCGCGATCGCCTGATAGTCGATCGCGTCGTGGTCGGTTGCAACGACGACAGCGTCGAAATCCTTCAAGGCCGCCTCGGTCAATTCGACCGAGCGACGCCCCTTGATCGCCATATGCTCCCGTGTGGCCGGGATTTCGGCAACATGCGGATCGTGGAATTCCGCCTTGCCGCCCCATTCCTCGATGAGTTCAATGAGCCGCAATGAGGGGCTTTCGCGGATGTCGGGCACATTCTTCTTATAGGCGAGCCCGATGATGAGAATGCTCGAGCGGCTGAGCGCCTTGCCGCAGCGCCGGTCCAGCGCCTTCGCCAGTTCATCGACCACATGACGCGGCATGGCCGTGTTGATCTCTGCCGCCAGCTCGATGAAGCGGGTCGGCAGTTCGTATTCGCGAGCCTTCCACGTCAGGTAGAAGGGATCGATCGGAACGCAGTGCCCGCCAAGTCCAGGGCCGGGATAGAAAGGCATGTAGCCGAAGGGCTTGGTCTTTGCCGCCTCGATCACCTCCCAGATGTCGATTCCCATCGCACCGAGCACGATCTTCAACTCGTTGACGAGGGCTACGTTGACCGAGCGGAAGATGTTTTCCGTCAGCTTGACCGCCTCGGCGGTCGCCGTGGTGGAAACCGGAACGACGGTCTTGACCACGCCATGGTAGAAAGCCTGCACGAGCGTCGCCGCTTCAATGCCGTCACCTGCCACGACCTTGGGGATCGTCGCGACTTCAAAGCTGCGGTTGCCGGGATCCTCGCGTTCGGGCGAGAAGCCGAGGAAGAAATCTATTCTCGACTGCAAGCCGGTTTTTTCCAGGATGGGCTTGATCACGTCGTCGGTGGTGCCGGGATAGGTGGTCGATTCCAGCACGATCAGCTGGCCGAAACGCAGATGCTTCGCGATGGTGCCTGCGGTGTTCCTGACAAAGGAGAGATCCGGCTCGCGGTGTTTCGTCAGTGGTGTCGGAACGCAGATGATGATGACATCGCAGACGGCCAGTTCGGCAAAATCCGCAGTGGCGCGGAACCGTCCGCTTGCCACCTGGCCGGCAAGAGCTGTCGACGTCACCGCCTCGATGTAGGATTGGCCGTTGTTCAGGCTCTCGACCTTCTGGCCTTCGATGTCGAAGCCGGAAACCGGGAAGCCGGCGCGTGCGATCGCAACCGCCAGCGGCAACCCGACATAGCCCAGTCCGATCACGCCGACTTGCGCGGCGCGCGTCGAAATCCGGGTCAGAAGACGGTCATATATCGATCGTGAGGCGTCCAACAATCTGCTTTCTGTTAATTCGGACAGGCCGTCCGCTTCCATGGTGAGGTTCACCGCTCACAAGAGCCCCGAGGCATATTGCGGAAAATCGATGTCCGCAAGCGTCAGGCCGGCACCTTCGCCTTAAGGCTTGCGGCAGCCATCGCATAGCCGCCGGCGGCGCCATCGATGAAATGAACGTGATCGCGCTGCAGCGGCGATGCGACGAGGCATGTCATCAAGGCCGATTTCTGGCGGTGCAGGCCATAGTTGCAGATGCCCGCCTCTTCCGCCTGTTTCAGCCGGTCCTCGATCCGTTGCAACACATCCGCGTCAACGTCGATGGTCATCTTCAAGCCATCGTCGAACTTCCGGAAATCCGAATTGCTGGCCACTTCGCGTTTGTAGATCTTCGGATCGAATCTGCCGATCGTCCAGCCATATCTATCCGTAACAGCCGTAAGCGTCATCAGGAACACTATCCACAGCTTCGACAGCCACCGCCGTCCTGCCGGCGCCGTGGCCCGCGCCTCGATATCGAGGCCGGCGGGCAGCAAACTGTAGTCCGGCCCGTTCACCGGCACCGGGTGGCCATCGCGTTCCTGCCTGCCGGCAAGGGCGATGATGTCGGAAACCAGAAACTGAAAACCGCGCAAGTCGCGCGACGCCCCCGGTATGGCTATGATCGAGACGATTTCGCCATGCCGGGCTTCGATCGGGTTCCAGCGACACGAGAGGCCGGTCAGGTCCGGCCGCGCGCCGGCCGGCGCAGGATCGATGCGGTAGCGCCCCGCTTTCATCTCGGCTTCCGCCCAACTGCCGCCACCTCCGGCGAACATGGCATAGAAGACCGCATCGGAGGCCTGGAACCTCGCCACGCGAACGTCGAGGCCTTGCGCTCTTATATCCTTTATCGGCACGATTGCGGCACGCAAGGTCAGGTCCAGTTCGTCCGCCACCCATCTCTGGACAGCCGCCAGCGCGTTGCGGGTGATCTCCAGCGCCGAGCCGGGAAACGCCACGAGCGCACCGTCGCCGCCGAAGACAAAGGGAAGATCTTGCCTACCCAGCGCATTGAGCAGCGCCGAAATGACGCTGGCACCGGCCATATTGACGGTTTTATAGCGCCCCGCCTCGATCGCCTTGGTCGAGCCGACGATGTCTGCGGTGGCCAGCGCCCAGCCATCGGGGAGAGGCCGATAGTTATCGATATCGGCAACGCTTTCGAACTTTGCGAAGACCGGCAGAGAAGCAACAAACGGATCGGACGCGGCAGCTGTTTCCATGAGTATCAGATAGCACATTCCAGTGCTTGAGGGTGAAGTCGATCATGCTTCGAATTTGACTTGCGCAGGCTTTCCGATGATAGGGTCCGGCGATGCGAATTGCCTTCTATGCGCCGCTGAAGTCGCCCAATCATCCCGTTGCCTCCGGCGACCGCCAGATGGCACGGATGCTGGTCAAGGCACTGGAGCATGGAAGGCATAGCGTCGAATTGGCATCCGAATTGCGCTTCTATCTACGCGAACCGGATTCGAAAAGTTTCGATGCGCTCAAGATCGAGGCCCGGGAGGAAGCCGCGCGGCTGGCAAGGCTTTGGGATCGTGACGGCAAGCCCGATCTGTGGTTCACCTATCATCCCTATTACAAGGCACCCGACCTGATCGGGCCCGAACTGGCGTTGGCCTTTGGTGTCCCCTATGTGACAGCGGAAGCCTCCTATTCGAGGCGGCGCAACACCGGTTTGTGGGCCGATACGCAAGCGTTGGTGGCGCGAGCCGTCGAACAGGCGGCGCTGAACATCTGCTTCACGCAAAGGGATCGTCAGGGACTGGCAGATGCGGTACCCGACGCCGCTTTCGGCATGCTTTCGCCCTTCATCGACACATCGCTATTCCGGGAAACGCCGGCGCGGGGTTGTCCGTCGCGCCTCGTTACCGTCGCCATGATGCGCCCGGGCGACAAAGTCGAAAGCTATGGCATGCTGGCGCAGGCGCTCGGTTCGATCGGTCACCTGCCCTGGACGATGTCGGTCGTCGGGGACGGACCTGCCCGCGAGGAGATCAAAGCGCAATTCGCCGGCTTGCCCGCCGACCGTATCGAATGGCTTGGCGCGATTGAGCCAGCCGCCGTGCCGGATGTCCTCTACAGTGGGGGAATTTACGTCTGGCCGGGTTTCGGCGAGGCCTATGGCGTTGCCTATCTTGAAGCACAGGCCGCCGGCCTTCCGGTTGTGGCTCAGGACATCGCCGGCGTGCCGGAGGTCGTGCGGGATGGCCAGGCCGGGTTTCTCACCCCGCCGGGCGATGTGGCGGCGTTCGCTTCTGCCGTTGAAAGGCTTCTGGCCCGTAACGACGAAAGATCCATCATGGCCGCAGAAGCCAGACGTTTCATCCTCGAAGAACGTTCTATCGGTGCTGCGGCGGCGCGTCTGGCCGAACTTCTTGCAAAGATCCCGGTCTCATGACATCCGATCAGATCTGGCAACCCTTGGTGGAGGAACTGGCGAGCCGGCAACGGGCGGACCGTAAGGCAGAGTTCTGGCTGCGCGACGATGACGCCGTGGATCCGACGCCTGCGCTTGATCGGTTGCTCGACCTCACCGGTGAATTCGCGGTTCCGGTGACTCTGGCCGTCATTCCCGCCCTGACTGACGAGAAGCTTGTCGTTCGGCTTGACGAGGCGCCGCATGCCACGGTCGCCATCCATGGCTGGGCGCACCGAAATCATGCGCCCGAGGACCAGAAGAAGCAGGAGCTCGGCGCGCATCGGCCACGCGAGGCGGTGCTCGATGATCTGGCTCGCGGGCTGGCGCACGTAACCGGCCTGCACGGCGCACGTGCTGTTCCGATGCTGGTACCACCCTGGAACAGGATCGACGCCGGCTTGGTATCCGACCTTGGATCGATAGGATTTTCGGCATTGTCGGTCTATGGGCCGCCAAGGCCGGCTTCACTTGCGGTCATCAACAGCAATGTCGACATCATGGATTGGCATGGCACGCACGGCTGCCGCGATCATGGCCTATTGGTTCAGGCTATCATCGCGCACTTGCAGCATGCATTCGATAGGGGCGAACCGGTGGGCCTGCTCACCCACCATCTCGTACATGATGAATCGGCCTGGCTCTTCCTCGAACGGCTGTTCACAGTCACCGCAAAGACTGAAGCCTGCGCATGGCTTCCGATCAGGACATTGATCGGGCGCAGCGCCGGTGGAACAATTCCAGGAAAGTGTGAACGGTTTCCGTCCGGAATTGCGTCAAGACAAAGAGATAGAGGAAAATAGCTCAGCGCTTTTTGCGCAATGAGACTGGAATGTTGAGCGTCTGGCCATCCCGCGCGGCAAAAGCGCCGGTAAACCTGTCCTTGGCCAGTTTCTGGATCTTGTCCAGTTCCTTGTCGGTGCGTGTCGGATCGTGGTGAAACAGCGCAAGCCTCCGCGCACCTGCCGCCTCACAGAGTTTGACGCCCTGTTGCCACGTCGAGTGCCCGTAACCGCGGCGGCGTTCCATTTCCTCCTCGGTGTAGGTGCAATCGTAGATGACAAGGTCGGCATCTTCGATCAGGCCGAGCACCGTCTGATCGAGTTTGTCCGGGTCGTGCTCAGTGTCTGTGATCACCGCCACGACGCCGCCACCCCATTCGACCCGGTAGCCTATGCAGCCGCCCGGATGCATAAGACTGCCGGTTCGGACCACCACCCCTTCGCGCGGGCGAAGCACGTTTCCGGATACGAAATCGCGATAGTCGAGGCTTGCCTTGCAGGCCTCCAATTTCACCGGAAACCACGGCGGCCGCATGAACTCATCGACCATCTGCCGGGTCGTCATGTGTCCTGCAAGATGCCCGGACCAAAGCGTAACCTTGGCGCCCCGGTCATAGATCGGCGCAAAAGACGGCAGCCCGATGATGTGATCGTAATGGCAATGGGTGAAAAGCAGGTCGAAATCGGTCACGCCCAACGCCTGAAGCGCCGCGCCGGCAGGCCGTAGGCCAGAGCCTGCGTCGAACAGAATCGTGTGCTTGCCGCATCGCATCTCGACGCAGATTGAGTTGCCGCCATAGCGAGAGAATTCTGGCCCTGATACCGAAATGCTGCCGCGGACACCCCAAAACCTGACCAGGAAAACGTTGTCGTCCATGCTACCCCTTCGCCCATCATATCCAAACAACTGCTGCTAGGCGAGACAGACAGGCTTTCTCCGGGTGATCTTCTCAGCGAGAGGACAGTGCCGCCACGACTGCGAGGATCGAGCGCACGTCCTTCGTTATTTGGCGCTTCGTGCGTCGATCAGATCCGCGGTCGTATGGCTTAGGCGATCGGCAAGAACCCGCAATATCTCGATGGTCATTTCCGGGAACTCCCTCATAAGCCTCAGGAAATGATCCTTGCGGATTCTCAGGGCTTCCAGCGGACTTGCCGCTCTGACGGTGGCAGTGCGGGAGCTGTTGCACAATATGGCGATCTCGCCAACGATCGAATTTGGCTCCAGTTCGGCAACTTTTATCGGTCCGCTGTCGGAATCGACAAGAATATCCGCTCTGCCTGAAAGGATGACATAGGCGGCGTCTCCCTCGTCGCCCTGCCGGAAAAGGATCTGGCCGGCGCTGTAGCTCACACGATCGGATGTGAACGCAAGCAGCTTGAGCTTTGTCGGCTCGATGGCAGAGAACAAGGGAACGCGTTGCAGCATTCCAACTTCATCCTTGAGCAGCATTGTCGCAAACCTTCCAAAATTCGCGTTTGCCAGACTAGAGCAACGGACGCCCCGATGGAATCAATTCTCTTTCCGGGATGGCGAGACAAACCACGCGAAAGGTGGCGAGCCCGATGTCGTGCACCGGCAGAATGATCCCAGCTGAATATCCGTTGCTCTATGACAACAGTTCCTTGAAGATACCGTTCCCTGCCAAAAGTGTCTCGTGTGTTCCGTCTTCCGCCAATTGACCCGAGTCGAAGACGATAACGCGATCGAACATCATCGCCATTGCCGGACTCGTCACGACCCACACAATTGCCGGCGAATGGCCGTCGCGCCTGGCTTCCTCGAGCACATTTCGCAGCACCTTATCCTGCATGCGCTGGTCGAGCGCCGATAGCGGCCGGTTGAGAATGAGAAAATCGGGACGCTTGAGCAAGGCTCGGGCAACATCGAGCTTCTGTCGCTGTCCACCGGTCAGCCGCCTGCCGCCGGAGCCGACGTTGAAGTCCAGGCCGACATCCAGAAGTTCGCCATAAAGCCCCAGTTCGTCAAGAATGTCATAGACGATGGAGCGTATGCGGTCGGGCGCGTCGGGATGATTGTTGCCCACACGCCCGAACAGGACATTATCCATGACGGTGGCCGCGGCAATGTATTTGGCAGGATCATACCGTTCGACCGCATTGTGCAGCTCGGGCGGCAGGTCTTCATAGAACCGGTTGCGTGCAGCGACGATCTTGCTCATCAGCTCGTCGCTCAGCAGGCCGAAGCGGTGCCGGGGCTCGATGTAGGCAAAGCTCAAGGTGACGATCATGGCGCGATCGTTTTCCGAAACCGCCTCGTAGGGACGGTTCTTGAGCCGTTGCAGCAAGGTTTCGTAGGCGGGTATCTCCTCCGCGCTCATGAAGGCGAGCTGCTGGAAGAACTGGTGATCGGGCGGCAGGTCGGCAAACAGCTCGATCGCCTGTTTGGCGATCTCCAAGCCCATTTCGTAGAGCGTTCGGTCGAGGCCGGCTTGCCTCAGCACGGAAGCAAAATAGGGATTGGCCGCCAGGGCCCTGTCGGCCAGTTCAGGGCCGGCGGCAGCGCCGAAGAGCAGGTTTTGGCCGATCGTTGCTTCCTTGTTGTAGGCGCCCGGTTCGAAAGGAACCACCAGTCCGCTCAGCCCCTCTTGTTCCAGCCGGGTCCGCAGCGCCGCACGCAGTTCGACGATCCGCCTGGCAAGCTCCGTGTGACGCGTGAGGTCGGCCGAAGAGCGCAAGCCGAGATCCAGAATGTCACGCGACAGAACAACCGCGTCGAGCACCCGGCGCACGGCTTCAAAGAGGTCGTGCGGGCCGGTAGCGCCAGCGGAAGCATAGTTGATCCAGTCGCTGTGGATATCAAGATCCGGATTGCCCGACCGGCGCGCCTCGTGAATGTTCCAGCGTTGCTGATCTGCCGCAGCACCGTCATAAGGCACCGATGTCAGCGGCGCATGCTTCAACCCGTAGAGCAGGTTGTCGCGGAGGCTTGCCTGGAACAGGAAAACATCCGACGAGGCATACGACATGCGCCGGCCGGTTACTGCTTCGGGGAGTTCAAGCAGGTCGTCGGTGCCCGAAGCGACCCTTCCGCTGTCCGGCCAGGTCAGCCGCGCGAAGGCTTCTGCAAGCGCCTCCGCTCCACCTGTTGCGGTACTGACCAGTGCCACCGTCTCACCCGGCTTGACCTGGAGGGAGATACGGTTGAGGAGCATTGCACCGCCATCGTCTGCTACGGACAGATTGATCGCCGACAGCGGCTTGGTCATCGGATCGGGATCGTCGATCGTCAATGCCCCGATTTTCGGCGCGATGAGACCCTCGACGGTGAACTGTTCAACGACCTGTTGATATTTGACCTGGACATCCTGCCGATCCTGATCCCAGTCGATCAGTTCCTTCATCGGTCCGGGCAGGTCCTTGTAGGCGCCGATCACGGCCACGAGCTGGCCGACGTCCAGCCGCCCCTCGAGGACCAGATACCCGCCGATCATGTAGAACAGAAAGGGCGTGAGCTGCGCGAGAAAATTGTTGAGGAACTTCACCATGAATTTCCATTGGTAAAGATCGAAGCGGATCTTGAAGATGAGCCCGAGCCGGGCAGCTATGTCGGCGCGCTCGTAGTTTGATGTATCGTGGACGTGAACCGCGCCGATGCCGTCGACGATTTCGCCAACCCGGCCCGAAAGCGCGCGCGCGGTCAACTGCCGTTGGCGCCCGAGCACGATCAGCCGCCGCCGCATTCGCGGGATGAGCACGATCTGGATCGCCACGATCACGACCGCTATCATTCCGAGCCAGACGTTCTGGATCATGATGAACAGCATGGCCGTCAGCGCTTGGCCGCCGAGCAGTACCGGCTGCAGGAAGGCGTCGCCGATGAAGCCGCCCAGCGGCTCCACCTCGTCCTTCACCATGGTCGCCACTTCGGCGGATTTCACCCGCTTGAAATAAACCGGCGGAAAACGCAGCACACGGTCGACCAGATCGAAGCGGATACGCCGCAGCATGCGTTCGCCGAGGCGGCCCTTGTAGGTGTTGATGTAGAATTTGAACAGGCCGTTGATGACGACTAGCAAGAGGAACACAAGGCTCAGGGCAAACAGGGTCTCCTTGCGGTCGAGCTGAAAACCGGAGAAGAACTGGACCTCTCCAACGAACGGCAGGTTATAGTGTAGCCTCATGAATGGCTGGGTCGCGCCCGGTTGCTCGAAGCCGCGACCTTGGATCGGTCCGTTGACGATCAGCTTCGGCAGGTCGAAGGACATGAAATACGGGATCATCGAAAGCACGACGATCATCAATATCCAGAGTTGCTGCTTCTTGGTGTGCGTCCAGATATAGCGGGCTAGGCTGGCTTCCATATGCGACTGTGGACCCTTCAGTTGGAAGGATGCAGGATGTAAAAGCACCTGCTGGCGAATGGCGTATCGGCAATTTCTTCATCGCCAACGACAAGCTTGAAGCTGCTGTGCACGGACATTGTCCTGCGCTCAACGATGCAAGAAACCTGCGAGGCGGCGCGATCCAGTTCCGACGCATGGTCGATGGCATCGACATGGGCATTGTTGATCGGCGAAGACAGCGGCTGGCCAAACGGTCCGCGGCTTTCGTAGGGCTTTGGCGAACAGCCGAGCGGCACGAGGCCGCAGCTGCGCGGCTGGTGCTGGCGGATGGACGCCGATGATCCGGACAGATGCAACAGGCTCTCTCCGGCACCGGGCAATAGCCAAGCGGCTTGCAGCATGATCACGTCCGCGGAATCAAACAGTCTTGCGGGAGGCAAGATTGCGTTGTGTCGCCCAAAATCCCAACATACAAGACGAATTATGATGGATGTCACGCAACCACGCAATGCCATGGACTGGCACGAGCAAGCCTTGGACCTCACGCGGGGAATTGCTGCTTATGTCAAGTGCCCTCTCGTGGCAGGGCTGGCGCGGGTCGTCGCCAAGCATCCGAAGGCCGATATCGCCAACGCCTTCAACCACAAGCAGGTCGCCTGCAAGATGTGGGCGCTCGACAGGCTATTCGAAAGCGGCGGCCGCCGCTTCGGGCGCATATGGGTTCTGGGTGGATGGTACGGCGTATTGCCGGCAATGCTTTTCAACGACGCCCGCTTCGACATCGCGGCGGTCGATAGTATCGACATCGATCCCGAAGTCGCGCCGGTCGCCCGGACCCTCAACCGGGAAGCCGGCGACCGGTTCCGGGCGCTGACGGCAGATATGTACGCACTCGACTATGCGGCCGGGCGGCCCGATCTGATGATCAATACGAGCTGCGAACACATAGCCGATCTGCGCGCCTGGCTTGCTCTGCTTCCGCCGGGCACGAATGTACTGCTGCAATCGAACGATTATTTCAGCGAGCCGACGCACATCAACTGCGTGGCTTCGCTTGCAGCCTTCGAGGAAATGGCGGCGCTGCGGGAGGTGCGGTTCTCCGGCGAACTGCCGACAAAAAATTATACGCGCTTCATGCTGATTGGAACTGTTTAATGCATTTCGCCCAAAAGCGCGTAGCGGTTTGGGACAACGACACGCATAAAAACAGGACTTGAAGCGCGTCGCACGAATCTCACCAGGCGCGACGCGCGTTAGAGCATTTGCAGGAAAGTGTGGAAACGGCTTTCCGTCCGGAATTGCGTCAAAACAAAGAGACACAGCGGTTCTGCGTGAAACGATGAACCGCTCTAGGATCTATCGTCTGTTCAATCATGAACTTTTCCGAAACCGGGCCCCACATTTAGGGACCATGTTCGATGCCGCTCGCGCAGGATTTGCGCGGAGCGACGCGCGCCTTCCAGATCGAGACGATGCGCGGATGGCGTCGGTTCCACAAGCGCTTGTTCGATCGCTTGCGCCAAACCTTCAGGCGTCAGATCCTTTTCCATCAGCACCGTTGCAAGACCGAGTTCTTCGAGCATCAGGGCGCGAACCGTCTGTTCGGTTTCCCCGCCGGCTGCAAATGGGACGAGCAGGGAGCGACAACCCGCGCGCAGGACATCGCAGACCGTGTTGTAACCCGCCTGCGAGACTGACAGGCGGGCGCCGGTCAGCAGGCTGGCGAAATCCTCGCGGAACCGGAAGATGGACAGGCCTGGCGTGGCATCGCGTGCGATCGCGTCAAACTCGTCTTTCGGCAGGTTTGGGCCGGTGATCAAGCACCATTTCCAAGCGTTGTTGGCATTCCGCGCCGCTGCGATGGTGGATCTGACAAGGCTCTTTCCGGCAGCCCCGCCGCCAACCGACACCAGAACGTCGAAGCGCTCGGAGGCCGCGGGCGATGGCGGCGCGGCAACGAGCCCCGTGTAGGTGACCTCGGCCCTGATCGCCCCAGCCAGTGGAAATGTCTTGTCGATGGTTGCGAAAGCCGGATCGCCGTGGACCATAACAAGATCGAAATGCCTGTTGATGAGATCGACCGTTTCCTCGTTTCGGCCCAGCTTGACGCGCTCCTGGAGGATATCACGGACGGACGTCGCCAGCAGCGGTCTGGGCGACGTCGCGTCGATGGCCTTGATCAGCGGCAAGAGTTCGAAACGCATCTGCCGGCGTCCAAATGGAAACGCCTCGACAATGACGATATCAGGCCTGCAATCCCGGAATGCCTGCAGCAGCATCTCTGAACGCCATTTCTTGAAATCATCGTCGATCGGGTTGCCTTGCAGGTCGACAAGTCCCGAAAATCCTTCATCACCGGAGGTGACAGGTGGCAGGGTTACAGATTGTACACCCAGTCCCGGAAACCCGGCGATCGGCGCTCCGCCGGTCACGACGGTAACGTCAAACCCGTCATCGACCAGAGCCGCCGCAATGCGGCTGGCGCGCGCGAGATGGCCGATGCCGAGCAGGTGCTGGACATAGAAGAAAGCGCGCAGCCGCTTCATTCGGCGGCCCGCCACTCCCGCTCGAACAGTTCCTTGAGCTGTCCAATGCTTGCCATATGATCGAAATTGCCGCGCACGCGCCGCTCTGCGGCGTCGCCGAGGCGGTCGCGGAGCACGGGATCACGGATCAGGCGCTCCAGCGCCCGTGCCAGGGCAAGCGGGTTTTCCGTCGGAACCAGCAACCCGGTTTCATCCGACGATAAAAGCTCCGGCACGCCGGAAATATCGGTCGACACGCAGGCAAGCCGCTGGCTAGCCGCCTCCACCAGAACATTCGGCAGACCGTCGCGGTCGCCATTTGCGGTGATCCTGCAGGCCAGGGCGAAGATGTCGGCGCGGCGGTAGTGCTCAAGCACCTCCTCCTGCGCAAGCGCGCCTTTCCAAGAGACGCGACCATCCAGGCCGAGCTTTTGCGCCAGCGCCTTGAACCGTTCCAATTCTTCGCCGCCGCCGATATGCTCGAAACGCCACGCCAAATCGCCGGGCAGCAGGGCAAGGGCCTCCAGCAACGTATCGTAACCTTTCTTTTCAACGGCGCGCCCGACACTCAGAACGACAACCGGTTC
Organism: Mesorhizobium sp. M0954; assembly: GCF_040319155.1. NCBI lineage: Bacteria > Pseudomonadati > Pseudomonadota > Alphaproteobacteria > Hyphomicrobiales > Phyllobacteriaceae > Mesorhizobium > Mesorhizobium sp. M0954. The sequence goes on along the minus strand of NZ_JAMYNR010000021.1, from coordinate 40,478 downwards.
GTCCGGAGCCGAGCCGTCATGCTGCTTTCGCGCCTCGCCGAAACTGCCGAAGCGATCAAGGTCGAGCCCATGATAGCTCAGATGCACGGACGAGTTGCCGTTATCGAGTTTTTTCAGACGGTCGAAGCCGGTTTTCGTGCAAGTGACCGTCCAGCGCGCCGAGGAAAGCTTGCCGGCCAGATCCCAGTCCGCCGAAGTCCAGATGTCCTTGGCATGGGCCGAGCAGGTCCACGGCAGGCCACGAAGCTGGCTGGCATAGCGCGTCACCGATGCAGGCGTGTGCGCGAAATGTGCATGCAGCCAGCCCGCGTTTTCCGGCCATTCGGCCGCCAGCACGAGCGCTTGCCCGAAGCGCCGCGCGCGATTGCGCGTAAAGTCGCGGGGCATATCGGCAGCCAGCCATCCGAGCGCGCGCCAGAAGCCCGGACGCAGCAGACAGGCAAACAGCGAGCGAAGCACGCGCAGCGGCTCTTCATGCAGATATTCCGGCAGATAATGGACGGGCGCTTTGATCTCGTCATGCACGGGGTGGCGTTTTTCGTCGGTCGGCCGCCTGAGCGCGACGAGTATCAGGTCGAACCCCGCACGCTCAAGACCGAGCAGTTCCTGCGCGATGAAGGTTTCGGACAGCCGCGGATAACCCTTCAGAACCACGACGATCTTGCGATGTTGCAACTCAGGTCATTCCTTCAATGACCGAAAGGTGATGGCCGGCCCGCCGGTCGAGCAGTTCCGCGACGATTTCGGAAATATGAGGCAGCCCTTCGAGCGTCAGATGCGGATTGCTCTGCGATGGGCGGGGCCGGTCCGGCAGCACCTTCAGTGCATCGGCAAACCGCCGGGAGTCCTCGGCTTCTTCCGGCAAAAGCATCTCGATGAGGCCGAGTTCGGCTGCGCGCCGTGCGCGGATCAGTTGTTCCCGGCGGGGCTCGACGCGCGGCACGATCAGCGCCGGCTTGTCGAAAGACAGTATCTCGCAATAGGTGTTGTAGCCGCCCATCGCCACTACCGCCTTGGCGCCGGCAATCAGGTCTTCCATGCGGTTGTCGAACTCGATGATCTTGATGTAAGGGATCTTGGACCCCTTCTTGAGCAGCTTGTTGCGCTTGCGCGCCGGCATGTAAGGCCCAAGCACGATCAGGGCTCTATGCTGCAATTGCGGATCCTGCTGATAGGCATCGATGACGTCGTGGATCAGATCGGCGCCGTCACCGCCGCCACCGGTAGTAACGAGGATATAGTCGCCCTCGGGCCGGTGGCCGGGCAACTCGTTCCGCTGCAGGCTCCGTTGCAGGAACCCGACGAACCTCATCTTTGCCCTGACAGCCGGGGGCACATCCAAGCCCGTCAACGGATCGTAGAAATCCGGCGGACCATAGGCCCAGACCTTGTCGTAGAAGACGCCTATCTTGCGCATCACGTCTCTGCGCGCCCACTCTGCTTCGAGCAGATGCGGCGCATCCATCACCTCGCGCAGGCCAAGCACCAGCGTGGTGCCCCGCGTCTTGAGGTAGGACAGCGTGTCCTCAATCTCACCGCGCAGGCCGAGCGGTTCCTTGTCGACGATGAAGATATCGGGCCGGAAGGTCTCAGCTGTATGGCGGATGATCGACTGGCGCATCCTTAGCGTCTCATGCAGATCGATGTCCTTTTCCAGCGAGGTGTATTCGCCGTTGCGCAGCTTGATGACGCTGGGGATCTTCACGAAGTCGACACGGGCGCGGTAATCGAAGGCGCCAGCGATAGTCGCACCCGAAATGATGAGCACCTGAAGTCCGCGGAAATCCTCGACCAGCGAATGCGCGATAGTCCGGCAGCGCTGCAAATGGCCGAGCCCGAACGTGTCGTGGCTGTACATGAGAATTCGAGCGTTTTCTGCGTGCTGGGTCATTGTTGAACGTCTCTTAGAATTCTCGCCTTGAGGACCGTGCGACCCGCAGGATTCGAAATCATCCTCGCGGGTCTACCGACCTGTTCTGAAACATGAGGGCGCAATTTTCAATTCGTATTACAAAGAGGGTCCATATGCTGAAACCAGGAAGCTACGTCTGCTCAGCGGCCTGCTTGCCACGTGGTCCAGAAGAACCTGCATCATTTCACTGGTATTGACCATCTCGGATTCTCGGCGGCCTTGACCGCTGCGAAAAACGTGGAAACTCCAGAATGGAATAAGGTATGGGCTGGGTACTTCACTTCGAGCGTCTAAGCCAAGCTCCTAAACCATGATGTGCCTTGGCGGTGGGAAGCCGGAGCGTTGACGGAGTATGGGACACGTTCGAACCGCCTAGATCTTGACTTCTCAGACCAGAATCTAAGGGTCAGGAGTTCGACTCTTTTCGGGCGAGCCAATTGAACTCACTAGCTTTTTGGACGCCATGGGCACATGAACTCGCCGATTGCAGGCGTGTCAAAGCTGACCTGTTTACCGCCAACGACAGCGCCGGCCTTCGGGCCAGTATCCGAGTCTTCGATCCCTTTTCCGGTTGTACCGCGCAGGTAATATTCGGCTTCCGCATATATTCGAGATTGAGGGCGAACCGGAAAAAAATGTCTTCGTCTTTGACCTCATCCTGCGCATAGGCCCGGGAAATCGGGGCAAGGCCGGTGGCCGAAGCGAGCGTTGCTCCCAGGCCAAACTGCAACGCGCGGCGGCGCGAAACACGAAATGCAGGCGTGACGCGGATCATGGCTTCCTCCCAAAAGCCCGCCGGCATCAAACATTTTGGCACCTCAAAAGCGCACCTGCGCTCCCAACTTCACGAAATGTGGAATGTTCCTCAATCGCCTTGAATGATCTCACCGATGGCCGAGCAGCTAGGTTTCCTCGACCCCAGCCTGATGACAGCTGACGCACACTGCGCTGTAGCGGCGCCGGATCTGCCGGCAGCAAAAATCCCGCCGCTGCGGTCGTCCGAAGTACGCTGTCGATAAAATCCAGGACTTTTGCGTATCGATTTCGGACCAAGGTCCGTCTTGTAGAATACTGTATTTGAACAAAGCTAGGTAACAGCCGACTTTCGGATTCGAAAGTCCTGACGTTTTTCATCTGAAACCCATCCTGGCGGGAGGGCGACTCGAAGGAGGAACTATGAAAACGCGCACCTGTCTATTCGCGACTGTAGCCGCTCTCACCCTTCTCGCATCTCCGGTACTCGCTGCCCCCGGGGGCAATGGCAATGGCAACGGCAATGGCGGCAGCAACGGTAACGGCGGAAACTCGGCCGGGGCCGGCTCGCAGGGACACGGAGCCGCCACTTCCGCCGCGGCCAAGGACAAGTCGACGACCGGCGTTGCTCATGCAATGGCGGTCGTTGCCACGACGCCGGCCTCACCGCAGGCTACGCTGGCCTTGCAGGCAGCGCTGGACAGGAAGGCCGCGAAAGACGCGGCAGACACTGCCGACGACACCTCTGACGAAACCCAGTAAGGATTCCAAAAACAGACCACTTGTCGCGTTGAAAGCCGTGGTTCGCCGCGGCTTTTTTCGTTTCCCGACGACGAACTCTCAAGGTGAACAGCGCTTCCAGAAAAAAGCTGCTCCACGGCGGCACTGAAGCTACGCTAAGGCCAAACGCCGCCGCATCGGCGTCGGATTCGAGTGCATTCGAGGAGATCCCATGACCGGCTTTGTCGACCGCGAGCGCGCAACTGACCTGATGCAGCGCGCCGGCATCGAGGCGCTGGTGCTTTGCGAGCCCGAGGCGTTCCAATATGCCACCGGTGCCTGGATCGGCCCGGCCGGCCTGTTCCGGCGGGCCGGCGCCGGTTTCGTCGTTATTCCCAAGCGAGGCGACCTGCCGCTCGGCGTCGTGGTGGCGGATTTCCAGGCTGCCCGGCTCCGGGCGGCGATGGCCGGCGCCGTGCTGCGCACGCATGCGATCTGGATCGAATCGGCGTCGCTCGAGCCGGCGACGGCCGACCGGCCTGTTGCGCAGCGCATCGAGGCCGGCCTGGTTGGCCGCGCCCCCGGTTTTTCACGTCCGGCGACCTTCGAGCTTGCCCGCTCCGTCCGCGAGCTGAAACCGATCCTCGCAGAATTCGGGCTGGAGCGTGCGACGCTCGGCATCGAGCTGGATTTCGTCTCGGCCAGCGATTTTTCCGCGATGCAGGCAATGTTGCCGGGCACTGCCCTGGTCAACGGCTCGCCGGTTCTCGACAGGCTGCGGGCAATCAAATCGCAGAGCGAGATCGACCTTCTGCAGCAGGGCATCGCCCTGTCGGAAGCCGGCCTGTCGCGGCTGCAGCAGCATGCGACGACCGGCATGCGTCAGTCTGAGCTGGTCGCGCTTTACCGGCAAGGCGTCGCGGATGCAGCCGCCGGGTCGTCGCAGCAAATCTCGACGGCGGAATACGTCACGCTGGGCGCTCGCCCAAAAGGCGCCGACGTCGTCGCCGCCGCCGGCGATCCGCTGAAGGCCGACATGGTGTGCAGCGTGAACGGCTATGCCTCGGATATGTCGCGGAATTTCACCTTCGGGCCGCCCTCGCCCGAACAGGCCGAATTGCATGCGATAGCCGAACGCGCCTTCGCCGACGGGCTTGCCGCGCTTATGCCCGGAAAGCCGTTAGCCGCCGTGCATCGCGCCGCCAGCGAAAGCCTGGCGCGCCAGGGCCTGCGTTCCTATCGCCGCGGCCATTTCGGCCACGGCGTCGGCAATTCCGTGTTTTCCGAGCAATGGCCGTTCATCTCGGCCGACAGCAATGTCGTGATCGAGGCCAGCATGGTGCTGGCATTCGAAATCCCGCTCTACATCGACGGTCTCGCCAGCTTCAATCTCGAGGACCAGTTCCTGATCACCGCCAACGGGCCGTCGCCGATGAACCGCCTGCCGAGGCGCCTGGATATTATCGCTTGAATCCAGCCGTTATCTGGCGCCGGCCACGCCCCTGCGGAAATCCGACGGCGACATGCCGGAAAGCTTGCGGAACGACTTGTTGAAGGCACTGAGCGAGCCGAAGCCCGATTCCATGGCGACGCGCAGCACATTGGCATCCTGATGCATCAGCAGCGCCTGCGCGTAGCTGAGGCGCAGCAAGTTCACATATTCATTGAGCGTCATGCCGGTCGATTTCTTGAAGATGCTCATGGCGTATTTGGGATGGATATCGGCCGCCGCGGCGATGTCGACGCAATCGATTTCGTAGAGGAAATTCTCGGCGATGAAGTCGCACATGCGCCCGACATTGCGCAGCGATTGCTGATCGAAGGGACTGCCTATCTCCTGTTCGACCGGGGTTTCGGGCACCAGCCGGTAAGGCTCGAAGCGCACCCGCTCCAGCCGCAGCAAAAGCTCGTTGACGGCATGCTCGGCCTTGACCGGGTCGCCGGAGCGGGCATAGCGATTCCAGCGCTCGAAATTGTGGTCGTCCGACCGGTCGGTGGCGTCGGTCACCAGCGTCGCGCCGGTCATCAGCCTGTTGCGGACCTCGACGGGCAAATGCAGCCGGAAGAAATGCACCAGCGGCAAATGCGCGCCGGCATAGATGGCATCGTCGGAGGCTTCGTCCATCTGGTGCGGCAGGCCGCCCCAGAACAGGCACATGTCGCCCGCAGAAAGCGAAATCCCGTGCCCGTCCATGCGGTAATGCACGGCACCACGCACGATGAAATTCACCTCGACCTGGGCGTGCCAATGCGGCTTTAGCATCACCAGGGGCTGGGTGTGGAACATCTGCAGCAGCAGCGGCAGGCCCTCCACGCTGCTGGCGCCAGGCTGGTAAAACGGCCTTTCCGGCATCTTACTTTCCGCTCATTTCTTATTCCCTTTGTCGCGGACAAGGCTTTCCCGAGGCCTAGTCTAGCCACGCTCGCAAACAGAGAGCAACTGAAATGGGAGGATTTCAATGCGCATAAAATTGACCTGCGCCGCGCTCGCGCTTGCCTTGGGCTCCAGCCCGGCCTTTGCGCAGTCCGGTGAAATCACGATCTGGAGCTGGAATATCGCCGCTTCGTCGCTGAAGGCCACCATAGCGGGCTTCAACAAGCAGTATCCCGACATCAAGGTGACGGTCGAGGACCTTGGCAACCAGCCGACCTACGACAAATCAATCGCCGGCTGTGCCGCCGGCGGCGAGGGGCTGCCTGACATCGTTACGATCGAGAACGGCGAAGCCGAAAACTACTGGAGCCAGTTCCCGGATTGCTTCGTCGACCTGCATACGCTCGGCTACACCGCGGAAGACCAGGCAAAATTCCCCGACTTCAAGCGTACCGAGCTCGAGGTTGACGACAAGGCCTATGCGATGCCCTGGGATTCCGGTCCAGTGGCGATGTTCTACCGCCGCGACTTCTACGAGAAGGCTGGCGTCGATCCGTCCTCGATCAAGACCTGGGACGACTTCATCGCCGCCGCCAAGAAAATCCAGGCCGCCAATCCCGGCGTCACGATGACCAACGCCGATTTCAACGGCGATTCCGAATTCTTCCGCATGATCTCCAACGAGCAGGGTTGCGCCTACTTCTCCGCCGACGGGCAATCGATCACGGTCAACCAGCCCAAATGCGTCGATGCCATGACCAAGATCAAGGAGATGAAGGACGCCGGCATCATTTCCTCTGCCGACTGGAGCACCAAGATCACCAACAACACCGCCGGCAAGGTCGCCACGCAGATGTATGGCGGCTGGTATGAAGGCACCGTGCGCACCGAATCGCCCGATGGGGCAGGCAAATGGGGCGTCTATCTGATGCCGAGCCTGACCGCCGACGGTCCGCGCGCCGCCAATCTCGGCGGCTCCTCGCTCGCCATCACCTCGGTGTCGAAGAACAAGGAAGCCGCCTACGCCTATCTGAAATACACGCTTGCGACGAATGAGGGCCAGATCACCATGCTGAAAGGCTTCGGCCTGGTGCCGTCGCTGATCTCGGCGCTCAACGACCCTTATGTCTCCGAGGGCCTGCCCTATTGGGGTGGCCAAGCCGTGTGGAAGGACATCCTCGGCACCTTGCCCAAGGTCGTCCCCAGCCGCGGCACGCCGTTCCAGAGCGACGCCGAAATCATCATCCGCGCGGTGCAGACCAAATATCTGGCCGGCGGCTATCCCGACGCCAAGGCAGCGCTCGACGATGCCGCAAGCCAGATCGCCGCGGCGACCGGCCTGCCCGTCAAGTCGTGATCTAGACGAGGCGGCTCCGAGCGCGCGGCTCCCCTTCTCCCCTTGTGGGAGAAGGGGAGCCGAAGGCGACGGATGAGGGGTGCTCCAGCTTGGCGCCGGCGGCACTCCGGCCATCACCCCTCAACCGTCTCGGCGCTACGCGCCGATCTACCTTCTCCCACAAGGGGAGAAGGCAAGAACTTGAAAGCAGAAAGGAGGAAACGATGCGCTACCAGAACGCCACGGCGTATCGCTTCCTCGCGCCGTATCTGCTGATTTTTTCGATCTTCTGGCTGTGGCCGATCATCGATTCCTTCCTGATCTCGTTCCAGGCGACGCGCACCGTGCCGTGGCGCTTCGCGCCGACCTTCAACTGGGGCCGGCTGATCGGCGATCCGGCCTTCTTCAATGCCTTGAAGAACACATTGCTGATCCTTGTCATCCAGGTGCCGGTGATGATTTCGCTGGCGATTGTGATGGCGGTGCTTTTGAATTCGCCACTGCTCAAGGCCCGTGGCCTGTTCCGCTTTGCCTTCTTCGCGCCGGTCGTGGTCGGCGAGGTCGCCTATTCGGCGGTTTTCCGGCTGATGTTCAATCTCGACTACGGCATCATCAACAAATTGCTGAACAGCATCGGCCTGCCCAGTGTCGACTGGTTTACCAACGTCACCCCGGCGATGGCGGTGATCATGATGGCGGTGACGTGGCGCTGGGCCGGCTACAACGCCATCATCCTGCTCGCCGGCCTGCAGTCGATTCCCGAGGATGTCTACGAGGCGGCGACCCTGGACCGGGTCAGCAAGGTCAAACAGTTCTTCTACATCACGTTGCCGCTGCTCAAGCCGATCATCGTGTTCTGCGCCGTGCTGTCGATCATCGGCACCATGCAGCTGTTCACCGAGCCCTTCCTGATCACCGAGCGCGGCGGGCCGGGCGGCGGCACCGAAACGCTCGGGCTGCTGCTTTACCGCCAGGGCTTCCGGTCGCTCAATTTCGGCTACGCTTCGGCCGTCGCCTACACCATGGCCGGGCTGGCGATCGCCATTTCGCTGGTGCAGATATGGCTGACGAGGGAACCGAAATGACCTCGCACTCAAGAGTCAGCCGCTCCCAGGCCAGATTGGGACGCAGCATCGCGCTGCATCTGTTCCTGACGCCGCTGGCACTGGTCTGGCTGTTTCCGCTATGGATGATGGTGGTTTTTTCGACGATGCCCGACAACGGCATCTTCAGCCCCGACATCGAGCTTTTGCCGCATGGCAATTTCCTCGACAATGTCAGCAATCTGCAGCGCGGCACCAATTTCATCGGCGCCATCGGCATCTCCGTCTCGGTGGCGGTGACCTATACCTTCCTGTCGGTGATGCTGACCTCGATGGCCGGCTGGGCGCTGGTGCGTTACAACTTCTTCGGCAAGGGCATGGTCGTCGCCATCATCTTCGGCACCATCACGCTGCCCTATGCGGTCGTGCTGATCCCGCAATTCATCATGGTGGCGCGCGACTTCAAGCTCGCCAACACCTGGGTGGCGCTGATCGTGCCGCCGCTGTTCAATTCGCTGGGCGTGCTCTTCATGCGGCAGAGTTTTTCGATGATGCCGCACGAGCTGTTCGACGCCGCCAAGGTCGAGGGCGTCAAGGAATGGCGGATATTCCTGTTCGTCGCACTGCCTCTGGCGCGGCCGATGCTGGCGGCGCTCGCCATCATCCTCTTCCTTGCCTCCTGGAACAACTATCTCTGGCCGCTGCTGATCAATTCCAAGCCGGGCGCGATGACCGCGCCCGTGGCGCTCGGCACGCTGATCGGTCTCACCAAGGTGTCCTGGGGCGGCATCATGGCGGGCGCGGTGATGCTGACGGCGCCAATGCTCGTCGTGTTCGTGCTTCTGCAGCGCCATTTCGTTGCCGGCATCGCCGCCGGCGCCATCAAGTAAGGATCAGCATGGCGGCAGTCACACTCAAAAACGTCATCAAGCGCTTCGGCGTCTTCGAGATCGTCCACGGTGCCAATATCGACATCGATGACGGCGAATTCGTCGTCTTCGTCGGCCCTTCCGGCTGCGGCAAGTCCACGCTGCTTCGGATGATCGCCGGACTCGAGGACATCAGCGACGGCGAGATCGCCATTGGCGGCAAGGTGGTGAACGACGTCGAGGCGGCCGATCGCGGCATCGCCATGGTGTTCCAGTCCTACGCGCTCTATCCGCACATGACTGTCGAGCAGAATCTGAGCTTCGGCCTGAGAATGACCGGCAACCCCAAGGCAGATACCGAGCGGCGGGTGAAGCGGGCTTCCGAAATCCTGCGTATCGCCGAGCTGATGAAGCGGCGGCCGCGGCAATTGTCGGGCGGCCAGCGCCAGCGCGTCGCCATCGGCCGCGCCATCGTGCGTGAGCCGCAAGTGTTCCTGTTCGACGAACCGCTCAGCAATCTCGATGCCGAGCTCCGGGTGCAGATGCGCGTCGAGATATCGCGCCTTCATAAGGAACTCGGCGTTACCATGGTCTATGTGACGCACGACCAGACCGAGGCAATGACGCTGGCCGACAGGATCGTTGTGCTCAACGCCGGCAATATCGAGCAGATCGGCGCGCCGCTCGATCTCTACGACGACCCCGCCAACCGCTTCGTTGCCGGCTTCGTCGGCTCGCCGAAAATGAACTTCCTGGCGGCAAAAATGGTCGGGGCCGACAACGGTGCGGCGGTCGTCCAACTGGTCAATCATCGCGGCGCGCGACTGCGCAAGCCGCTTTCGGATGCCTTGCCTGCAACAGGCGGCGATGTTGTGCTTGGCGTGCGGCCGGAGCATTTCTTCGACGCCGGCCAGGGCGATTGCGACCTTACCCTCAAGGCCGACGTCGCCGAGCACTTGGGATCGGTGAGCTATGTCTATGCCAATTCCGGTACCGGTGGCGGACGCGAGGAACTGATCATCGAGCGCGAGGCCTCGCGGCATCGCGCGAACGGCGACGACCTGGTGGTGTCGATCAAAGCCGACCGCTCGCTTCTCTTCGACGCCACCGGCGCACGCATTCGCTAACCCATCTTTCTTTTGTCCGATCGCGATTGCTCGCGGCCACCCCACGGAGATTTGACATGACGTCCAAACCAGAAAAAGTTCGCTGGGGCATTCTCGGGCCCGGCAACATCGCCAAGGCTTTTGCCGGGGGCGTCGCCCATTCGCGCACCGGCACATTGGTCGCCTTAGGGGCGCGCAATCCCGGCAAGTCGGGGCTCACCGAGGCTTTCCCCGGCGCCCGCATCCTGGACGGCTACGAGGCTTTGGTTGGCGATCCGGATGTCGACGCGATCTATATTTCGACGCCGCATCCGAGCCATGCCGAATGGGCGATCAAGGCGGCCGAGGCCGGAAAGCACGTGCTTTGCGAAAAGCCGCTTGGCCTGACCGCATTCGAAGCCGACGCCATGATCCATGCCGCGCGCAAGGCCGGCACCTTTCTCGGCGAAGCCTTCATGTACCGGCTGCATCCGCAGACGGCCAAGCTGGTCGAGCTGATCAGGGCCGGCGCGATCGGCGACATCAAGATGATCAAATCCAGCTTCGGCTTCGCCATGCCGGGCTTCATGCCGGAGCACCGGCTTTACGCCAAGGATCTCGCCGGCGGCGGCATTCTCGATGTCGGCGGTTATCCCGTCTCGATGGCGCGGCTGATTGCCGGCGCAGCAGTGGGAAAGCCCTTCGCCGAGCCGGACAAAGTCGTCGGCGCTGCGCATCTCGGCCAATCCGGCGTCGACGAATGGGCGTCGGCGCTGTTGCATTTTCCGGGCGGCATCGTCGCGGAAGTGTCCTGCAGCATCTCGCTCGCTCAGGACAATGTCTTGCGTATTCTCGGCAGCAAAGGCCGCATCGAGGTGGCGGATTTCTGGTATGCCGGCGGCCAGCAAGGCGGCACCGGCGAAATCCGCATCATCCGTCCGGGTGACACCGAGGTGGTCGAGGTCACGGAGGACGGCTGGCTGTACGCATTTGAGGTCGACGCCGCCGGCGAGGCCATTCTCGGCGGAAAGCAGGAGTTCGCCTGGCCCGGCATGGGCTGGGCCGACAGTCTCAGCAATCTGCGCGTGCTCGACAAATGGCGGGCCGCAATCGGGCTCGAATACGACATCGAGAAACCGGCAAAGCGCGTCAACACGATCTCCGGACGGAAGCTGCGCTCCGGCGGAACCGCCATCCCCAAGCGCAGCATTCCGGGCCTGCCGCGGCCGGCCTCGTGCCTGGCGCTCGGCTTCGAGGATTTCCGCACCTTTTCGTCGGGCGCCATCCTGCTCGATGCCTATTTCGAGGCCGGCGGCAATCTGTTCGACACCGCCTTCGTCTACGGTTCCGGCTATACCGAGACGCTGCTCGGCCAGTGGCTGAAGAACCGCGGCGTGCGCGAGCAGTCGGTGGTCATCGGCAAGGGCGCGCACTCGCCGCTCTGCTATCCCGACGTCATCGGCAAGCAGCTCACCCAGTCGCTCGAACGGCTGCAGACCGACCATATCGACGTCTATTTCATGCACCGCGACAATCCGGACGTGCCGGTCGACGAGTTCGTCGATGCGATGGACCGCGAGGTCAAGGCCGGCCGCATTCGCGGTCCGTTCGGCGGCTCGAACTGGACGATGGACCGCATGGACAAGGCGATTGCCTATGCCGAGCGCACCGGCAAGCAGAAGCCCGGCGCGCTTTCCAACAATTTCTCGCTGGCCGAGATGCTGGAGCCGATCTGGGCAGGCTGCGTCACCTCCTCCAGCGACGAATGGAAGGCCTGGCTCGCCGCCCGGCAGATGCCGAATTTCGCCTGGTCGAGCCAGGGCCGCGGCTTCTTCACCGACCGCGCCGGGCGCGACCGGCGCGATAATGAGGAGCTGGTCCGGGTCTGGTATTCGGAGAGGAATTTCGGCCGTCGCGACCGCGCCATCGAGCTCGCCAAACGGCTGGGCAAAAGCCCGATCCACGTCGCGCTCGCCTATGTGCTGGCGCAGCCGTTTCCGTCCGTCCCGCTGATCGGGCCGCGCACGCTCGACGAGTTGGAAGACAGCCTCCAGGCGCTCGACATCTCACTTTCGCCGCACGATCTCGCATGGCTGGATAGCGGTTCGGATCAGGCCCGCGCGCGGGCCTGACGGCAGCGGCAGTCGCTTCGGCCTACGCTGCGCCCTTAGCTTCCGGACTGTTTGCACGGCCCTTACCCTCTCCCGCAAAGAACCGGGAAAGGGTAAGAATGAGGTCAGCGCAAAGGCCACTGGAAGTTAGGCAAGACAGATGCTCGACATCGCACCGACGAAACAGGCTGCCACCTGGCTCGATTCCTTTGCCCGGGCGCTCGAGGCCGGCGACGTCGAGGCGGCAACCAATTTGTTCGTCGAGGACTGCTACTGGCGCGATCTCTTGACCTTCACCTGGAACGTCAGGACGATGGAGGGCCGCGTCGCGATCCGCGACATGCTGGCGGCGACGCTGGCAACGACAAAACCTGCCCGGTGGCAGCTCAGCGGCGAAGCGACTTCGGACGAAGGCACGATCGAAGCCTGGTTTTCTTTCGAGACGTCATCGGCGTGGGGCCAAGGCATCATGCGCCTCAGGGACGGCAAATGCCGGACACTGTTTACCGCGATGAGCGATCTCAAGGGGTTTGAGGAGCGCAAGGGCCCGGCGCGGCCGCTGGGTGTCCGCCACAAGGCCGATCCGGAGCGCGAGACCTGGCTGGAGGCGAGGGCGCGCGAGACGCGTGAACTCGGCGCCGGCCAGCAGCCTTATTGCCTGGTCATCGGCGGCGGCCAGGGCGGCATCATGCTGGGCGCCCGGCTCCGGCAATTGGCCGTGCCGGCCATAGTCATCGAGAAGAACGCTCAGGCCGGCGATTCCTGGCGCAATCGCTACCGCTCGCTCGTGCTGCACGACCCGGTCTGGTACGACCATCTGCCCTACATACCGTTTCCCGAGAACTGGCCCGTGTTCACGCCCAAGGACAAGATGGGCGACTGGCTGGAGATGTATACGCGCGTCATGGAGCTCAACTACTGGACCTCCACGACATGCGTGAGCGCGTCCTATGACGAGACCGAAAGGGTCTGGACGGTCGAACTCGATCGCGCCGGCGAGCGCATCACGCTAAAGCCGAAGCATATCGTCTTTGCGACCGGCGCCTATGGCCCGCCCAGGCGCATCGACCTGCCGGGTGCCGATGTCTTCAACGGCGAGATCCTGCATTCCAGCCAGTATTCCAGCGGCGAGAAATTCCGCGGCAAAAAGGTCGCCGTCATCGGCGCCGCAAGTTCCGGCCATGACGTCAGCGTCGACCTCTGGGAGAGCGGCGCCGAGGTGACGATGGTCCAGCGCTCGCCGACGACGGTGGTCAAGTCGGACACGCTGATGGAGATCGGTTTCGAGATCTTTTCGGAAAAGGCGCTGGCCCGCGGCATCACCACCGAGAAGGCCGACATGATCGTCGCCTCGACGCCGTTCGCGCTGCTGCCGCAAGGCCAGCGGGCGCTTTACGACATCATCAAGGCGCGCGACGCGGCCTTCTACGATCGTTTGCGCGGCGCCGGCTTCGCCATCGATTTCGGCGACGACGAGACCGGGCTCCTGATGAAGGCCTACCGCACCGGCTCGGGCTTCTACATCGATGTCGGCGCTTGCGACCTGATCATCGACGGCGAGATCGGCATCCGCAGCGGCGTCGGGATCAAGTCGCTGACGCAGACAGGCATCCTCTTCGACGACGGCACCGAACTGGCGGCCGACGCAATCATCGCCTGCACCGGCTATCTCTCGATGAACGAAACGGTGGCGGCGATCGTCTCGCGCGAAGTCGCCAACAAGGTCGGCCCGTGCTGGGGGATTGGCTCGGGCGTGAAAGGCGACCCGGGTCCATGGCAAGGCGAATTGCGCAACATGTGGAAGCCGACGGCACAGGAAGCGCTGTGGTTCCACGGCGGCAATCTGGCGCTGTCGCGCTTCTATTCGAAGTACGTCGCGCTGCAGATCAAGGCGAGGATGGAAGGCATTGCGACGCCGGTTTATGGAGCGGCGGGGCGGTGAAGCTGTGATCTCCCCCCTTGAGGAGGAGATGGCCGGCAGGCCAGAGGGGGTCGCCGCGCGTCGAGCGCCAGCCTCCATCCGTTGCAGGAAGACGAGCCCGGTCGAACCGACCCCCTCTGTCGCCTTCGGCGACATCTCCCCCTCAAGGGGCCTCAAGGGGGGAGATCACCCACGCCCGAAATGCCGGCTCGCCACCTCGACATGCGTGTCGTGCGCATGCGCTTCGAAACGCTCGGTTTCGCCGAGATCGTCCACCGCCTCGTTCGGCCACCAGCTGCCGCCGACCACGATTCCGTCCGAGACCAGCCGTTGCTCGGCGACCAGCGAGGCGCCGACCGAATCGACAAAGGTGAAGCGGCCCGGACGCAGCCGCAGCACCGCGATGTCGCCGACCGCACCCACCGCCAGCCTGCCGAGATCGGGCCTGGCGATCGCTTCGGCCGGCCGCTGTGTCGCGGCGCGCAGCACCTCGACCAGCGGCATGCCGAGCGCCAGCAGCTTCGACATGCACACCAGAATGTCGAAGGCCGGCCCGTCGACGCAGTAGAGATGCACGTCGCTGCTGATCACGTCCGGCGCCAGCCCCTCGCCGAGCATCGCTTTCGCCACTTCGAAATCGAACGAGCCCATGCCGTGGCCGATATCGAAGATGACGCCGCGCTCGCGCGCCAGCCGCATATCTGGCCGCACCGCCCCCGAGGCGAAGACCGGCGCGTTGGGAAACGGCCGGAAGCAGTGGGTGAGGATGTCGCCCTTGCGCAACCGCGGCAGCACTTCCGAGCGGCCCGGCGGCGGCTCGTCTATGTGCGCCATCAGCGGCAGGCCGGCTTTGTCGGCGGCTTCGAGCGCGAGATCGACCGGCGCGATGCCGCTGGTGCCGCCGGCATGGCGACCCGAGCGGACCTTGATGCCGACAACCACGTCCGCGTGCTCGCGAGCCGCCGCTACCGTCTCGCGCGGTTCGCAGAGCCGGAGGTCGCTGCACTCGCCGACCGCCACGGTCTGCGAGAAGCCGAATATGCCGGCAAAGGAAATGTTGACGTAAGCCAGAATACGGACTTTCGAGCGCTCGATGACGTGGCGGCGAAAGCCGAGGAAATTGCCGGCGCCGGCACTTCCGGCATCGATGAAGGTGGTGGTGCCGCTCTTTGCGGCGAGCCGGTCGGCATCGACGCCGAGCGACGTGCCGCCCCAATAGACATGGCTGTGCAGGTCGATCAGGCCCGGCGCGACGATCGAGCCCGTGGCATCGATGACGCGGGCGGCACGTTCGAAGGGGATTTCGGTGTCGATCGCGGCGATACGGCCGTCGGCAATCGCCAGATCGCGCTGCGCGTCGAGGCCGGACGCCGGATCGATGAGGCGGCCGCCTTTTATCAGGAGATCGAATTGCATCGCGCCTGTCTCCACTTTCCCGTCAGGCCGGCCTGTAGGCAACGGCCTCGACCTCGATCTTGATGTCGATCATCAGCCGCGACTCCACTGTCGTGCGCGCCGGCGGGTCTTTCGGGAAATGCCTGGCATAGACGGTGTTGAAGATGCCGAAATCGCGGGCGTCTTCGAGCCAGACCGTCGTCTTGACTACGTCGTCGAGGGTACAGCCGGCCAGCGCCAGTGCCGCCTTGACGTTCGACAGCACCTGCTCGGTCTGTTCGGCGATGCCGCCCTTGACCACCAGTCCGTCTGTGCCGACCGGCACCTGGCCTGAGACATAGACGAAATCGCCGGCCCTGACCGCCGGCGACAACGGCACATGGGATTTTCCAAAACATTGCTTGGGCAAGGAGGCGTCCTCTGGAAATCGTTGCGTGACCGCGCGACTTGTCAGCTTGGCGCGAGAGGACGCGGCCCCTCTGCGAGTCTCATCCAACATCTTCGAAGCCTATATCGCTTTGCCGCGAGAGCGCCAGAACGATCACTGCGCTCGGTGATCCTTCGCGCCAGCGTCTGGACCCGCGACACCAGCCCGCTCAGCGGTCGATCCGCGTCGACAGGATGATCGACGACGACGTGCGCTCGACTCCGTCCATGGCGCCGATCTGGTCGAGAAGCGTGTCGAGATCCCTGATCGAAGGCGCCTCGACGATGACGATCATGTCGAAATTGCCGCTGACCGAGTGCAGCGTGCGAACCGGTGCCAGCGCCTGCAGGCTGCGCACCACCTTGTCGGCAAGCTTGGGGGTGACGGTGAGCAGGACATGCGCCCTGACCAGCCCCTGCTCGTAATCCGGCGACAGCCTGACCCCGTAGCCAGCGATGATGCCGCGCTCTTCCAGCCGCTCGATCCGGCTTTGCACCGTCGTTCGTGAGACGCCGAGGCGCCGCGCCAGTTCTGCGGTCGAGGCGCGCGCATTGGTGCGCAGCAGGGAAAGCAGAGCCTGGTCGGCATCGCTGAGCATTTCGACGAACCTTACCGTCACATTGCCCAAAGAGAGGTTGCGTTTCGTACAATCTCACGCTTCCTTTCGACAGGCAAGCTGCGATTCTAACCGTGAATTTAGCATTGGTGCGAGGGACCGGTCATGAAGGAAATCATCGTCGTCGGCGCCGGCAAGATCGGCTCGACCATTGCCGAGATGCTGGCTTCCACGGGCAACTACCATGTTACGCTCGTCGACCGCTCGGCGGCGCAGCTCGGCGCGGCCGAACTGCCTGAAACGGTCGAGACGCTGGAACTCGACATCGAGGCCGCCGGCACCCTCGAAGCGGCCCTGGCCGGCAAATTCGCGGTGCTCAGCGCCGCGCCCTTCCATCTGACCACGCGCATCGCCGAGGCGGCGGCCAGCGCCGGCGTGCACTATCTCGATCTGACCGAGGACGTCGTCAGCACCAGGCGGGTCAAGGAACTGGCGCGCTCCGGCAACAGCGCCTTCATCCCGCAATGCGGTCTGGCGCCCGGCTTCATCTCGATCGTTGCCAACGATCTCGCCAGCCGCTTCGACACGCTGGAAAGCGTGCGCATGCGGGTCGGCGCGCTGCCGCAGTACCCGTCGAATGCGCTGAACTACAATCTGACCTGGAGCACCGACGGCGTCATCAACGAATATTGCGAGCCTTGCGAGGCGATCGTCGAAGGCGAACTGATCGAAGTGCCGCCGCTCGAGGAGCGTGAAGAATTCTCGCTCGACGGCGTCACCTATGAGGCGTTCAACACCTCGGGCGGGCTGGGCACGCTGGCCGAAACGCTGAAGGGCAGAGTGCGCACGCTGAACTACCGCACCATCCGCTATCCCGGCCATGCGGCGATCATGAAGGCGCTGCTCAACGACCTCGGCCTGCGGCACCGCCGCGACGTGCTGAAGGACATTTTCGAAAGCGCCCTGCCGGCAACGCTGCAGGACGTGGTTATCGTCTTCGTCACCGTCAGCGGCCGCAAGAACGGCCGTCTGCTGCAGGAGACCTACGCCAACAAGATCTACGCCAGGCGCGACGGCGAAACGGTGCGCAGCGCCATCCAGATCACCACCGCATCGGCCATCTGCGCGGTGCTCGACATGCTCACCGACGGCAGCTTGCCGGCCAGGGGCTTCATCAAGCAGGAGGACATCGCGCTCGACGCGTTCCTGGCCAACCGCTTCGGCCGCGCCTATGCGCAGCACGAGATGGTTAGCCGGCTTGCAGGATGAGCTGCGTAATCTCCCCCCTCGAGGGGGAGATGTCGCCGAAGGCGACGGAGGGGGTCGCCTCGCGTAGAGCGCCAACCTCCATCTGTCGCAAGGGAGGTCGCATCCAGTCGAACCGACCCCCTCTGGCCTGCCGGCCATCTCGCCCTCAAGGGGGGAGAGCGCGAGCCATCAGACATGCAGTGCGTGCCCCAGCGCCTTCAGCGCCGCTTCCGGAAAACCCTCGCCCTGTGTCGGATGGGCATGGATCGTCCCGGCGATGTCCTCCAGCGTCGCGCCCATCTCCAGCGCCAGCCCAAACGCCGTCGACAGTTCCGACACGCCCTGGCCGACGGCCTGGATGCCAAGCACCAGATGGTTGTCCGCCCGCGCCACTACCCGGACGAATCCGTCCTCGCCCAACTTCGTCATCGCCCGGCCATTGGCGGTGAAGGGAAACAGTCCGACCTTGATCTCGCCACGGGTCTTGGCCTCCTCCGGCGACAGGCCTGCGGTGACCAGCTCCGGATCGGTGAAACAGACAGCCGGGATCGCTCGTCTGTCCCAGCTGCGCTTGTGGCCGGCGACGATCTCGGCGACCATTTCGCCTTGCGCCATGGCCCGATGCGCCAGCATCGGCTCGCCGGTGACGTCGCCAATGGCAAAGAGGCCGCGCATCGAGCTGCGGCACTGGTCGTCGATGCGGATGAAGGGTCCGGCCATGTCGAGGTCGATCTGCTCCAACCCCCAGCCTTCGGTTACCGGCTTGCGACCGACCGTGACCAGCACCTTGTCGGCAGCGATCTTGCCGTTCTTGCCGCCATTCGTCTCGACCAGCAGCGCGTCGCGCTTAGTGGACAGCCCCTTGGCCTTGGCGTTCACGAGCACCTCGATGCCGAGTTCGGCCAGCCGCTTCACCACCGGCCGGGTCAGTTCCGCATCATATTGCGCCAGCACGCGCGGCAACGCCTCGACCACGGTCACCTTGGCGCCCAGCTTGGCAAAGGCGATGCCGAGTTCCAGCCCGATATAGCCGCCGCCGACCACCGCCAGCCTCTCCGGAACTTCGCTCAGCGCCAGCGCCTCGGTCGACGAAATGACCGGCCCGCCGAACGGCAGCGACGGCAGCTCGACCGGCGCCGAGCCGGTCGCTATCACGACCGTTTCGGCTCGGATCACCTGCATGCCGATCTCGGTCTCGACGGCAACGGTCTTGCCGTCGCGAAATGTCGCCCAGCCATGCACCGTCTTCACGCCAGCTTTCTTCAGCAGGCCGGCGACGCCGTTGTTCAGCCGGCTAACGATGCCGTCTTTCCAGGCAATGGTCGCGGCGAGATCAAGCGACGGTGCCGCGACCGTTATGCCGAGTGGACTTTTGCCGCCGGCCATGTGCGAGAGCTTTTCGAACTCTTCGGCTGCATGGATCAGCGCCTTTGACGGGATGCAGCCGACATTGAGGCAAGTTCCGCCCGGTTTGCCTGCCTCGACGATCACCGTGTCGATGCCAAGCTGCCCGGCGCGGATGGCACAGACATAGCCGCCCGGACCGGCGCCGATGACCAGCAGCTTGCAGGAGATTTCCTTCATGTCAGCTGCGTCCTTTCGGGGATAAATGCCCCACCATCCGGCCGCTGCGCACCTTTCCTTCTCCCCCTGTGGGAGAAGGTGGATCGGCGCGTAGCGCCGAGACGGATGAGGGGTGTTGGACGGAGTGCGGTAGGTGCCAAGCTGGAGCACCCCTCATCCGTCGCCTTCGGCGACACCTTCTCCCACAAGGGGAGAAGGGGGAGCCAGCGTCCCGGCGCCCCATGCTGCCGGGCGAGGGGGCCTTTGCGACCGTTCTCATCTCCTCAGTCCACAAAAATCAGCGCCGGCGTCTCCAGTAGCGTCTTTATCCGCTGGATAAATACCGCTGCATCCCAGCCGTCGACGACGCGGTGGTCGAAGCTGGAGGACAGGTTCATCATCTTGCGCGGGATGAACTGGCTGCCGTCCCATACCGGCCGCACCATCATCTTGTTGACGCCGACGATCGCCACTTCCGGATGATTGATCACCGGCGTCGTCGCCACGCCGCCCATGGCGCCCAGCGAAGTGATGGTGATGGTCGAGCCCGAGAGCTCGTCGCGCGTCGCCGTGCCGGATTTTGCCGCCTCGGCCAGCCTGACAACCTCGGCTGCAGAGTCCCAGATGTCGCGCGCCTCGGCGTGCTTGACCACCGGCACCATCAGCCCGGAAGCCGTCTGCGCGGCGATGCCGATGTGGACGCCGCCATGCTGGTGGACGATGCCGGCTTCGTCGTCGAACAGTGCGTTGACATTGGGCTGGTCGGCGATTGCCTTGACCATCGCCCGCATCAGGAACGGCAGCAGCGTCAGCTTCGGCCTGTCTGCGCCCGGCCGCTTCTCCTTGTTGAGCGCGGCGCGCAAATCCTCGAGCGCGGTGACGTCGATCTCCTCGACATAGGTGATATGCGGGATGCGCGACTTGGCCAGCGTCATCTTCTCGGCGATCTTTCGCCTGAGCCCGACTATCTTGATGTCCTCGACCGCCTCGTTGCGGGCAAGGCCGGAAACCTTGGCGAGCCGGGGTCCGCGCGCCAGGAAAGCCTCGATATCCTCGTGCCGGATACGCCCGGCCGGGCCGGTTCCCGGGACCTGCCGAAGGTCGATGCCGGCCTCTTTCGCCCTGAGGCGGACGGCCGGCGAGGCCAGTGGCTTTTCTCCCTCGGGGCGCGGCGCACCGACCGGCGCTATACCCCCGAAAGCCGGCGCAGTACCCCCACCCCTAACCCCTCCCCACAAGGGGGAGAAGGACTCCGTATCCGCCGTTCGTGCGCCCTCGGTTCTTGGCACATGCCCGACCAAGGGCGAGCTGGACCTGGCTTCGGCTTTGGCGGCCGAAGCTCGTCCCCCTCCCCCTTGTGGGGAGGGGCTAGGGGTGGGGGTAGGTGCCGCCTCACCCTCCGCCGATTTCGCGCCTGCGTTCACATTTCCCTCGCCGGCCACCTTCAACCTGACAATCGGCGAGCCGATCGCCACCGTGTCGCCGATCTCGGCGCCCAACCAGACGATCTCGCCATCGACGGGCGACGGAATTTCGACCGTCGCCTTGTCGGTCATGACAGCGGCAAGCACGGCGTCCTCGCGCACGAGATCGCCGACCTTGACCTGCCATTCGACGAGCTCGGCCTCGGCGACGCCTTCGCCGACATCGGGCAGCTTGATGACATATTCGCCCATCGTTCCCTCTTCAGGCTTCCATCGTTTCGACCAGCGCGCGGCCTAGCCGGGCAGGACCGGGAAAATAGTCCCACTCCTGCGCATGCGGATAGGGCGTGTCCCAGCCGGTGACCCGCGCCACCGGCGCTTCCAGATGGTAGAAGCAGCTCTCCTGAACCAGCGCCGAAAGTTCGGCGCCGAACCCCGATGTCAGCGTCGCCTCGTGCACGATGACGCAGCGCCCGGTCTTGTTGACCGATGCGACGATCGTCTCGAGATCGAGCGGCAGCAGTGTCCTCAGATCTATGATCTCGGCATCGATGCCGGTCTCCTCGGCTGCCGCCTGGGCGACATAGACCATCGTGCCATAGGCAAGCACGGTGACTGCCGCACCCGGCCGTCGGATCACCGCCTTGCCGAGCGGCACCGTGTAATGGCCGTCGGCAACCTCGCCGAGCTCATGTTTCGACCATGGCGTTACCGGCCGCTCATGATGACCGTCGAAGGGGCCGTTATAAAGCCGCTTCGGCTCCAGGAAGATCACCGGGTCCGGATCCTCGATCGCCGCGATCAGCAAGCCCTTGGCGTCATGCGGGTTCGAGGGCACCACGACTTTCAGGCCGGAGACGTGGGTGAACAGCGCCTCCGGGCTCTGGCTGTGGGTCTGGCCGCCGAAAATGCCGCCGCCGGTCGGCATTCTCACGACGATCGGGCAGGTGAAATCGCCGTTCGACCGGTAGCGCAGCCGCGCCGCTTCCGAGACAATCTGGTCGTAGGCTGGATAAACATAGTCGGCAAACTGCACCTCGACACAAGGCTTCAGCCCGTAGGCGGCCATGCCGATGGCCGCGCCGACAATGCCGGATTCGCTGATCGGCGCATCGAAGCAGCGGCCCTTGCCGTATTTCGCCTGCAGGCCTTGCGTGCAGCGGAAGACGCCGCCGAAGAAGCCGACATCCTCGCCGAACACGATGACTTGGCTGTCGCGCGCCATCGACACGTCCATGGCGTCGCGGATCGCCTCGATCATGGTCCGCCGCGGCATGGTCAGACCCCTGCCTGTTGGCGCTGGCGCCTGAGATGCGGCGGCATCTCGGCATAGACGCCCTCGAACATGTCGCGCGTCGAGGGCTTGCCGCCGGCATGCAGCGTGCCATGGCGCTCGGCCTCCCGCTGCGCCGAAATCACCGTGTCGAGGATTTCCGCCTCGGCCTGGGCGTGGCGTTCGTCCGACCAGACGCCGCGCTGGATGAGATGGTTCTTCAGCCTGACGATCGGGTCGCCGAGCGGCCAGGCATCGGACTCGGCCTTCGGCCGGTAGGCCGACGGGTCGTCGGAGCTCGAATGGGCGCCGACGCGGTAAGTGACGTATTCGACCAGCGTCGGCCCGAGATTGCTGCGCGCCCGTTCCGCCGCCCATTTGGCCACCGCATGGACGGCGAGATAGTCGTTGCCGTCGACGCGCAGCGACGGGATGCCGAAGCCGAGCCCACGGGCGGCAAAAGTGCCGGAACCGCCGCGGGCGATGCCCTGGAAGGTCGAGATCGCCCACTGGTTGTTGACGACGTTGAGCACGACCGGCGCCTTGTAGGTCGAGGCGAACACCAGCGCCGAATGGAAGTCGGACTCGGCGGTCGAGCCGTCGCCGATCCAGGCGGCGGCGATCTTTGAATCGTTGCTGATTGCGGAGGCCATCGCCCAGCCGACCGCCTGGATGTACTGCGTCGCCAGATTGCCGGAGATCGAGAAGAAGCCGTGCTCCTTCGACGAATACATGATCGGCAATTGCCGCCCTTTCAGCGGATCGGCCTCGTTCGAATAGATCTGGTTCATCATCGTGACCATCGGGTAGCCGTCGGCGATGAGCAGGCCGGCCTGCCGATAGGTCGGAAAATTCATGTCGCCCCGCGACAGCGCCTTGCGGAAGGCGCAGCTCACTGCCTCTTCGCCGAGATGCTGCATGTAGAAAGAGGTCTTGCCCTGGCGCTGCGCCATCTGCATGCGCGCATCGAAGCTGCGCAGCGTCATCATATGGCGCAGCCCCTCCAGCAACTCGTCGTCCGAAAGCAGCCCTGCCCACGGCCCGACCGCCTCGCCGGCGCGGTTGAGCACGCGGATGATCGAGAAGGCCAGATCGCGGATGTCGCGCGGGTCGACGTCGATCTTCGGGCGCGGCACCGAGCCAGCCTTTGGAATGCTCACATTGGAGAAATCCGGCGTCCCGCCCGGCCGCACTTCCGGTTCCGGAACATGGAAGCGCAGCATTCCAGCATCGGCCATGATCTCGGTCCTCCACTGTTGCCCGGCCAGGATATTTGCACACCGCCAGACCAGTGCCAATTCGTCGGGCGAGGCTTCGCTGCCGCTGGCTGCTGCCCGCGGCCGACAGGATGGAGATATGTCGGCGAAATTTCTTGTCGATCTTCCGCGCCGGCGCGCAATTTGGGAGATGATTGCGCCGGGTTTCCCGCCAGATAAGGCAATGCGTCGGGTTGGGCGGCACGAGCACCTCCTTCTCCCCTTGTGGGAGAAGGTGGCCGAGCGAAGCTCGGTCGGATGAGGGGTGTTCCAGCTTGGCACCAACAGCGCTCCGGCCAGCACCCCTCAACCGTCTTGGCGCTGCGCGCCAATCCACCTTCTCCCACAAGGGGGAGAAGGAAAGGAGGGCGGCGCCGTTCACCCCGCGCCCGCGTCATGCTAATCAGCGCCCATGGCACAAAAGAAAGCATACGAGGTCGATGCATGGCTCGCGAAGCCGGATCCGCGCGTCTCGATCGTGCTGCTTTACGGTCCCGATCGCGGGCTGGTTGCCGAGCGGGCAAAGGCCTTTGCCGGCAAGACCGGCCTGCCGCTCGACGATCCGTTCTCGGTCGTCAGGCTGGACGGATCGGAAGTCGATCGCGACGAGGGCCGTCTGCTCGACGAGGCGCGCACCGTGCCGATGTTTTCGGAGCGGCGCCTGCTATGGGTGCGCAACGCCGGCGCTCAGAAGGCGCTTGCCGATGACGTCAAGGCGCTGACGTCGGAGCCCGCGCGGGACGCCATCATCCTCATCGAGGCCGGCGACCTGAAGAAGGGCGTCGGCCTGCGCGCCGTGGTGGAGGCGGCGGACAATGCCATGGCATTGCCTTGCTATGCCGATGAGGCCAGGGATATCGATACGGTCATCGACGACGAACTGCGCAAGGCCGGCATGTCGATGACACTGGAAGCGCGGCAGGCGCTGCGCCGCAATCTCGGCGGCGACCGGCTGGCCTCGCGCGGTGAAATCGAAAAGCTGGTGCTTTATGCGCATGGCCAGGCCGAAATCGGCCTCGACGACGTCAAGGCGACATCCGGCGATGTGTCCGGCCTCTCCTTCGATGCGGCCGTCGACGCCCTGCTCGAAGGCAGGATCGCCGACTTCGACACCGCCTTCACCCGCCATTGCCAGTCCGGCGGCCAGCCCTTTCTGGTACTTTCATCGGCGATGCGGCAGTTGCAGGCGATCCAGGCGATGCGCGGCCTGATGGACGCCGGCGGCCGCAATGCCGCTTCGGTCGTTGCCGCGGCGCGCCCGCCGGTGTTTTTCTCCAGGCGCAAGCTGGTCGAGAAAGCCCTCGAACGCTGGAGCAGCGAGGCGCTCGGGCGCGCCCTCAACCGCCTGCAGACGGCGGTGCTGCAGACACGCCGGCGGCCGGATCTGTCGGTCGCGCTGGCACGCCAGGCCCTGCTCGGCATCGCAGTGGAGAGCGCAAGGCTGGCGCAGCGCACCTGATCTTCCTCCTTGAGGGGGAGATGTCGCCAAAGGCGACAGAGGGGGTCACAGCGCGTAAAACACCAGCCCCTTCCGCGAAGACAGAGGACGTGGGCGCTTGAAATTTGACGACCCCTTCTGGCCTGCCGGCCGTCTCCCCCTCAAGGAGATTAACTACTTCGACGATTTCGCCAATCACCGCGCGGCAGCAAAACGTTCTTTGCCGGCTAATTTTAGCAACCTACCTACTCCCGCTTCAGCCTTCGACAAAGCTCGTCGAGCTGCTCCAGCGTCCGGTAGGCGACGCTGATCACGCCGCCGCGCTGGTTGTGCTCGATCGTGACGATCATGCCGATCGTGCTGGTCATCAGCCGCTCCAGCGCCAGTGTGTCGGCATCCTTTTGCGGCGGGGGCGCGGGCTGGCGCTTTGCCGCCGGCGCGCCGACCGGCATTTGCGCCAGCGCCTCGGCCTGGCGCACCGAAAGCCCCTCGTCGATGATCCGCTTGGCAAGCCCGGCCGGGTCGTTGGCCGTCACCAGGGTACGGGCGTGGCCGGCAGAGAGCGCCCCGTCGACCAGCATGTCGCGGATGACGTCGGGCAGCTTGAGCAGCCTCAGCGTATTGGCGACATGGCTGCGGCTCTTGCCGATCACCTGGCCGAGATCGGCTTGGGTATAGCCGTGGTCGTCGATCAGCTGCTGGTAGCCGAGCGCCTCCTCGACCGGGTTGAGGTCGGTACGCTGGACGTTTTCGATTATCGCCAGCTCGAGCGCCGTGCGATCGTTGACGTCGCGTACGATGATCGGGATTTCGGTCAGCCCGGCGCGTTGCGCCGCGCGCCAACGACGCTCGCCTGCGATGATCTCGTAGCGGCCCGTTTGGGTTTTCGACGGCCGCGCCACCACCGGCTGCACCACGCCATGTTCGCGGATCGACTGGGCGAGGTCGGTCAGGTCGGCGTCGCCATAATGCCGGCGCGGGTTTTTGGGATTGGGGCTGAGGAACTCGATCGGCACCTTGCCGTCGGCCGCCAGCCCGGGCTTTTCCGGTGCCGCCGGGCGATCGATTTCGCCGATCAGCGCCGCCAGTCCCCGTCCCAGTCTTTTCCTCGAAGGGTCTTCGTTCATCGTCCGTCCAGATCGTTTCGGTGTCGAATCGGCTTATTGTTCAGGCAGCACGCAATTTGCGCTCGCGGCGGATGACTTCCGAAGCAAGCTGCAGATAGGCCTGGCTGCCCGAACATTTGAGGTCGTAGAGAATCGCCGGTTTGCCGTAGGACGGCGCCTCGGAAACGCGGACATTGCGCGGGATGACGGTTTCATAGACCTTGTCGCCCATATGCGCCCGCACATCCTGCACCACCTGGTTGGCGAGATTGTTGCGCCCGTCGAACATGGTCAGCACGATGCCCTGGATCGTCAGGTCGGGGTTGATCGAGCGGCGCACCTGCTCGACCGTCTCCAAAAGCTGGCTCAGGCCCTCCAGCGCGAAAAACTCGCACTGCAGCGGCACCAGCACCGAATCCGCCGCAGCCATCGAATTCAGTGTCAGCAGGTTGAGCGACGGCGGGCAGTCGATCAGCACATAGCCGAAATTGGCCGAGCGCTCAGCCGAAGCCCGCAGCGCGTTGCGCAGCCGCAGCACTCGATCCGGCGCCGAGGCGATTTCCATCTCGATGCCGAGCAGGTCGAGCGTCGACGGTACGATCGACAGGCCAGGCACCGCCGTCGGGATCGCCGCCGCTTCGAGATCCAGTTCGCCGGTCAGCACGTCATAGGACGAGACGGTGCGGTCGCGCCGG
This sequence comes from Mesorhizobium sp. M0954, assembly GCF_040319155.1. NCBI lineage: Bacteria > Pseudomonadati > Pseudomonadota > Alphaproteobacteria > Hyphomicrobiales > Phyllobacteriaceae > Mesorhizobium > Mesorhizobium sp. M0954. Next base: position 13,973 of record NZ_JAMYNR010000021.1, on the reverse strand, counting down.
TCGATGCCAAGCCCGGTGCTGGCATTGCCCTGCGGGTCGAGATCGACGATCAGCACCTGTTCGCCTATTGCCGCCAGCGCGGTGGCCAGATTGATGGCGGTCGTCGTCTTGCCGACGCCGCCCTTCTGGTTGGCGACGGTGATGATTCGGGGGCCGTTCTTCATCATGGGTCTATGCCAGAAATTCATTTGGGTCGCCGGTCACAAGCCAGGGTGCTGTCGCAAGTCGGATACTTCGAGAATGACGCCCTGCGCGTCGGTTGCACTGGCATGTTCTACCAGATCGAAAGACCATCGTTGAGCGCTTTCTGCCACTTCGGCGCGGTAATCCCGGCCTTTGTGAAACAGGCCGCGCGAACCCTTGATCAGCCACGGTGCCGCCAGGTCGAGCAGGTCGGGCAGCGAGGCGAGTGCCCTGGCTGTGACGATTTGCGGTGCAGGAACAAGGGGATAGCTGTCGTCGATGCGGCGCGCGATAACCTTGGCGGGCAGGCTGAACTGTCCGATGACCGCTTGCAGGAACGATGCTTTTTTCCGGTTGCTTTCAACCAGGTCGATACCGGCGCCGTCCCGCTCGGCAAGCAAAAAGGCCAGCACAAGGCCGGGAAACCCACCGCCGGAGCCGAGATCGACCCAGCGCTTCGCCTCTGGTTTGATTCGCGCCAGCTGCGCGCTGTCGAGGATGTGGCGGCGCCAGACATCGTCCTGCGTCGATTGCGCGGCCAGATTGATCCGGCGGTTCCATTTCCGGAAGACGGCCTCGAACTCGACCAGGCGATCGAATGTTTCACGTGAAACCGGGCCCGCTGCCGCCTGCAGGTTTGCCCAGGACGCTGCGCTCACGCGACCTGCTTTCGCGCGGCCGCCTCGGCATTGCGGACATGGGCGACAATAATCGCCAGCGCCGCCGGCGTCATGCCTTCCATGCGTTGCGCATCGGCAATCGAGCGCGGCTGGCGTGCCAGCATCTTCTGCTTCAACTCGTTCGACAGGCCGGGAACAGAAGCAAAGTCGAGCGATTTGGGAATAAGCCTGCTCTCCTCATGCCTGATCTGCGAAACATCGGCCTGCTGCCGGTCGAGATAGACAGAATATTTGGCTTCCGTTTCAAGACGTTCCGCCGTTTTGCTGTCGATCGCCGCGAAAGCCGGCTCGATTCGCGCCAGCCAGGCGATGTCGACGCCGGGATAGGCCAGCAGCTCATAGGCCGAGCGGCGGACGCCGTCCCGGTTGATTTCGAGCCCATGGCGCGCCGCCTCATTGGGGGTCATGGTGGTGCCGAGGGCGAGCTGTCGCGCCTTCTCAAGGTCTTGCATACTATTGTTGAACCGCTGCATCCGCTCCGGCGAGGCAATCCCCAGCCTTATCGCCAGTGGCGTCAGCCGCTCATCGGCGTTGTCGGCTCGCAGCGATAGCCGGAACTCGGCCCGCGAGGTGAACATGCGGTAGGGTTCGGCAATGCCGCGGCTGGTCAAATCGTCGACCATCACGCCGATATAGGCTTCGGTGCGGCTGAGCAAGATTTCCTCGCTCGCCGACGCCTTGCGCGCTGCATTCAAGCCGGCAAGCAGCCCCTGCGCGCCGGCCTCCTCGTAGCCGGTGGTGCCGTTGATCTGGCCGGCGAGGAAAAGGCCGGCGATCCGCCTGGTTTCCAGCGTCGGCTTGAGCTCGCGTGGATCGACATGGTCATACTCGATGGCATAGCCCGGCTGCAGCATGGTTGCCCGCTCCAGCCCCGGAATGGTCTTCAGGATGTCGAGTTGCACGTCCTCGGGCAGCGAGGTCGAAATGCCGTTCGGGTACACCGTGTCGTCGTCCAGCCCTTCCGGCTCCAGAAAGATCTGGTGGCCTTCGCGGTCACCGAACTTGACGATCTTGTCTTCGATCGACGGGCAATAACGCGGCCCGACGCCTTCGATCGAGCCCGAATACATGGCCGAGCGGCCGAGATTGGCGCGAATCAGCTCGTGCGTCGCATTGGTCGTTCGGGTGATGCCGCAATGGATCTGCGGATTTTCGATGCGATCGGTGAGCAGCGAGAACGGCACGGGGTCCTCGTCCGCCGCCTGGCTCTCCAGTGACGCCCAATCGATCGTCCTGCCGTCCAGCCGCGGCGGCGTGCCGGTCTTCAGCCGCCCGAGCTTGAAGCCGGCGCGGCTCATCGTCGCCGACAGGCCGATGCTCGCCTGCTCGTTCATGCGGCCGGCGACGATCTTCTTCTCGCCGATATGGATCAGCCCGCGCAGAAAAGTGCCGGTCGTCAGCACCACGGCGCCGCAGGCGAGCCGGCTTCCATCCGCCAGCAGCACCGCCGCGATGCGTCCGTCGTCGATTTCCCCGTCGTTGATTTCGAAATCCAGCACCTCGCCTTCGATGACATCGAGGCCAGCCTGTTCGCGAATCGCCGCCTGCATGGCGAGCCGATAGAGTTTTCGGTCGGCCTGCGTCCGTGGCCCGCGCACCGCCGGTCCTTTGCGGCGATTGAGCAAACGGAACTGGATGCCTGCGGCATCGGCGACGCGCCCCATCAGCCCGTCCATGGCGTCGATCTCGCGAACCAGGTGGCCCTTGCCGAGGCCGCCGATCGCCGGATTGCAAGACATCACGCCGATCGTGTCGAAGCGCAGCGTCACCAGCGCCGTTCTGGCGCCAGCCCGCGCGGCCGCACTAGCCGCCTCGCAACCAGCATGACCGCCGCCCACCACCACCACATCATAGTGATTGGTCATTTCAGAATCCCGAATTCAAGTGGACCGACACATGTCCCTGGAGACACGCGCTGTCAAGGACGCAGGGCCTTCAGACGCATGACTGCCCCCGACAATGCAGACAGAGATCGCCTGGCGCCGCCCTGTCTTTCCTTCTCCCCCCTTTGTGGGAGAAGGTGGATTGGCGCGCAGCGCCAAGACGGTTGAGGGGTGCTGGACGGAGCACTGTTGGTGCCAGGCTGGAACACCCCTCATCCGACCGAGCTTCGCTCGGCCACCTTCTCCCCTTTGGGGGAGAAGGGGAGACGCTACGAGCGAGATCGTTTCACGTGAAACAGTCCCCCCTATTCCTGGGCCCATGTTTCACGTGAATCACCCCGGTGTGCTCCTTCCCCTATGTTTCACGTGAGTCATTTGCCGATACAGAACTGCGAAAAGATAACGTCCAGCATATCCTCGACATCGACCGCCCCAACGATGCGTCCAAGCCGATCCGCCGCCAGGCGCAGTTCCTCGGCCCGTAGCTCCTGGCCGCGATCACCACTGACCACTGCTGCGAGCAGGAAGCGTTTCGTCTCGTTGAGCAGCTCGACGTGCCGCAGCCGCGACGGCAGGACATCGCCGGCCTTGCCGATCTGGACTGCGGCACGACGCCCGATCTCGTCCAGCAGTTCGGTCAGACCCGTGCCGTCCCGCGTCGAGATAGCGAAATCATAGTGCGCCGCAGGCGAGGGCGATTTGCCCCCCAGCAGGTCAATTTTTGTTCCGACCCTCAGCGCCTGAATGTCGCCCGGCAGCATACCGATCGCGATTGGCTCCGCCAGATCCTCCAGCAGCAACAGCAGATCAGCGCTGTGCGCCTTGGTCCTGGCCTTCTCGATGCCGATCGCCTCGATCTTGCCGGGCGCCTCCCGCAGACCGGCGGTGTCGGTTACCCTGACCCGCACCCCTTGCAGGTCCAGTACCACCTCGAGCAGGTCGCGGGTCGTGCCCGGCTCGTCGGTGACGATGGCCGCTTCGCGCCGCGCCAGGGCGTTGAACAGGCTGGACTTGCCGGCATTCGGCGCGCCGAGGATGACGACTTCGAACCCGTCGCGGATAATTTCGGCAGCGCGGAAGCCGGCGACATGGCGCTCGATTTCGTCGATCATGGCCCGGACATCGGACCAGACCGTATCGGCGACCGAGCCCGGCACGTCATCCTGGTCGGCAAAGTCGATCTCGGCCTCGATCATCGCGCGGGCGTGGATCAGCCGTCTGCGCCAGCCCAGATAGAGTTCGCTCTGCACGCCTTGGGCGTTGTGAACGGCAAAGCGCCGCTGCGCCTCGGTTTCAGCGTTGATGAGATCGGCCAGCGCCTCGGTCTCGACCAGATCGAGCTTGCCGTTGAGAAAGGCGCGGCGGGTGAATTCGCCAGGCTCGGCATGCCTGACGCCGTCGCAGGAGGCGATCGTTTCCAGCATCCTCGCCACGACGGCGCGCCCGCCATGCACATGGAACTCTGCAACGTCCTCGCCGGTAAAACTGTCGGGACCGGCAAAGAAGACGACCAGGCCGCTGTCCAGCACCGATCCGTCGGGCGCCCGGAACTTGCGATAGGTGGCAACGCGGTTTGGCACCTTCGATCCAGCAATCGTTTCGACAGCGAATCGACTCTGCGGCCCGGAAATCCGGATCACCGCAATGCCGGCCGGCAGGCGCCCGCTCGACAGCGCCACGATGGAGTCTTTTGAAATCATTTGCCCGCTCTGCCGAAGCGCCCTAGCTATGCCTGTTCAATCCGCATCGAGTAGTGCCGTGACATTGCCTGCACAAAACCTGCTTGCCGAAGAGGCCAGCCCCTATCTGCAGCAGCACAGCGGCAATCCCGTGCACTGGCGGCCATGGTCGCCCGCCGCTCTGGCCGAAGCAAAGGTGCTGCAGCGTCCGATCCTGCTCTCTGTCGGCTACGCCGCGTGCCATTGGTGCCACGTCATGGCGCATGAGAGCTTCGAGAACGACGACGTCGCCGCCGTCATGAACCGTCTCTTCGTCAATATCAAGGTCGACCGCGAGGAGCGCCCCGACATCGACCAGATCTACATGGCGGCGCTGTCCTCGATGGGCGAGCAGGGCGGCTGGCCGCTGACCATGTTCCTGACCCCGGACGGCAAGCCGTTCTGGGGTGGCACTTACTTTCCGCGCGAAGCCCGCTACGGCCGGCCGGGTTTCGTCCAGGTGCTGGAGGCGGTTGACAAGGCTTGGCGGGAGAAGAAAGAAAGCGTTAACCAGAGTGCCGACGGCCTGACCACGCATGTCGAGACGCGGCTGGCGGGCAGCCATGGCAAGGCCGTGCTCGACCGCGGCATGCTGGCGAACCTCGCCAATGGCATTGACGGCATGATCGACCGCGATTTGGGCGGTCTGCGCGGCGCGCCGAAATTCCCCAACGCGCCGTTCATGCAGAGCCTCTGGCTGACCTGGCTGCGCGACGGCACCGCATCGCACCGCGACGCCGTTCTCCTCAGCCTCGAAAAGATGCTGGCCGGTGGCATCTATGACCATATTGGCGGCGGACTCAGCCGCTACTCGACCGACGCCGAATGGCTGGTCCCGCATTTCGAAAAAATGCTCTACGACAATGCCCAGCTCATCCGCTTGTGCAATTGGGCCTATGCGTCAACCGGCGAGGAATTGTTCCGGCTGCGAATCGAAGAGACCATTGCCTGGCTGTTGCGCGAAATGCGAGTCGAGGGCGATGCCTTCGCCGCCAGCCTTGATGCCGATAGCGAGGGCGAGGAGGGGTTGTTCTACACCTGGAGCAGGGATGAGCTAGAAGCAGCCCTTGGCGACGATTCAGCATTGTTTTTCAAATACTTCACGCTTGCCGACCCGCATGGTTGGGAAGGCAAGCCGATCATTTGCCAGACTGATGCTCAACAGGCGCAGAGCGTCATCGATCGTGACCTTCTGGTTCCGCTCAAGCAAAGGCTGCTGGCAGCGAGGGAACAGCGCGTGCGGCCCGGGCGTGACGGCAAGGCCCTGACCGACTGGAACGGCTTGATGATCGCAGCCCTTGCCGAGGCCGGACGGTCGCTTGGCCGATCCGACTGGATCGAAGCGGCGGCAACGGCCTTTGGCGCAATTGCGGCTGCCGGACGTGACGGCCGCCTGCCGCATTCGATGCTCGGCGCAAAGAAGCTGTTTCCGGCTCTGTCGAGCGACTATGCCGCCATGGCCAACGCCGCCATCTCACTGTTCGAGGCGACCGGCAATCCCGGCTACATCGATCGCGCCGGGAACTTCATTGAGCAACTCGATCTTTGGCACCGGGACAGCGACAAGACCGGCTACTATCTGACCGCGTCCGACAGCGCGGATGTGCCGATCCGCATCCGCGGCGATGTCGACGAAGCCATTCCTTCCGCTACCGGCCAGATCATCGAGGCTCTGGTCCGATTGTCGTCGCTTTCGGGCGATCTCGATCTCTGGGAAAAAGCCTGGACAGTCGCAGAGCACGCGGGCGGGCGGGCGGAGCACCAGGGCTATGGCCAGGCGGGTATAGTCAATGCCTGTGCCTTGGCGCTTGAACCGCTGAAGCTGGTGATCGTGGATAGACCGGAGACTCTAAGGCTTGCTCCGGTTGCGAATCGAAATCCAGACCCGCGCCGGGTGGACGTCGTCGTGCCTGTTGGCTCGGCGACAAATCTGCCGGCCTTGCCAGGCGGCGTCCTGCCGCCAACGACCGAGCCCGGCGCCTGGCTCTGCACGGGGCAGGTCTGCCTGCCGGCGATAACCGACGCTGAGGAACTCGAGCGGCAGTTGCGCCGTCGATAGGTCGAGGTGCACAGAACCGGAACGCCGGCGGGACAGCGCCTTGCCCCCTTTAAGTATTCATCGAATCGAAGAAATCCGCGTTGGTCTTGGTCTGCTTGAGCTTGTCGATAAGGAACTCGATGGCGTCGGTCGTTCCCATCGGCGCCAGGATGCGGCGCAGCACGAAGATCTTCTGCAGGTCCTGGCGCGGGACCAGCAGGTCCTCCTTGCGGGTGCCGGATTTGAGGATGTCCATGGCCGGATAGATGCGCTTGTCCGCCACCTTGCGGTCGAGCACGATTTCCGAATTGCCGGTGCCCTTGAACTCTTCGAAGATGACCTCGTCCATGCGGCTGCCGGTATCGATCAACGCCGTGGCGATGATGGTCAGCGAGCCGCCTTCCTCGATGTTGCGGGCAGCACCGAAGAAGCGCTTCGGCCGCTGCAGCGCGTTGGCGTCGACACCACCGGTCAGCACCTTGCCGGATGACGGCACGACGGTGTTGTAGGCGCGGCCGAGGCGGGTGATCGAATCCAGCAGGATGACGACGTCACGGCCGTGCTCGACCAGGCGCTTGGCCTTCTCGATGACCATTTCGGCAACCTGGACGTGGCGCACCGCCGGCTCGTCGAAGGTCGAGGATACCACCTCGCCCTTCACCGAGCGCTGCATGTCGGTGACTTCCTCCGGCCGCTCGTCGATCAGAAGCACGATCAAATAGCATTCCGGATGGTTGGTGGTGATCGAATGGGCGATGTTCTGCAGCAGCACCGTCTTGCCGGTGCGCGGCTGCGCCACGATCAACGCGCGCTGGCCCTTGCCGAGCGGCGCCACCAGGTCGATGACGCGCGCCGAAATATCCTTGGAGGTCGGAACCTCCATCTCCATCTTCAGCCGCGAGGTCGGATAAAGCGGCGTCAGATTGTCGAAATGAATTTTATGGCGGATTTTTTCCGGGTCGTCGAAATTGATCGTGTTGACCTTGAGCAGCGCGAAATAGCGCTCGCCCTCTTTCGGGCTGCGGATCGGCCCTTCAACCGTATCGCCCGTCTTCAGCGAGAACCGCCGGATCTGCGACGGTGAAATATAGATGTCGTCGGGACCTGGCAAATAGTTGGCATTGGCGGAGCGCAGGAAGCCAAAGCCGTCCTGCAGCACTTCGACGACGCCGTCGCCGATGATCTCGATATCCTGGGTCGCCAGCCTCTTCAGGATCGCGAACATCAGCTCCTGCTTGCGCATGACGCTGGCGTTCTCGACCTCGAGCGATTCCGCATAAGCGATCAGCTCTGGCGGTTTCTTGTTCTTGAACTCTGTGAGCTTCATTTCTTGCATCATTAGACGGACTCTGAGTAAGCTTTGGGAAAAATATCGGCGGGATGCGACAAATGCCGGGCGCGGCCGAAGCGATAAATGGGCGGCGCATGACGGGAAGGAAGACCCGTCTTTTATCGTCGGTCGGTTGAAAGAGCAAGCCGCCTTTTGCGGGCAACCGAAGACGTCAGAACGGTTTCACGATTACCAGAACGACGATGACGATCATCAGCAATGTAGGGATCTCGTTGACGATCCGCCAGTGCCTTGCCGATTTTTCATTGCGGTCTTCGGCAAATGTCCGGACGGCGCCGGCGAGATAGCCATGCACGGCCGACAGGCCAACCACCGCAGCGATCTTGGCATGCAGCCAGCCGCCTTGAAAACCAAAGCCTTTCCAGGCGAGCCACAGGCCGAATGCCCAGGTGATCACCATTGCCGGATTGATGATGCCGCGCAGCAGGCGGCGCTCCATCACCTTGAAAGTCTCCGACTGGACGGAGCCTTTTTCGGCATCGGCATGATAGACCAGCAAGCGCGGCAGATAGAGCATGCCAGCCATCCAGGAGATGACGGCAATCACATGGATCGCCTTCGCCCAGGGATAGAAATCATCGGGCCCGAAGAAAAACAGCAGCCCGGCCAGCACCAGGAAGATGGCGATCGCAATTGCCGCGCGGCGCATCGCCCCTCGACCGCTGTTGGTGCTGTTCGCATTGTCTGCGCCCATCATCGTCACGATGCGCTCCGCACCAGTTTCACCATCTGCTCGACATGCGCCAGCGGCGTCTCCGGCGTGATGCCGTGGCCGAGGTTGAAGATCAGTGGTCCGTCGCCCAGCGCCTTCAGGATCGCCCCCACGCCGTCGGCAAGCGCTTTGCCGCCGGCTACAAGCCGCAGCGGATCGAGATTGCCCTGCACGGCGCCGTCACGCTGCAATTCCTTCGCGCTCGACAACGGCACGGTCCAGTCGAGGCCCAGCCCGGTCACGCCGGTCTTCTGGCGATAGCTTCGATAGTGATCTCCCGCGCCCTTGGGAAAGCCGATGACCGGAACATTGGGATGGGCAGCCTCCACTTGCCGGACGATCGAGGCCACCGGCTCGACGCAGAACAATTCGAAAGACGCTTCGTCGAGCACGCCTGACCACGAATCGAAGATCTGCACCACGTCGGCGCCGGCCGCGATCTGGCGGATCAGATAGGCAGCCGAATGATCGGCGAGCACCTTCAGCAGCCGAAGAAAGGCCGCCGGCTCGCGATAGGCGAACAGCCTGGCCGGCGCCTGGTCGGGCGTACCGTGGCCGGCAATCATGTAGGTCGCCACCGTCCAGGGCGCACCGCAGAAGCCGATCAGCGTCGTTTCATCAGGCAGTCTGGCGCGCAACCGCCGCACCGTCTCGTAGACCGGCTCGAGATTCACGTGAAACGTTTCGCCGTCGAGAGCCGCAATTTCCGCAGCCGTGATCGGCGTCAGCAGCGGGCCGCGTCCTTCCTCGAAGCGCACGTCGCGGCCGAGCGCATGCGGCACGACAAGAATATCGGAAAACAGGATCGATGCATCGAAGCCGAAGCGTTCGATCGGCTGCAGCGTCACTTCGACGGCGAGATCCGGGTCGTAGCAAAGATCGAGGAAGGATCCGGCCCGTCTCCTCGTCTCCCGGTATTCCGGCAGATAGCGGCCGGCCTGGCGCATCACCCAGAGCGGTGGCGGAAACGCCGCCTTGCCTCTCAACACGTCCAGCACGATCCGGTCTTGAGGCATTGAGCGCTCGCCTTTCCAGGCTTCCCTATAATTAAATATTCTATTTTTAGGAATCTTATGATTCTAAGAGTCTGTTGGTTGTGGTGGTTGTCTCCTGTCCCGCTTTGCCCTCGAAAAGACCAGCCAGCATATTGTCGCGCGCTTCTCCAACGGGATTGCAGGACTTTGTGGAAAGTCGGGAATTTACGACTGGAGTCAATGCGTTGCCGCCAGGCCAGGGAAATTGCCCCTGTGGATGAAGCGAAGGCAAAAAGCTCCGTCCCCGGACTTGTCCCCAACCGCCCGGAGAAGCCGACAGCACATCGAATTGTGGACAAACCGCCATCTGATACAGTCGCTTTGCGGTGGCCGAGTTTCCCGCCCGGCTTATCCACATCGGCCCACAGCCTGGAATGTATCCTGTGAACAAACCGCAGAGCTTCTTTCACCTTCACCTGATTTCCGACGCCACCGGCGAAACGCTGCTGGCCGCCGGCCGCGCGGCTTCCGCGCAATACAAGGACGCGCGCGCCATCGAACATATCTACCCGCTCATCCGCACCGAAAAGCAGGTGACGAAGGTGTTTGAGGATATCGAGGAGGAGCCGGGCATCATCCTCTATACGGTGGTCGACCAGAAGCTTGCCCGCGGCATCGACGAACGCTGCGCGGCCATGGGCCTGCCTTGCGTCTCGGTGCTGGAACCGGTGCTGACGGTGTTCCAGTCCTATCTCGGCACGCCGGCCGGCCGCCGCGTCGGTGCCCAGCATGTGCTGGACGCCGAATATTTCCGCCGCATCGACGCGCTCAACTTCACCATGGAGCATGACGATGGCCAGCTGCCGGCCAATATGGATGATGCCGACATCGTGCTCGTCGGCATCTCCCGCACCTCGAAGACGCCGACCAGCATCTATCTCGCCAATCGCGGCATCAAGACCGCCAACATCCCGATCGTGCTCGGCGTTCCGGTGCCCGAAAGCCTGGTCAATGCCACGAGGCCGCTGATCGTCGGCCTGGTCGCCACCGCCGAACGGATCTCGCAGGTCCGGCAGAACCGCATTCTCGGCACCAGCGCCTACGAACCGACCGACTATGTCGACCGCGCCGCGATCGCCGAAGAGCTCGCCTATGCCCGCCAGATATGCACGCGGCACGGCTGGCCGATGATCGACGTCAGCCGCCGTTCGATCGAGGAGACGGCGGCGGCCATCGTTGCCCTGCGCGGCAAGACGCGCTAGGGCGTGTGATATTCAGGTGATGCCGGCCTGCAAACGGCGGTTTCCTGCGCTTCCGGTGCTCACGTACGAAATGTACGCTCCGCTCCGGTTCTCGGAAGCCACCATTTTCGGCGCGGCCTGACCTGAATCTCGACGCACCCTAGTGACGCCAGCAAACGGGCGAAAAAAATGGCCGAAAAAATCATCCTTGCCTCGGGCAGCCCGTTCCGCAAAGCGCTGCTCGTCAATGCCGGCGTCACTGTCGAAGCGGTTCCGGCTTCTGTCGATGAGCGCGCGCTCGAGGCGCCGCTGCAGAACACTGGCGTGTCGCCGGAGGACGTCGCCCTGGTGCTCGCCGAAGCCAAGGCCACCGACGTCAGTGAGCGCAAGCCCGGCGCCCTGGTGCTCGGCTGCGACCAGACGCTGTCGCTCGGCGACGAGCTGTTCCACAAGCCGGCCGACATGGAAGGAGCGCGCCGTCATCTGCTGGCGCTGTCGGGCAAGACGCATCATCTCAACAGCGCCGTCGTGCTCGGCCGTGACGGCCAGGTTCTGTGGCGGCATGTCGGCATCGCCAGCCTGACCATGCGCAAGCTCGATCCGGCCTTCATCGGCCGCCATCTGGCGCGCGTCGGCGCCAAGGCGTTGTCCAGTGTCGGCGCTTACCAGATCGAAGGCGAAGGCATCCAGCTGTTCGAAAAAATCGAAGGCGACTATTTTACTATTGTCGGCTTGCCACTTTTGCCGGTGCTGGCCAAGCTGCGTGAGTTCGGGGCGATCGATGGCTGAGGCCCCAAAAAAAGCCTTCGTCACCGGCCACCCGATCGCGCATTCCAGGTCTCCGAAGATCCACGGCCACTGGCTGGCGAAATACGGCATCGACGGCGTCTACGAGGCCATCGACGTTGCACCGGAGGCCTTTGCCGAATTCCTGCAGGCGCTGCAGGCACAAGGCTATCGCGGCGGCAACGTCACCATCCCGCACAAGGAAGCCGCCTTCGCTTTGGCCAAGCGGCGTGACGCCGACGCCGAACAGATCGGTGCGGTCAATACACTGTGGTTCGAGAATGGCGAATTGTGCGGCGGCAACACCGATGCCCATGGCTTTGCCGCCAATCTGGACGAATATGCACCGGGCTGGGCGGCCAACGGCCCCGCCGTGGTGCTCGGTGCCGGCGGCGCCGCTCGCGCGGCCATCCATGCGCTGAAGCAGCGCGGCGTCAGCGACATCCGCATCGTCAACCGGACGCTTGCGAGGGCGCAGGAGCTGCGCGACCGCTTCGGTGCCGGCGTTTCCGCCCACAACCTCGCGGCGACCGGCGAATTGCTCGAAGATGCCGGCCTGCTGGTCAACACGACAGCGCTCGGCATGCATGGCAATGAAGGCCTGTCCGCGGATCCAGGCAGACTGCCGGACCGCGCCATCGTCACCGACATCGTCTACGTGCCGCTGGAGACGCCGCTGCTTGCTACCGCCAGAGCGCGCGGCCTGAGAACCGTCGATGGGCTCGGCATGCTGCTGCACCAGGCGGTGCCCGGCTTCGAGCGGTGGTTCGGCATCAGGCCAGAAGTCACCGCCGAACTGCGGCAAATAATTATTGCCGATATCGGCGCGATAAAATGATCGTGCTCGGCCTCACCGGATCGATCGGCATGGGCAAATCGACCGCGGCCAAGATGTTCGCCGAGGCCGGCGTGCCGGTCCATGATTCCGACGAGGCTGTGCATCGCCTTTATGCCGGCAAGGCCGCGCCCTTGGTCGAGGCGGCCTTTCCCGGCACCACCCGATCCGGTGCGGTCGACCGCGCGGCACTGGCGGAGCGGGTGCTCGGCGACGCCGCCGCGCTGAAACGGCTGGAAGCGATCATCCATCCGCTGGTCCGTGCCGACGCCGATGCCTTCCTGGCTGAACATCGTGCCGCCGGCGCGCCGCTTGCCGTGCTCGATATACCGCTGCTGTTCGAGACCGGCGGCCGCAACCGCGTCGACAAGGTCGTGGTCGTCACCGCGCCACCCGAAGTCCAGCGCGCCCGCGTGCTGGCGCGGCCGGGCATGAACGAGGAGAAACTGGCGTCGATCCTGGCCAGGCAGGTTCCCGACACCGAAAAGCGCCGGCGCGCCGACTTTGTCATCGACACCGGTCAGGGCTTTGACGCCACTCGCGCGGCCGTCAAGGCCATCATCGCCGAACTAGTCGTGGATAAGGCAGCCAGGCCTGGTTAAGAGGCTTGCAGACCCGCATTACTTGTTGCCATTTTGTTCCTGGTGTGATTCGGCTAGAATGATGCCGGCACCAGTGGACTGATTCGATGCGTGAGATCATCTTCGATACGGAAACCACCGGCCTCGACACGCGCGAGGACCGCGTCATCGAGCTTGGCGGCGTCGAGCTGGTCAACCGCTTCCCGACCGGCCGAACCTTCCACAAATACATCAACCCGCAAGGCCGCCAGATCCATCACGAGGCGCAGGCCGTGCACGGCATCAGCGCCGCCGATCTTCAGGGCAAGCCGACTTTCATGGAGATCGCCGAGGAGTTTCTGGCCTTCATCGACGGCGCCAAACTGGTCGCGCACAATGCCGGCTTCGACATCGGCTTCCTCAATCTCGAATTCGGCCGGCTTGGCCATCCGGCCATCGATCCGGGACGGATCGTCGACACGCTGGCGCTGGCGCGCCGCAAGCATCCGATGGGCCCCAATTCGCTCGACGCGCTCTGCCGCCGCTACGGCATCGACAACGGCCGCCGCACCAAGCACGGCGCGCTGCTCGATTCGGAATTGCTGGCCGAGGTCTATATCGAGCTCATCGGCGGCAAGCAGGCAAGCCTTATCCTCGACAGCATCCTGACTCCGGCGGGCGGCAGGCAGGATGTCGACGACATCGATATTTCGATCGGTGTGCGGCCGATCGCCTTGCCGTCGCGCCTGACCGATGCCGAGCGCGCAGCACACGCAGGCATGGTTGGCAGCCTCGGCGAAAAAGCGCTGTGGCTGCGCGTCCCCCCGGAAGCGAGTTCCGCGGCACAGTGATTTTGACCGGAGTGATCCTTCGCGCCCCCCTCTGTCCTGCCGGACATCTCCCCCTCAGGGGGGTGTTTGGACCGGAGACATCGCGAACAGGTGTGCGAGGACATCGCGAACAGTTTGGCGCGCTTTGCGCCGGGAGGTTCGGGATGCCATTCGAGGACACG
>NZ_JAMYNR010000020.1:0-104413 GCF_040319155.1 Mesorhizobium sp. M0954 | reverse complement strand
GCGGCCGCAAGGACCGTGCTCAAAGGCCGGACATATGGACGCAAGCGATCGAAAACGACGCAAAACAACCGTTGCAGGCAGGGCGCCGTCCACATATGGATCCTGGGGTCTGCGCCGCGTCGCTTCGCTCCTTGCTTCGCCCCAGGATGACGACTGGAGAGATGTTCTGGCCAATCTCCAAGGTCTGCGCTTTCCACGTCGTAACAACAATCGGTTGCCTCTGGCCCATGGCCGGGTGGACCCTATACCTTCAGGATGGCCGCAACCACTGCGAGGAAGCCATGCGAAAACTGATCTCCACCGGTTCGCCCTTCGAGAAGACCGCCGGCTATTCGCGCGCCGTGGTGCAGGGCGACTGGTGTTTCGTGTCCGGAACGACCGGCTACGATTATGCGACCATGTCGATGCCGGAGACCGTGGAGGCACAAACGCGCAATTGCCTGACGACGATCGCCAAGGCGCTCGGGGACGGCGGCTTCGAGACGGCCGATGTGGTGCGGGCGCATTACTATATCACCGATGCGGCTTTCGTGGATGTGGTGTTCCCGATCCTCGGCGAGGCCTTTGGCGAGATCAGGCCGGCGGCAACGATGATCGTGTGCCAGCTCAACAAGCCGGAGATGAAGATCGAGATCGAGGTGACGGCGCTGCGGCGCACAGCCTGATGCCTGTCACGGTTGCGACAACGACACGGTTAGCACGAGGATCGGCCCATGGTGAAGGTCAGGCGCATCGTTGCAAACATAGACACGCAGGATATCGCGGCGGCAAAACCCTTCTATCAGGATGTGCTCGGCCTCGATCTCAAGATGGATATGGGCTGGATCGCTACCTACGGCTCGCAAGAGACGATGTCCGTGCAGGTCAGTTTCATGGCCGAAGGGGGATCAGGAACGCCGGTGCCGGACATCTCTATCGAAGTCGACGACGTCGATGCCGCGCTTGAAAGCATGAGGACGGCCGGCTTTGCCATCGAATACGGTCCGGCGGACGAACCCTGGGGCGTGCGGCGCTTCTTCGTACGCGACCCGTTCGGCAGGCTGGTCAATATCCTTTCGCATCTCTAGGCATTTTGTCTTGAGCATCGGATTTTCCCAAAACCGGTTTCCACTTTGGGTCCGATGCTCTGAACCGCAGGCTTGCGCGCCGGCCGCTTGGCGTTTAGCAAGGCCGCGGCTCACGACACAATCAGGACGGTTCCCCATGGCTTCGAAAAATCTTCTCCTGCTTGCCGGCGACGGCATCGGCCCCGAGGCGATGGCCGAGGTGAAGAAGCTGATTTCCGCCATGAACGACAGGCTCGGCAGCGATTTCGTCACCGATGAGGGCCTTGTCGGCGGCTGCGCCTACGACGCGCATGGCGCGGCGATTTCCGATGCCGACATGGCCAAGGCAATGGCGTCGGACGCGGTGCTGTTCGGCGCCGTCGGCGGACCGAAATGGGATGCGGTGCCTTACGAGGTGCGCCCGGAGGCGGGTCTGCTGCGGCTGCGCAAGGACATGGAGCTGTTTGCCAATCTCAGGCCGGCAATCTGCTATCCGGCGCTGGCGGCGTCCTCCTCGCTGAAGCAGGAGGTGGTCGAGGGGCTCGATATCCTGATCGTGCGCGAGCTCACCGGCGGCGTCTATTTCGGCGAACCTAAGCAGATCATCGACCTCGGCAACGGCCAGAAGCGCGGCATCGACACCCAAATATACGATACGTTCGAGATCGAGCGCATTTCGGGCGTTGCCTTCGAATTGGCGCGCACGCGCAAGAATCACGTCACCTCGATGGAAAAGCGCAATGTGATGAAGTCGGGCGTGCTGTGGAACGAGGTCGTCACCCAGACGCACAAGGCCAAGTATGCCGACGTCAAGCTCGATCACATGTTGGCCGATGCTGGCGGCATGCAGCTGGTGCGCTGGCCGAAGCAGTTCGACGTCATCGTCACCGACAATCTGTTCGGCGACATGCTGTCCGACATCGCCGCCATGCTGACCGGCTCGATCGGCATGCTGCCGTCGGCCTCGCTCGGCGCGCCGGATGCGAAGACAAAAAAGCGCAAGGCGCTCTACGAGCCGGTGCACGGCTCGGCGCCCGACATCGCTGGCAAGGGCATCGCTAATCCGATCGCCATGATCGCCTCCTTCGCCATGTGCATGCGCTATTCCTTCGGCATGGTTGAAGAGGCCGACCGGCTGGAAGGCGCGATCGCCGCCGTGCTCGATCAGGGCTTGCGCACCAGGGATATTCATTCACCGGGGATGACCGAGGTCGGCACCGCTGAGATGGGCGACGCGATCATCGCCAAATTTTTGGGCTGATCCCGTGTCGGTCGACGTCCGCTGGGCGACGACCGGGGATGCGGCGGCACTCGCCACCGTGCTTTGTGAGATGGCGGCACAGGGCAATTCATGCCGAGCCCTTGCCGGATCGCGCCAGCGTGAGCGTGTCGATCCGTTTCTTCCTGCCTGAGATAAATTCGACGATGCGGTGCGTTTCGTAACTCCGCACAACGAACGAAGGCGCGGTCCAAAGGTCGTCGATCGTGATGTCATGATCGCGGAGGCGCCCCAGTGCCAGCGACACGCTGAAACTGCGGTTCTCGTTCATTCTGCGGAAGCGCATATGTACGATGTTGCGCTTTTCGGCGATCGAAAGCAGCTCGTATAGGTCGAGCGGTTCCCCCTGAGCGCTTCTGAACGCGGTGTGGGAGTTTATGACGCGCGCCTCCACGCGGCCTTTCCGCGAACGTGGGTTATCGGTGCAGCCATGTTTTGGCCAAGGCCAGCCAAGATTGTCGAAGAACACCCGGCCGCCGTGTGGGCATTGATAATAGAACACCTGCTTGCCGCAGACCGTTCGATCGACACGAGCCCAGCCGGTAGGCGGAGTCTCTGCCACCCGGGAAGCGCGAACGCGAGAAATCAGCGGCGCAAATAGATCGGCGACATAGGCGCGCCGGGGTCCATAGCCCGCGATGTCAGCGCTCCATTTTCCATACCATTGCCAAAGGTCGCTGTAGGGCAGCGGGTTCTCAATTTCCCGGTTGCGCAGTTCGTCAGCTACCGTGCGATAATCCTCCTGGAACTCATTATTCACCTCGCCGATGCGAGCGCCACCAGTGGCAACGCTGATCATCACGGCTCGCAGCTTGTCGAGTAAGGCGAGTAGTTCCGGGTCCGTCATGGACGATTCCTCGTGCGCGCGCTAGCGTGGGTCTCCTCCATGCGCGCTGAAATACGCTGCACAACCCCCTTCGTCATTTCTAAAACAGGTCGAGCTCCTCAGCGTTGAAGTGCCGACGGCACGGGCAGAAGGTGTTCCTTAGGCTGTCGTCTGGCGGGGCACTAGACTAAGGACGACACTAAACCCTGACACCCGCCGGCACGGGACCCCACTTGTTCTCGCGCGGCTGGGTCGGGATCAGCGCAAAGATCAGGATGATCACGGTGCCGAAGGTCGGGATCAGGAAAAGCAGAAAGAGCCATCCCGTCAGGCCGGTATCGTGCAGGCGACGCACGTTGAGCCCGAACCACGGCAGGGCTGTCGCCAGCAGGAAGAGACCGGAAAGGCCGACCGTCACTGCCGGCAATTCACTGTTGTCGAGATTGCCCATGGCGTCGTCGATAAAGACGCCGAGTCCTATGACCACGATCAGCGCGATCGTCCAGAACAGACAATAGCCCCAATACTCCTTGCGGCGGGCACGGCCGGCGAAGTTGAAGTAATTCTCGGTCAGACCCCACCAGAAGTAGCTCCACAGGCCAGCCGATTCAGCCGGACTTTGTTCAGCGGAACGGCCGAAATGTTGCGGCTGACGTGCCGCGGGCGCATTGCCGGCCTGAGTTGGGGCGGCGGTTGCAGTGGAGGCGTCGGCGGGCGCACTGGCAGGTTGGGCGCGGATCGAAAAAACATCGCGTGCCCGTCCGCCAGCCGGCTGGAATTCGACGGTCGTACCTCCGGCAACCGATGCTTCGCGGCGCAAATCTTCGCGCGCCAAAGTGTAGCGGTTGCCGTCGGCTCCGGTGATGAAGCCGAAACCCTGGTCTTCGTCGTAATGAAGAACTTCGCCGCGCATGTCCTGCCCACCCCCATTTCCCCGCCCCAGACTGTGCAAAGTTCCGGCAGACCGCAAGAGGCGTGCGGAAATGGAGAGTTCTGGCTATTTACCCCGGCCGTTTCTTCGATTTCTTGTGTTTCGCAGGTCCGCCTTCGAACTTCGCCTTGGCCGGTTTCCCGGCCCAGGGCTTCGCCTCGAATGCCGGGCGCTGGTCGGCCGGTGCGCGCTTCTCGAATTTGGGCGTGTTCTGATCGAAGGTGCGCTTGCCGCGGTGCGGCTTCTTGTCGGGTCGTGGTTCCTGATAGCCGGCCCGCGACAAATCCGGCGTGCCGTCCAACCGCTTGACCGCAATGTTGCCCTGCAGCTTCCGGTCGGGGCCGATCGCAGCGAGGAAACGCTCGGCCCAGTCCGCCGCGATCTGCACGAAGGTTTCCTCCTGCTGCATCTTGATGGCGCCGATCTCGCGCTTGGAAATGCCGCCTGTCCGGCACAGCATCGGGATCAGCCAGCGTGGCTCCGCATTCTGCCGGCGTCCGACCGACAGCGAGAACCAGACGCTGTCGCCGAAATCGTCGCGGCGGCTCGGTGCCTCGTCCCGGCGGGCAAATTTTTCGCCCGACGGCGTGAACGGTGCCACGTCGAGAAGATCCTCCGGCGCCGAGTGGCTGGAGCGGCACATCCGCAGGAAGGCGGCGGCAACCTGTTCGGGCCCGTGCTGATCGAGAAGCGCCTCGACGAAGCCGCGCTCCTCATCCTTCATAGGCTCGCTGAAGACCGGATCAGCGAGAATGCGCTCGTCGTCGCGCCGTATCACGTCGTCGGCCGACGGCGGGCTTGCCCATGTCGCCGCAAGGCCGGCACTTTGCAGCAGCCGTTCGGTGCGCCGACGGGCATTGTTGGGCACGATCAGCGCGCTGACGCCCTTGCGTCCCGCACGACCCGTGCGTCCGCTTCGGTGCAGGAGCGTCTCCGGGTTGGTTGGCAGGTCGGCATGGATCACCAGCTCGAGATTGGGCAGGTCGATGCCGCGTGCCGCGACGTCGGTGGCGATGCAGACCTTGGCGCGGCCGTCGCGCATCGCCTGCAGCGCGTGGCTGCGCTCGTTCTGGCTAAGCTCGCCGGACAGCGCCACGACGGAAAAGTTGCGATTGTTGAAGCGCGCCGTCAGATGGTTGACGGCGGCGCGGGTGTTGCAGAACACCAATGCATTCTTGGCCTCGTAGTAGCGAAGCACGTTGATGATGGCGTTTTCGCGGTCCGCCTGGGCGACGCTCAGCGCCCGGTATTCGATGTCGAGATGCTGCTTTTCCTCGCCGGAGGCCGAGATGCGCACAGCATCGCGCTGGTAGCCCTTGGCCAGCGTGGCGATGGAGCGCGGCACGGTCGCGGAAAACATCAGCGTGCGGCGATCGGCGGGTGCGGCATCGAGGATGAATTCCAGATCCTCGCGAAAGCCGAGATCGAGCATCTCGTCGGCCTCGTCGAGCACCACTGCCTTGAGCGCCGACATGTCGAGCGAATTGCGGGTGATGTGATCGCGCAGGCGGCCGGGCGTGCCCACGACGATATGGGCGCCGCGCTCCAGCACGCGCCGTTCGGTGCGCATGTCCATGCCGCCGACGCAGGACGCCACCGTGGCGCCGGTCAGTTCGTAGAGCCATTCCAGCTCGCGCGTTACCTGCAGGGCCAACTCCCGCGTCGGCGCCACGGCCAGCGCCAGGGGTGCCGCCGCGTGGGAAAAGCGCTCCGCGCCATCGAGAAGGGTCGGCGCCAAAGCCAGACCGAAGGCGACGGTCTTGCCGGAGCCGGTCTGGGCCGAAACCAGCGCATCGGCCTGGCCAAGCTCGAGAACGGCGTTCTGCACCGGCGTCAGCTCGACATAGCCGCGTTTTTCCAGCGCCTTTGCCAGCGCGGGAACAATAGCTTCGAAGTTGGACATCTTGCTCTTTCGAAATTCGGATTCTGAATACCCGGCGACGGGTCAAATGTCGGCAAGCGCCACAGACGGGCGCCACGAGCCAGACGATGCTCGTTCGTACTTGGTGCCGCGGTCATTGTACAGGGCGGGCGGGTCGGGCTGCTTGCGATTGACTCTAGACGTAAACCGCGTAAAAGCCGGCACCGAACGGGATAGTTTTCGATGCGCGGCCTTTTGATGGCGCTTTCTGCCTTCGACATCCCCGGCCCCAATGCGAACCATTGGGCCGGGCGCGTCGCTGCGTCTCCTCGTTCCAGAAAAATCACGTTCTTGCTCAAAAGAACCGGCAAAACGACCACCAAAACGGTCTGATTCCCTTGGCCTAACCACCCTCTCCCGGGTCCGGCCCGGGGGTTGAAACCCGCATCGGCCGGCGGGTTTTCTCCAGAAACCGAGCGGAGAGGGACAGGAGATTTCGATGAGTTTCAAGGTTGCGATCGTCGGCGCCACGGGCAATGTGGGCCGGGAAATGCTCAACATACTGGAGGAACGCGGCTTTCCAGTGAGCGAGGTGGTGGCGCTGGCCTCGCGGCGCAGCCAGGGCACGGAAGTGTCGTTCGGCGACCGCACGCTGAAGGTCAGGGCGCTCGACCAATATGATTTTTCCGACACCGACATCTGCATCATGTCGGCCGGCGGCAACGTGTCCAAGGAATGGTCGCCGAAGATCGGCAAGCAGGGCTGCGTCGTCATCGACAATTCGTCGGCCTTCCGCTACGATCAGGACGTGCCGCTGATCGTTCCGGAAGTGAACCCGGATGCGATCTCGCTGTTCACGCGCAAGAACATCATTGCCAACCCGAACTGCTCGACGGCGCAGCTGGTCGTGGCGCTGAAGCCGCTGCATGACGCGGCCACCATCAAGCGCGTCGTCGTCGCCACCTACCAGTCGGTCTCCGGCGCCGGCAAGGAAGGCATGGACGAATTGTTCACGCAGACGCGCGCGGTGTTCGTCGCCGACCAGGTCGACGTCAAGAAGTTCACCAAGCGTATCGCCTTCAACGTCATCCCGCATATCGACGTCTTCCTCGACGACGGCTTCACCAAGGAAGAGTGGAAGATGGTGGCCGAGACCAAGAAGATGCTCGACCCGAAGATCAAGCTGACGGCGACCTGCGTGCGGGTGCCGGTGTTCATCGGCCATTCGGAAGCGGTCAACATCGAGTTCGAGAAGCCGATCACCGCCGATGAGGCGCGCGAGATCCTGCGCGAGGCGCCGGGCTGCCAGGTCATCGACAAGCGCGAGGACGGCGGCTACATCACGCCGCTGGAATCGGCCGGCGAGGACGCCACCTTCATCTCGCGCATCCGCGAGGACTCGACCATCGATAACGGCCTGTCGATGTGGATCGTCTCCGACAATCTGCGCAAGGGCGCGGCACTCAATGCGGTGCAGATCGCCGAACTGCTGGTCGAGCGCGGGCTGATCCAGCCGAAGAAGAAGGCGGCATAGTTCGCTCACGGCCGTATCGCCGCTAGCGCGGCTGGCCTCCGCGGGGGCGCCGGACGACCGGCGGCCTGCGGTCGCAGGCTTGGCCTTCGGCCGCGATTTTTGCTCAGCTTGCTTTTTCTCTCACGGCCGTATCGCTGCTGTCGCGGCTGGCCCTCCGCGGGGGCGCCGGAAGGCCGGCGGCCCGCAGTCGCGGGCTCGGCCTTCGGCGGTTGTTTTGCTCACGGCCGTATCGCCGCTACGCGGCTGGCCTCCGCGGGGGCGCCGGAAGGCCGGCGGCCCGCAGTCGCGGGCTCGGCCTTCGGCCGTTTTGCGCCCTTCTCGCCGTTCACGGGGAGAAGGTTCCGGCAGGCGTATGAGGGGCAGCGCAGGCGTCTCAAATAGGCAGCAAGGCGCCGGCGTCACAGCCGGTTCTCCTCCGCTAGGTCCAACAGCAACTCCAGCGCCTCCTCCGCCCGGTCGGCGGGCACGAACAGATGATCGTGGTAGAAGGCCGAGACCGGATTGACGCCGATGCCGGCGGTGGCCAGCCGCGCGGTGATGGCGGCGAGGAAGCCGACCGCTTCCAGCGACGAATGGATGTTCAGCGTCAGCATCCGGCAGCGGAACACGGTTTTCAGTCCAGCGGCCTTGGCATGGTCTTCAAGCACGATCAGCGTCGTGCCCTCGCGCTCGCGAAATAGCATCACCGGGCGGAGCCTGTCGGGAACGGGCGCATGGGGTGGCAACGTGGTGAAGACATGAACGCCGGCAAGCAATTCCGGCGTCATTGCCGCCAGCAACTGTTTCAGGTCGGTCTCTCCGGCCATCGGTTGCTTTCGCTGTGCGATCAGGCTGCTGCTGCCGTCGCGCGCTCGGAAGACACCTCTACGGATTTTCAATAACGCCCTCCACCTCACCCCGCAAGGTGGACTTGGCCAGGTTCGTTGCTGACTGAACGTACACACCCAAGGTTCGCCCCTGGAGTGAAAAGAATTGGAGGCATGTCGGATCGCCGTCATGGGCCGCGTCCTTGGTTCGAGCTGGCGGAGAGCCAGTGCTCACAACGACCGGAGGGAACATCAATGACCATGTCTCAGGCAGCACCCGTCTCATCGCGTGCCTTGTGGGCCGGCCGCGTGCTCAGCGCCGTAGTCGTGCTGTTCATGATCTTCGACGGCGTCATCAAGCTACCGCCGCTCGAAATCGTCACCCAGACCATGGTGCAGCTCGGCTGGCCGGCCGATGCCAATGTCTCGCGCATGCTCGGCATCATTGGACTGGTCTCGACAGCGCTTTACGCGCTGCCGCGCACCTCGGTGCTCGGCGCCATCCTGCTCACCGCCTATCTCGGCGGTGCCGTCGCCACGCATGTGCGTATCGGCAGCCCTTTGTTCTCGCACATACTGTTCGGCGTTTATCTCGGCGCCATCCTCTGGGGTGGCCTGTATCTGCGCGATCCAAGGGTGCGCGCGTTATTCCCGTTCAGCCAATAGCGCGACATCGAAAGCCGCTCGATGGTGGCCAGGCCGCCAGAGCGGGCGCGGTCTGCCGCCGCCTTTCTACTCTTTGGATCAAATTGAGCGCCGCCGGGCGGCAGCCGATCTTCTTCTTTGGATCAAATCGCCTGGTTGCGAGTTAGGGGGTGCAGCGGCGAGGACGGCACCCTGTTGGAGAGGAACGACAATGAAAAAGGTGATGATCTTGATGGCCCTGCTGGTGCCGCTCGGTGCCTGCTCCCGTACTGAGCAAGGCGCGGCAGTTGGTGGCCTGGGCGGTGCGGCGGTCGGCGCTGCTGTGGCCGGCAACCCGACCAAGGGCGCGGTGATCGGCGGTGCGGCCGGCGCTTTGGCCGGTGCGCTGATCGGCCGTGCCAGCGAAAGCGGCCAATGCCGTTATCGCGATCGTAACGGTCGTGTCTACGTTGCGAGTTGTCCGGAAGGCTATTGATCGGGCCGCATCATATGGATGCAATAGCAAAACGGCGGGCAGGGCCCGCCGTTTCGTGGTTGTGGAGATGATTTATTCGGCGCTGGCGGCTTCCGACTCGGCCGGCGCGGCTGCGGCGGCGGCAACGGCCGCGGCGGCATCTTCCTGCGCCTTCTTCAGCAAGGCTGCGCGCTCCTGCGCCTTCTTGCCGGGCTCGGCCTTCTTCGGGTTGGAGCGGGCTTCGCGCTTGGCGATGCCGGCTTCATCGAGGAAGCGCAGCACGCGGTCGGTCGGCTGGGCGCCATGCGACAGCCAATGCTTGACGCGCTCGGCGTCGACCTTGACGCGTTCGCCGTCCTTGGGCAGCAGCGGATTCCACGAGCCGAGCGACTCGATGAAACGGCCGTCGCGCGGCGAACGAGCGTCGGCGACGACGACATGGTAATAGGGACGCTTCTTCGAGCCCGCACGGGCCAATCGGATTTTCAGTGGCATTTCTTTTCTCCTAAAAGCTCTGATCTGGTTGATCGGTTGGTGGCTGGTCCTCAGCCGGTTTTCGTCACGCCGTTGGATGCGGCGATCTGCTCGTGATGGCGGATCACTTCGCGGACGACGAAGTTCAGGAATTTCTCCGCGAAATCCGGGTCGAGATGGGCGTCCTTCGCCAGTTGGCGAAGACGGGCGATCTGCTCCTGCTCGCGCGCCGGGTCGGCAGGCGGCAGGCCATGTTCCGCCTTCAGCACGCCGACTGCC
The DNA here is from genome assembly GCF_040319155.1 of Mesorhizobium sp. M0954. NCBI lineage: Bacteria > Pseudomonadati > Pseudomonadota > Alphaproteobacteria > Hyphomicrobiales > Phyllobacteriaceae > Mesorhizobium > Mesorhizobium sp. M0954. The sequence continues at coordinate 94,278 of NZ_JAMYNR010000020.1, read as the reverse complement.
TTGGTGCAGCGGAAGCGCTCGGCCAGCATGTGGATCAGCGCCGCGTCGATATTGTCAATAGAGGCGCGATAATTGGCCAGCGCCGCACGCGCGTCCGCCATGTCCTTCTCTTCGTTCATGGCGCCCTCACTTCTTCTTGCCGAGGCCATTCTTGCCAAGCATTGGCAGCCCGCCACCGCCCGGCAGGCCGGGACGTTTCATGCCGCCGGGCAGCCCAGGCAGGCCACCGCCACCGGGCAGGCCCTTCATGCCGCCGAGCCCGGCGGCCTGGGCCTGCTTCTGCAAGGCGTCGAGCTGCTTGGGGTCCATCTTGGAGAGGTCCGGCATGCCGCCGCCCATCATGCCGCCTCCGGGACCGCCTGGGCCGCCAGGCATCATGCCGCCGAGCCCCATCTTGGAAGCGAGGCCGCCCATCATGCCGCGCATCAGGCCGCCGCCTTTGCCCTTGCCGCCCATCGCCTTCATCATGTCGGCCATGCCGCGATGCATCTTCAACAGTTTGTTGATTTCGGCCGCGTCGGTACCCGAGCCGGCGGCGATGCGCTTCTTGCGCGAGTGCTTCAGAATATCGGGGTTGGCGCGCTCGGCCTTGGTCATCGACGAGATGATGGCGAGCTGGCGACCGAACATCTTGTCGTCGAGCCCGGCGGCGGCCATCTGGTCCTTCATCTTGCCCATGCCGGGCATCATGCCCATGATGCCACCCATGCCACCCATTTTCGACATTTGCTGAAGCTGGCCGGCGAGGTCGTTCAGGTCGAACTTGCCCGACTGCATCTTCCTGGCCATCGCCGCCGCCTGCTCGGCGTCGATGTTCTCGGCCGCCTTTTCGACGAGGCTGACGATGTCGCCCATGCCGAGGATGCGGTCGGCGATGCGCTTGGGGTGGAATTCCTCCAGCGCGTCCATTTTTTCGCCGGTGCCGATCAGCTTGATCGGCTTGCCGGTGACGGCGCGCATCGAGAGCGCCGCACCACCGCGGCCGTCGCCGTCCATGCGGGTCAGCACGAGGCCGGTGATGCCGACGCGCTCGTCGAAGCTTTTCGCCAGATTGACGGCGTCCTGGCCGGTCAGCGAATCGGCGACCAGCAGGATCTCGTGCGGCGACGACATCTTCTTGATGTCGGCCATCTCGACCATCAACGGCTCGTCGATATGGGTGCGGCCGGCGGTATCGAGGATGACGACGTCATGGCCGCCGAGCTTGGCCGCCTGCACGGCGCGGCGGGCGATATCGACCGGCGTCTGACCGGCGACGATCGGCAATGTGGCGACCTTGACCTGCTCGCCGAGCTGGCGGAGCTGCTCTTGCGCGGCAGGACGCCGCGTGTCGAGCGAGGCCATCAAAACCTTCTTGTTTTGACGGTCGGTGAGGCGCCTGGCGATCTTGGCCGAGGTCGTCGTCTTGCCCGAACCCTGCAAGCCGATCATCATGATGACGACCGGAGCCGGTGCATTGAGGTCGATGGCGACGCCCTGGGCGCCGAGCATCTCGACCAGTTCGTCATGGACGATCTTGACGACCATCTGGCCGGGCTTGATCGACTTGACCACGGCGGCGCCGACGGCCTTCTCGCGCACCTTGTCGGTGAAGGAACGCACCACTTCCAGCGCCACGTCGGCCTCGAGCAACGCACGGCGCACCTCGCGCAGCGCCGCCGAGACATCGGCCTCCGACAAGGCGCCGCGGCCGGTGAGGCCGTTCAGGATCGAACCAAGACGTTCCTGTAGCGATTCAAACATTCTTTTTCCTTTTCCCTGGCACCCGGATGATGCCCGAGAGGTAATGCGTTCGCGCCAGCTGTCCAAGCAAAAGCCGGTCCGGGCAAAGCCCAAAGCCAAAAAACACCCGGGGGCGCACAGCGCTGCCGGGTGTTGGCCTCCGGGATCGATTTACAGCACTTCACCTCAAAGAGGTTTCGGCGTCCCGGTCGGTTTGCTCGGAGGAATACTCGTCGCGGAATTCGCGGCGTGTAGACAGGAAATCGGCCGCAGAGTCAAGCTTTGGTCAAGCTTTGCGTCAAATAGCTCAGGACGACCAGGCAATGCACATCAGCGCACGCTGCCGGCGCGCGCCATATCCGGCTCGACCTTCAGCGGTGAGCGCGGATGTAAAAGCAGCAGAACGGTCAACAGGCTGCTGACGATGCCGATCGAAGCGATGAGGACGGCGTCTGAAGTCGTCCAGCCCGCGGCTTCGAGCGGCTTGGCGTTGAACAGGGCGAAGGAATTATAGCTTTGCTGGTGCGAAATCAGCAGGAAGCCGGTCAGATTGTTGCCGAGATGGGCGCCAAAGCCGGCACCGAGATTGCCGGTTGCATAGACCAGAAGCGTCAGCAGCAGCGCAAAGGCAGCGATCGAGGCCAGCACGCAGGCATTGATGGCAGCGCTTGAACCTGGGCTCCAGTGCAGGGAGGTGAACAGCAATCCCGGCAGCAGCGCCCAGATGAAAGAGTTCCGGAACCGGCTCGCCAGGCCCCTGAGCAGATAACCGCGAAACAGCATCTCCTCCGACGACGTTTGCAGAAAGGTCAGGGCGGCGATCGGGATCAGGAACAAAAGCCACGCGGACAGGCCGATCGCGCCGCGCGCGATGTCGGGCTGCAAACCATAAAGCAGGATCTCGGAAAGCAGCGAGGTGATCAGCACCGCGGTCAGTCCTTTCAGGAACCCCGACCAAGAAATGCGCCGGCTGACGCCAATCAGGGCTGTCAGCTTCTCGCGATGGATCCAGCGCATGGCAGCCCAAAGGCCGAGCCAGATTCCGGCAAATGAAGCCAGCGCCGCAAGGATGCCTGCAGGAGAGGCCATGAAATCCTGCACCGCTCCCCCACCTGGCGGGGCGGTGCCAGACGATGCCTGCCAAACGGCAAAGGCATAGGTGCCGCCGAACAGCACGGCGGCAGTGGTTCCGAGCCAGAACAGGATGACGACCACCGCTCCAAGCAGAAGCCGCGGCAAAGTGGTCTTGTTGTTGGCGGTGTGCCGGTACTGTTGGAAGGCGGTTGGGTCGATCGTCACGCGGGCTCGCTGGCTGGTGCTTCGGCTCGCAAGGTCTAGAACATCGGCCCCAATGTGGAAACCGGTATTGCAGCGGCAATACCGGCTTGTGGCAATGTCGGGAGTGCGAGCGGCCGCCATTACAGGGCGACCGCGCTGTTTGTATCGTCAGCGCACGACGTACACGATACGCCGGCTGCCCGGATCGACCAGTGCCGGCTGGCCGTTCACATAGACGTAACGGTAATCATAGTCCGGAATCTCGCGTAGCTCGACGGTGTCAGGCAACGTCGCGCCCGTCACCACCTCGCCCTCGAGATAGACCGGATCGAGCCGATGCGTACGTACATAGGTACGGATCTCGGCCGGCGGTCTCCGGATAGGCTCGATCGCCTCGCCGGCGACGATTGCTCCGGTATAGCTGTCGGAATACTCGACGCTATCGGCGGGCGGCGTCACGACGGCAATGTCGGCGCTGGCCGGACGCTGTGTCAGGACCACACGGCTGCCGCCGAAATCGGCCGTCACATAGTCGGAATAGACCCAGCCCTGGCCGTTAGCCTCGGCGATGGTGCACCATTTGCTGTTGGCGATGCAGCCGTCGAGCGTCGCCGACTGGCCGGCCGCAAGCACGCCGATCACCGGATATTGCGGGCCGGGGCCGGCGCGTACATTGAGATCAGTGATGGCCGAGACGGCGGTGTCGGCCAAGGCAGAGCCCGACATCGCCATGAGCGCTCCGGCCACCGCCGGAAACAATATGCGTTTCATGGTCTTCTCTCCGTTTCACAGTCCCTTGGCACGGAAAACGAAGCAAAGCCGCATGCGTTCCGGCTAAAAGGCTTCGGCCGGCTCACGATTTGTTCCAGTCGTTTTCGGCAGGTCGGTCAAAAGCTCGTGAACAAAAGCAAGTTTTTGCGCCGCCACGTCCGAGATGACGAAGGGATAGAGATCGGGCAGGCCCATGCAGCGGTTGATCGAGTTGGACGCCTCCGACAGCACCAGCCAGCGGTCGAGAATCCTTTCGAAAGGCTCTGGCCTGGAGGCGGGTTCCGATGGTGCCGGCTGCAACTTGCCGCCGGTATCGGCGCGCGGCAGCTCGTTGGCTTCAAGGGTTTCCAGCCGGCCGAGCGGGAAATTCAGGGCATGCACCATCTCCAGTGTGTCGGTGATGTGCATGTGATGCGCCCATGTCTCGGCCCAGTCCTCCCATGGGTGCGACGTCGCATAGGCCGAGATATGGCGCTGCTGCCAGTCGGGCGGCGCGCCATCGGCATAATAGGTCTTCAGCGCCTGTTCGTAGCCGGCGCGCTCGTCGCCGAACAAAGCGCGAAAACCGGCAAGCTTTTGCAAATCGTCGCGGATCAGGCGGTCCCAGTAATAATGGCCGAGCTCATGGCGGAAATGGCCGAGCAGCGTGCGGTAGTTCTCGCCCATCTCGACGCGCCGCCGTTCGCGCTCTGCCGAATCCGCCTCGGCGACGTTGAGCGTGATCCGGCCGTTGTCATGACCGGTCAGGATACGCTCGCCGCCCGGACCGCCGCCGATCGGATCGGCAAGAAAATCGAAAGCGAGACCGATCTCGTCGCCAACGTCCTGCTTGGGTGCGACCGGCAGGCCGAAGGCGAGCAGCGAATAGACGGCACGCTTCTTTGCCGCCTCGACACGGATCCAGCGGCGGCGATTGCCGTCGACCGACAGATCCGGGATCAGCTGGTTCAGCGCACAGGCGCGGCAGAAGGCGTGGCCGGGCTCCGCCATCCAGTTGCAGGCGCATTCGTCGGCATTGGTGCAATGGAAGACCTCGGCCCCGGACAGCGCGAAGCGCGCATGCTCGGGATCGTAGAGCACGAGGCTGGCGCAGTTCAGGCATTGCGCGTTCTCGAAATAGAGACGGTGGCCGCAATGCGGGCAGTCGAAAAGCGTCATTGGCGTCTCAAGTCATTCGAAATCGAAATGCGGAGGACGATACGAGCAGGAGAACGCCAAACGCCTGTCAGCTGCCGACGTTCCTGCCGGCCGATGCTATTTTGCCGCAAGTTGGGCGGCGACCTCCTTGGCCACTGCCTCGCCCGACAATCTGGCGCCGCCGCAGGTCTGCATCAGCGGACCGGCCAAATGCTCGCCGGCGAAGAAGATCTTTTCCGCCACGGGCTGCATCAGCGTGGCGCGCGCTTGCGAGCGGCCGGGCCGCCGCCGCCGCATAGCACACAAACCGCTCAGCGCCCCGCCGATGATCACGACATCAACGTCTTCCATGCTTATTCTGTCCCCGCCACAATAATTACTTGATCGTAGGCAAATTCCCGGGCGTCCGCCAGTGTGGTGGATTTGAGGTTCCTGCTGTATTGAGTGCATCGGCGTGGCGCCGGGGCAGTGACAAGCAGGTGTTTCGCAGGCAAGTTCGCAATTGGGAACGTGATTCAGGCAACCAGGAGAGCAGCATGGCATTTCTTGCCAAGGGGAAGATGTTTGTAGTGGCCACGGTGGTGGCGGTGCTTGCGCTGGCGACGGGCGCGCAGGCGGCGGCCAGCTGTGGCAAGAGCGGCGCCGGCTTCGAGGCATGGAAACCGGAGTTCGCCGCGGAGGCGAAGGCCGATGGTGTCGGCTCGAAGGGTCTGGCCGCTCTGGCTCGCGCAACCTACGCGACAAAGACGATCTCCGTCGACCGCGCCATCCATAAGGCTTTCAGCGGCTCGGTGGAAGCTTTCATGAAGCGCCGTGGCGCGTCCGCGATCATTGCCAGGGGCCGTGCGCTGAAGAAGGCCAATGCTGCGCTGTTCGACAAGATCGAACGGAATTACGGCGTGTCGCCGGGCGTGTTGCTCGCCATCTGGGGCATGGAGACCGGCTTCGGTTCCGCCATGGGCAACCAGAATACGGTCTCCGCCATTTTAACGCTGGCCTATGACTGCCGCCGTCCGGAGTTCTTCTACCCGCATGCCATTGCGGCCCTGAAGCTGGTTGATCGCGGAGCGTTGAGCGCCTCGTCGGTCGGTGCCGCGCATGGCGAGATTGGCCACACGCAGTTCCTGCCCGGAAATGTTTTGACGTATGGTGTCGGAAACAAAAACCTGCGTGACAAGGCCACTGCGTTGGCTTCTACCGCCAACTTCCTCAAGAGTCATGGTTGGCGGGCCGGCGCGAGCGCGCAGGCGAATATGGGCGCAATTGCTGGCTGGAATTCGGCGAGCGTCTATCAACAGGCCATCGCCCGCATGGCCACGGCGATCGATGCCGACTGACAGGATATAAACGCAAAAATGACTGGGCTCGGTTGGAAGCGCGAGGCGAGCATGAAGAGTCTCGCAACAGCGCAGGGCTTGCCTTGCCCTTTGGAACCTAGCTAGGACAGGCGATGATCTCGCTCTCGATCGTTGATTTCGATGCGGACCCCGAGAGGGTGACTGCGATCCTAAGCCTCGAACCGACACGCATAGTCCGCAAGGGCGACCCGATGCGTAACGGTTCCCCGCGCAAGAAGAATGGATGGAGCCTCGATGGTCCGCGGCAAAGGCTCCGGAGTGGGGCCGAGCACGAGAATGCGGTCAACTACCTGATCGAGCAGATGCGAGGTCGGGAGGAAGCCTTCGCCCGGCTGCGGCAGGAAGTGCGGCCGAAGCAGATTACGATCTATGGCGGGTTCTATACGTCCTACGACGAGCAGTGCGGCATCTGGCTTGAGCCGTCCGCGATGAGGGTGCTCGCGGATTGCGGTGTTGGCTGGGGCCTCGACCTTTTCGTTGAGGACGAAGCTCACCAACATGGAAGTGAGGTGTGAGCAGCCGTCCTGTCCGCATTGGGTCGTTTGCCGACTGGCTGGTTCCAAACTTGAGCGGGGTCTGATTCATAAGGGCATGAGCCGATACGATCTGACCGACTTCGAATGGCGGGCGATCGAGCCGCTGTTGCCCAACAAGCCGCGAGGCGTGCCGCGCGTAGACGACCGCCGGGTGCTGAACGGCATCTTCTGGGTGCTGCGATCGGGTGCGCCATGGCGCGATCTGCCCGAGCGCTACGGGCCTCGCACCACTGGCTACAACCGCTTCGTTCGATGGCGGATAGCAGGTGTCTGGGATCGGCTGATGGACGCCATTACCGAGGCCCATGACGGCACGGTGCAGATGATCGACACCTCTATTGTTCGCGTCCATCAGCAGGGTGCGACGGCAAAAAGGGGAATCGAGATCATTGTCTCGGTCGTTCCCGAGGCGGGCTGACGACCAAAATCCATGCTCTTGTCGACGCCGAAGGCAGGCCGATCAAGCTGACGCTCACGGCAGGTCAAATGAGTGACATCGCCTACGCAGCGGACTTATCAAGGATTTGCCCGAGGGTGCCATGCTGCTCGCCGACAAGGGCTATGATGCCAACGCGTTGCGCAATGCCGTCACCGAGCAAAAGGCATGGGCCAACATCCCGCCCAAGGCCAACCGCAAGGACCCGATGTGCTTCAGCCCCTTCCTCTACAAGGCCCGCAACCTCGTCGAACGCTTCTTCAACCAGGCCAAGCAGTTCCGTCGCATCGCAACTCGATATGACAAGCTGGCAGAAAACTACCTCGCTGCCCTCAAACTCGTCTCCGTCCGTATCTGGCTACGCGGTAACGAGTCTACGTCCTAGTCTAGAGCTTTGTTTTAACGCAATCCCGGACGGAAAACCGTTTCACGCTTTTCCTGGAATTGCGCTATTCGACCGAAAGTCCGGCCAAGCCCCGGGCGTGGAAACTTCGTCAAACACCGCCATCGGCCCGGTCGCGGTAAGGACGACGGACGCCGTTTCGCGCCCGAATACGCGAAGCGGGGCCGGCAATTCATATTGCTTGAGGAAAGGATTGCCGGAAGAAACGTCGTTCCAGCCGAGCTTTGCGGGCGCATCGGGGCGGTCGGTCAGCCAAAGGGCAAAACCACTATATGTCGGAACGTCAGCCCTGCACTCGACCAGCGCGGGAAGGTCGAGGGAGGGGGGTCATCGTTGGCTTTGGCGACGGCCAAGTTCGCCAGGACAGCCAACGCGGGCAGGAAACCAGCTCCAAGCGTGGCCAAGCGCCTGGGCACATCACGCTCAATAATGCACGTAGCCGCTCAACGGGCATTTCTGGGAAATGGGAATCTGGAAGGGGCCGTCAAAACTTTTGCAGGTACGGAATTTGGAATTCCGCGGCGCCGGGGTAGCCGCTTTTGGCTTGTCCCCGATGACCGTCGGGACTCTGGGACCCTGCGCGTAGCCGCTCAACGGGCATTTCTGGGAAGCGGGAATCTGGAAGGGGCCGTCAAAACTTTTGCAAGTATGGACCTTGGATGTTTGCCCCGCCGGGACTTGCGTGGACTGACCCGCGGTAAAGACGGCCACCGCCGCAAGCAGAAGAAAAAGTCTGTTTTTCACTGTCAAAGCCCTCCGACCCGCACGAGAAGTAAGATCAAATCACGGAAAGGTCAAACAGGAAACGATCTGAAATCGCGGCTTCTATTATATTAGAGACGCCAAATAAAACCCGGTGTCCTCACCGGGTTCCTAACTCATCTAAGCATTGGGCCTGTTGGGAATATCAACCCTTGCGATTGCGCGCCGCCAGTGTCCGCAGCCTGAGCGCGTTGAGGCGGATGAAGCCTTCGGCATCCTTCTGGTCGTAGGCGCCGCGGTCGTCCTCGAAGGTGACCAGCGCGTCGGAATAGAGCGTCTTCCTCGACTTGCGGCCGGTGACCATGACGTTGCCCTTGTAGAGCTTCAGCCGCACGGTGCCTTCGACGTCTTCCTGGCTCTTGTCGATCATTGCCTGCAGCATCAGCCGCTCGGGCGCGAACCAGAAGCCGTTGTAGATCAGCTCGGCATAGCGCGGCATGAACTCGTCCTTGAGGTGGGCCGCACCGCGGTCGAGCGTGATCGATTCGATCGCCCGATGGGCGGCGATCAGGATGGTGCCGCCGGGGGTCTCGTAAACGCCGCGCGATTTCATGCCGACGAAACGGTTCTCGACCAGGTCGAGCCTGCCGATGCCGTTGTCGCGGCCGAGATCGTTGAGCGCGGCCAGCATGGTCGCCGGCGACAGTTTCTTGCCGTTGAGCGCGATCGGATCGCCCTTGAGGAATTCGATCTCGATCTCGGTGACCTCATCCGGCGCGTCCATCGGCGAAATGGTGCGCTGGTGGACGAATTCCGGCGGCTCGCTCCATGGATCCTCCAGCACCTTGCCTTCCGAGGAGGAGTGCAGAAGGTTGGCGTCGACCGAGAACGGCGCGTCGCCCTTCTTGTCCTTCGGCACCGAGATCTGGTGTTGTTCGGCGAAGTTGATGAGATCGGTGCGCGACTTGAACGACCAGTCGCGCCAGGGCGCGATGACCTTGATGTCGGGGTTGAGCGCATAGGCCGAGAGCTCGTAGCGAACCTGATCGTTGCCCTTGCCGGTCGACCCATGCGCCACGGCGTCGGCACCCACTTCGGCGGCGATATCGACAAGATGCTTCGCGATCAACGGCCGGGCGATCGAGGTGCCGAGCAGATAGGTGCCTTCGTAGACGGCGTTGGCGCGGAACATCGGGAAGACGAAGTCGGAGACGAATTCCTCGCGCACGTCGACGATGCGGATATCCTTGATCCCCATCATTTCGGCCTTTTTGCGCGCCGGCTCCAGCTCGTCGCCCTGGCCGAGGTCGGCGGTGAAGGTGACGACTTCGGCGCCGAGTTCGGTCTGCAGCCATTTCAGGATGATGGAGGTGTCGAGGCCGCCGGAATAGGCGAGCACGACCTTCTTGACGTCTTTCCATTTGGACATTTTTGCATTCCGCGACAGGAGTTGTTGGCGCGCGAGGTATCACGGCGTTTCCGGCTTGCGCAAGAGACGAACGGTGCCTGGACCAGATGCTGCATCGGCCAGAAGCTGGCAAGGGCACGGCTCTTGCGGTATGGCTGCGACGTCTTTTGCTGCCACGAGGCTGGCCATGTCCTTCATTCCCGACACCACCACGCTGATCCAGTTCGCTATCGCCACCTTCATCCTGTCGATCACGCCGGGGCCCGACATGACGTTGTTCGTCTCGCGAACGCTCAGCCAAGGCCGCGCCGCCGGCTTTGCCTCGATGGCGGGCGCGCTGTTCGGCACACTGATCCATACAACGCTGGTTGCGGTCGGCATCTCGGCGCTGATCGTCGCCTCGCCAATGGCCTTTTTCGCCCTGAAGATCTTCGGCGCGGCCTATCTCGTCTTCCTGGCATGGCAGGCGATCACCAAGGGGTCGGCCTTTTCGCCGGAGAAAAAGACCGGGCCAAAAATTTCGCTGTTCCGCGCCTGGGCGGCAGGGCTCGGCGTCAATCTGCTCAACCCGAAGATCATCCTGTTCTTCATGACCTTCCTGCCGCAATTCGTCTCGGCGCATGATCCCAACGCCACCGGCAAGCTGTTCTTCCTCGGCGCGATGTTCGTCGTGCTGGCGATCCCGGTGACGGCGCCGATGGTGCTGGCGGCGGAAAAATTCTCGGCCGCGATGAAATCCAGCCCGCGCGTGACGCGCGTCGTCGACTATCTCTTTGCCGGCGTTTTTTCGGCCTTCGCGCTCAAGATCCTGACGGCCCAGGCGAAATAGGGCGTCCGATCTGACGCCAGCTTCCGGCCGAGCGCCCGGCGCTCAGCCAGTAGAAAATACCGCCGACCATGCCGCAGCCGATCACCGCCAGCATGACGCTGGTATTGGTAACCTCGAAATTGGCATCGGCCGTCTGGTGGACGAAGCCAAGGAAGACCGCTGCCACCACAGCACCCGCCAGCGCATAGAACAGCCAGTCACGTCGGCCAAGGATCTCGGAGGCGAGGATGGCGATGACGGCCGGCATGAAAGCGAAATAGGCGACGAACAGCCCGACGAAGGGGATTGAAAACCACAGCGACGCCTGCGCCGCCGGTTGCGTCTCGTCCGTCATCAGCCCAAGAGACGCCAGGAACATGATGTTAAGGAAGGCGCTTGCCGCTAGCGAAGCCACGCCATAGCCGACAAGGATGACGGCGAAGCGGATCAGATAGGCGACGAGGCGGTTCACGCGAATTGTCCGGGCATTTGCAGGAACCGGCTCTCGACCAGGCGATAGACGGCTCCTGCCAAGCTTCCCGCAATGATTAGGGCCACCAACACGTCAACGTCCGGTGGCCTCTGTGCCGACGGATGCAGTTTCCAGACCGCAAATACGCACGTCCCAACGAAAGCTCCCCCGACGACAAAAAGAATCCAGCGTCTCGCCTCGAGAACTTGGGAAGCAATGACCATCGGGATTGCCAGCGGTGCGCCAAAGATGCCTGCGATCATCGCTCCAAGCAGCAACAGCGACCAACTATCTCGAGTGGACAGGAAAGCGGGAACACGCCACCACATCAGTGCATCGAGCAGGAAAAAGACCAGAGACATGGTGAAGGCAGCCAGGGCGTAGCAGAGCAAAGTCACTGCCAATCGCCTGAGGTATTTCACGCCTCGCCATGCCCCGCGATCATCATCGCTTCCAGCGCCAGCCGGTCGACCTTGCGCATGCGCTCGGAGTCCGACTTGAGCTGGCCGCAGGCGGCCAGGATGTCGCGGCCGCGCGGCGTGCGGATCGGCGAGGCATAGCCGGCATTGTTGATGTAATCGGCGAATTTCTCGATCGTTTCCCAGTCCGAGCACTGGTAGTTGGTGCCCGGCCACGGGTTGAACGGGATCAGATTGATCTTGGCCGGAATGCCCTTGAGCAGCTTGATCAGCGCCTTGGCGTCGTCGATGGAATCGTTGACGTCCTTCAGCATGACATATTCGAAGGTGATCCGCTTGGCGTTCGACAGGCCTGGATAGGCGCGGCAGGCAGCGATCAGATCCTTCAGCGGATACTTCTTGTTGATGGGCACCAAGAGATCGCGCAAATCGTCATTGGTGGCGTGCAGCGAGATCGCCAGCATGACGCCGATCTCCTCGCCGGTGCGGAAGATTTCGGGCACGACGCCGGAGGTCGACAGCGTGATGCGCCTCTTCGACAGGGAAAGCCCGTCGCCGTCGGATGCGATCAGCAGCGCCTTCTTCACCGCCTCGAAATTGTAGAGCGGCTCGCCCATGCCCATCATGACGACGTTGGACACTCTCCTGCCCTCGGCCGGCACGATGGCGCCGTCGGGCGTATCGCGGTCGGGGAAGTCGCCGAGCCGGTCGCGGGCGGTCAAGAGCTGGGCGAGGATTTCCTCCGCCGTCAGGTTGCGCACCAGCTTCTGCGTGCCGGTGTGGCAGAAGGAGCAGGTCAGCGTGCAGCCGACCTGCGAAGAGATGCACAGCGTGCCGCGGCCTTCTTCGGGAATGTAGACGGTCTCGATCTCGACCGGCCGGCCGGCGCCGCGCGGCGGAAAGCGGAACAGCCATTTGCGGGTTCCGTCGGAGGAAATCTGCTCCTCGACGATCTCGGGCCTGGCAACGGTGAAATGCGTGTCGAGGGCGGCGCGCAGATCCTTGGAGATGTTGAACATGCCGGCAAAGTCGGAAACGCCGCGCACATAGATCCAATGCCAGAGCTGTTGGGCGCGCATTTTCGCCTGGCGCTCCGGCACGATGCCGGCGGCGACGAGGGCGGCCCCGAGTTCGGCTCGCGTCAAGCCGATCAGCGACGGTTTTTCAGGCGTCGTGCGGGTGCGCAAAGCGTCACGCGCGCCTTCGGCGGTAAGATCGAATGAAAGGGTCATTGTTGCGCCAATATAAGCGATTTGCGGCCGAATACAGCATCGTGCCCGAAATGAAGCGCGGCGCATAGCACAGGTTAGCGGCGGAGTCATGCCGGGGTTCTTCCTTCTCCCCTTGTGGGAGAAGGTGGCCGAGCGAAGCTCGGTCGGATGAGGGGTGCTCCAGCTTGGCTATGACGGCACTCCGTCCAACACCCCTCAACCGTCTCGGCGCTGCGCGCCGATCCTACTTCTCCCACAAGGGGAGAAGGGAAGACCGCGCCTAACCGCCTACTTGCACTTGGCGATCGAGGCCAGCGCCGCCGAGATGCCCTTCAGCGAGAAGACGTAGGTGGTGGTGTTGCCGCGGCCGGACTTGGCCGACACCTTCATGTCGGTGCCGGTCTTCATCGCGGCTATCAGCACCGGCTCCTCGGCGGCGTTCTCGACCCAGGCCGACTTGCCGCGCGTGAACATCGAAAAAGACTTCTTGTCGATGGTGACGGTGGCCTTGGAACCTTCCTGGAAGGTATAGCCGGCAATGAATTGCGGCTCGTAGGACACTTGCTGCCCCGGCCGCTGGCTGACGAAGAAGAACATGTCGCCGTGATCGAGCGTCGGCGGCTGCTTGTCGGTTGGCACCGTCAGGACATAGCAGACCTTGCCGCCGCCCGACGCCTGATAACTGTAGGTGCCCCAGGCATTATGCTGGCCGATCTTGGTTGCCGACTGCGCCAGCGCGGGCGCCGTCAAGGCCACCAGGGCCAGGCTGGAAACTATAGCAATCAATCCGCGCATCGCTTTTCCCGTATTCCACTGGTGCGGCGGCAGGCCGGCTCGGCGTCCTGCCCGTCGCTTCATTTTGATTTAATCTGGGTTACCAAACGGTGAATTTCCCCTTAGAAAAGGATGTTCACGCCAGGAAACCGCCGCCGTCTTCGCGCTGCCGCTCGAAAAAGCGGCTGGCGCAATGTCCCTGCCGCGACTTGGAGGCCACGAAAACGGCAAGAGTTTGACTTTTCAAGCAGCTAGGTCTTGCGGCGATTCTCGCTTTTTGAGGTGCGTGACGAATTTCCCTGCAGGCGGTACCATGTCTGCGTTCGCCGCCACGGCGCTCGGCCAGGGTGCCCTCCCTGGCGGCTTACGGGAGATTTGGCCATGGCCATTTCCGAGACAGTTCTGACCCTGGCGGGCGGCACAGTCGTCCTGGCGATCGTGTTCGGCGTTCGTGTCGCCGTCCGCGTGGCGGCCGGTGGCGCGGTGCCCCGGTCGGATGGCGGGGAGGCGGCGGGCGGATCGGGCGCCCCCGACGTGGCCGGGGTCATTGCGCTGCCACCTTTGATCTTCCTCGGCTTCCTGGTGGCGGCAACCGTGCTCGAGGTGCTCGTGCCGCTCCCGGTCATGGCCGGGCAGGCGCTCGCCCGCTATCTGACCGGCACCGTGCTCGCGGTGTGCGGCTTCGTGTTCATCTTTATGGCAGCGGACCGCTTTCAGGCCGCTGGAACCAACATACCACCGACCTTGCCAACGACGGCGCTGGTCGTCGACGGTATCTATCGTCGGACCAGGAACCCGTTCTATCTGGGAACGACCCTCGTCTATTTGGGCCTCGGCGTCGCGGCCGGAAGTCTTTGGGCTATCGCGCTCGTCATCCCCCTGCTGTGGGTGATCAATACCGGCGTTATCGCGCCGGAAGAGCGCTACCTCGAGCGGAAGTTCGGAGATGTCTATCGCGCCTACAAGGCGCGGGTGCGGCGGTGGATTTGACGGCCGGAAAGTCGGTTCTCACGCGATTTTTGCGCCGCACCGGCTCAGCTCTTGCCGGCGATGGCCTGCCTGGCGGCGAGCCGGTGCGCCGGCGTGATGTGGGCGCTGACGGCGGTAATCGCGGCGGTCAGCACGGCGATGTCGTCGGTGAAGCCTAGCCCAAGGATGAAATCGGGGATGACGTCCGTCGGCAGCACGAAATAGCCGAGCGCAGCAATCAAGGTGCCCTTGGCGCGAAGCGGCGTCTTCTTGTCCATGGCACAGTAATAGGCGGCGACCACCTCTTCCATGAACGGGATATGCCGGGCGGCCTTCTTCGCCGTACGCCAGAACTTTTCGCGCACTTCGCTCTCGTTGCCCGGCTTGCTGCCGAGGCCGAAGAAATCAAAACCGGATTTTTGCGCCATCAACCTCTCCTTGCGGCCGTCGCGTGGCTTCACGCGTGACCGCGAGGCAAAATGTGGTGAAAGCCGAACCTCGCTGCAAGGTGCAGACAGGCTCAGCCGCCGAAATAGCGGTTCATTTTCCTGGCCAGATCGAAATCCAGCGCGGTCAGGCCGCCGGCGTCGTGCGTGTTGAGGGTCACGTTCACCGTCTTGTAGACGTTCGACCAGTCGGGATGGTGGTCCATCTTCTCCGCGGCCAGGGCAACGCGGGTCATGAAGGCAAAGGCTTCGGAGAAATTCTTGAAGGTGAAGCTGCGGGTGATCGAGCCACCATCCTTGGCCAGCGACCAGCCGTCGAGGCCGGCAAGTTCGGCGCGGATCGCCTCTTTTGCTAGTTTCTCCCTGGCCATGTCCGTCTACCGCATGATCCGCGAAGCGTCGGCGGCGCCGACCAAACGGCTGGCGACGCGGTTGTCGGCACCTGAAAGCGGCCAGGCCTCCTCGACGACGTAAGGCCCGCCGCCAACCGAATCGCGCGACGACATCAGCACGAAGCGGCCGACCCGGAACGGCAGCGTCGAAAAATTGCCGCGTGCCGACAGGTACTGGGCGACGTCGAGCGGGCTCGAATTGCGCAGGCGGGCCAGCGTCACATGCGGCATGAACTTGCGCGGGTCGGCCGGGATGCCGAGCCGCTGGCAGATGCGCTCGATCTCGGCCTGCAATGCGGAAAGATCGGGCGAAGCGGCGACCCCGGCCCACACCGCATGCGGCTTCTTCTGGCCGAAGGCGCCGACGCCGGACAGCGTCAGCGGGAAGGACGGGCGGTGAACACGGTCAAGCGCATTGGCGATGTCGTCGGCGACATGGCCCTCGACATCGCCGATGAAGCGCAGCGTCAGATGATAGTTTTCGACGTCGATCCAGCGGGCTCCCGGCAGGCCGCCCCTGAGCAGGGACAGCGAAAGAGCGGCATCACGCGGTATCTCGAGGGCGGTAAAAAGACGCGGCATGGGAAGCCTCCTGTCCTCGAATCGAACTCTTGCCCCTAGCGAATCATCGATATCCAAACGGGGCAAGGGGTTTGTTGGTCGCAGGCCTGCCTAAAAGCTTCCCCTGCGGAAGGTGTTGCGACGGCGAACCCTCGCCTTCAGGAATTGCCCCGGACCGCTTCAATGGTCTTCTCCACACTGGGCAGGATACCCTCGACGATGCGGTCGACGCCTCGGGCGTTTGGATGAAGGCCGTCCTCGAGTTGCAGGACGGATTGACCGGCGATGCCCTCGAGAAAGAAAGGATAGAGCGGCACGCCATATTTTTCAGCCAGTCGCGGAAAGGTCGCGTCGAAGGCGTTCTGGTAGTCGGCGCCGAGATTGGGCGCCGCGCGCATTCCGGCAAGCAAAACGGCGATCTTGCGCTGCTTCAGCTTTGCCAGCATGGCGTCCAGGTTCTTTTCCGCTATGGCGGGCGAAACGCCGCGCAGCATGTCGTTGGCGCCGAGCTCCAGGATGACCAGTTGCGTGCCGTCCGGCACCGACCAGTCGAGCCGCGACAGACCGCCGCTCGTCGTATCGCCGGAGACGCCGGCGTTGGCGACCGTGACATCGTAGCCCTTGGCGCGCAGCGCCGCCTGCAGCTTCTCGGTGAAGCCCTGACCTGGCCCGAGGCCATAACCCGCCATCAGGCTGTCGCCGAAACCGACAATGGTGAATGGTTCAGCACGCGCCGACGAAATGGCGCCGCAAATGGCGAGGAAAAGGGCGAACGCTGCGGCAAAGGTGTGTTTGAAAGCCATGCGGCAGGCCCCATATGACCAGGAACATCTGTTGGCGAAGGCAGGTTTTCGTCTTTGTCGAGCATCGGATGCACTAGCCTTCATCCCCCATATAGGACGATTTGATTTTGGAAGAAGCCGTCATTTCGCTGAAAGACGTATCGCTGACGCTCGGCGAAGGTGCATCCTCGGTCCATGTGCTGAAGGGCGTCAGCCTCGATGTTGCGGGCGGCGAAGCGACAGGCATCGTTGGACCTTCAGGTTCGGGAAAGTCGACATTGCTGATGGTTTTGGCCGGACTTGAAAGGGTCGATTCGGGCACGGTCCGAATTGCCGGCGAGCTGCTAAACGGCAAAAGCGAAGATCAGATCGCATCGTTTCGGGGACGAAACATCGGCATCGTGTTCCAATCTTTCCATCTCATCCCTAATATGACGGCGCTGGAAAACGTTGCTGTCCCGCTGGAGCTTGCCGGCCATGTCGATCCATTCGGCGTGGCGGCGCGCGAGCTGGCGGCGGTCGGTCTCAGCGATCGCGTCACCCATTACCCCGGCGAATTGTCTGGCGGCGAGCAACAGCGCGTGGCGATCGCCCGGGCACTGGCGCCGTCGCCGCGCATCCTGATCGCCGACGAGCCGACCGGCAATCTCGACCAGGCAACGGGGCGGCACGTCGCCGACCTGCTGTTTGCCAAGGCGGCCGAACGCGGCATGACGCTGGTGCTGGTCACGCATGACCCGGTACTCGCGGCGCGCTGCTCGCGCCAGGTGTCGATGCGGTCGGGGCTGATCGAAGACGCGCCTAAGCCGGCCACCAGGGCTGGCAGGGTGACCGCATGATGCCACTGGCGCGCACGCTGAGGCTCGCCTTTCGGTTTTCGCTGCGAGAAATGCGTGGCGGGCTGTCCGGCTTCCTGATCTTCCTTGCCTGCATCGCGCTCGGCGTCGCTGCGATCGGCGGCGTCAATTCGGTGGCGCAAGCGATTTCCGCCGGTGTTGCCGACCAGGGCCAGACGCTGCTCGGCGGCGATCTCCGCTTCCAGCTCAACCAGCGCGATCCGACCAGATCCGAACGCAGCTTCCTCGACCAGCTTGGCACGGTTTCGCACAGTGCCAATATGCGCTCGATGGCGAGGCTCGAGGACGGCTCCGACCAGGCGCTGGTCGAGGCCAAGGCGGTCGACGGCGCCTATCCGCTCTACGGCGCGCTGGAGACCGAGCCGGTGCTGTCGCGAGAGGATCTGTTCGGCGAAAAATCCGGCGTCTTCGGCGCCGCCGCGCCGGACCTCTTGTTCGAGCGGCTGAACCTTGGCATCGGTGACCGGCTGAAGCTCGGCAGCGCGACGTTCGAGCTGCGCGCCAGGCTGGTCAACGAGCCGGATGCGGTGTCGGATGGCTTCGGCTTTGCGCCGCGGCTGATGGTGTCGACCGACGGGCTTGCCGCTTCCGACCTGATCCAGCCGGGCAGCCTGGTCGAGAACGCCTATAAGGTCCGGCTGCCCGGCGGCACCGGCGAGGCACGGATCAAGGCGATCCAGGACCAGGCGGCAAAAGAGTTCCCGCAGGCCGGCTGGTCGATCCGCACCCGCAGCAACGCGGCGCCGGCGCTGTCCTCGAATATCGAGCGGTTTTCGCAATTCCTGACGCTGGTTGGGTTGACAGCGCTGGTGGTCGGCGGCGTCGGCGTGGCCAATGCCGTGCGTGCCTATCTCGACGGCAAGCGCGGCGTCATCGCCACCTTCAAGAGCCTGGGGGCTTCGGGCGGGTTCGTCTTTGCCGTCTATCTGGTGCAGATCCTGATGATCGCCGCCCTCGGCATCACGCTAGGCCTTGTGCTTGGCGCGCTGATGCCGTTCGCGGCCAGCGCGGCACTCCAATCGGTCATTCCAGTGCCGGCGGAAGGTGGGTTCTATCCCGGCGCCCTCGGCATGGCAGCGCTGTTCGGGCTGCTGGTGACGCTGGCTTTCGCCTTGCTGCCGCTCGGCCGCGCCCGCGACGTGCCGGCAACGGCGCTGTTTCGCGAAATGGGATTCGAGGGCCGCGGTTTTCCCCGCCCGCTCTATATCGCCGCGGCATTGGGCATCGCGCTGCTGCTCGCGGTACTGGCGATCCTGTTTTCCGGCGACCGCCGTATTGCCTCGATCTTCGTTGGCGCCACGATCTTTTCGTTCCTGGTGCTGCGTGTGGTCGGCTCGCTGGTGCAGTGGGCGGCGAAGAAAAGCCCGCGCGTGCGCTCGACCGCGCTCAGGCTCGCCATCGGCAACATCCATCGGCCTGGCGCCTTGACGCCGTCCGTGGTGCTGTCGTTGGGACTCGGGCTGACGCTGCTGGTGACGCTGGCGCTGATCGACGGCAATCTCAGGCGGCAGATCTCGGGCAGCCTGCCGGAAAGGGCACCGAACTTCTTCTTCGTCGATATCCAGAGCAGTGACGTCGATGCCTTCTCCGCGCTGGTCGGCAAAGAGGCACCGCAAGGCAGGCTGATCAAGGTGCCGATGTTGCGCGGCCGGGTGATGGCGCTCAACGGCGTCAATGTCGACAAGGTCAAGGTTCCGGCCGAAGGCGCCTGGGTACTGCGCGGCGACCGTGGCCTGACCTATGACGCAAAGCTGCCGGAGAATGCGACGCTGACCGAGGGCAGCTGGTGGCCGGAGAACTATGCCGGCGAGCCGCTGGTCTCGTTTTCCGCCGAGGAAGGCAAAGAGATCGGGCTGAAGCTCGGCGACACCATCACCGTCAACGTGCTCGGCCGCAACATCACGGCCAAGATCGCCAATTTCCGCCAGGTCGAATGGGAAACCATAGGCATCAATTTCGTCATGGTGTTCTCGCCCAACACGTTCGCCGGTGCGCCGCATGGCTGGTTGGCGACGCTGACCGAGACGAATGCGTCGGCAGCCGACGATGCGCATCTTCTCAACGCCGCCACGCGTGCCTTTCCCGCGGTGACGACGGTCAGGGTCAAGGACGCGCTCGAAATCGTCAACCGGCTGGTGGCGCAGCTCGGCACAGCAATCAGGGCAGCAGCGGGGGTGGCGTTGATCGCCTCGGTGCTGGTGCTGGCCGGGGCGCTCGCCGCCGGCAACCGGGCTCGCATTCACGACGCGGTGGTGCTGAAGACCCTGGGTGCGACCAGAAAAACGCTGATCGCCGCGTTTTCGCTGGAATACATGCTGATCGGCCTTGCTACCGCGATCTTCGCGCTGGCGGCGGGCGCTGTGGCGGCATGGTTCGTCGTCGCGCGCATCATGACGCTGCCATCGCACTTCATGCCCGAGGTGGCGGTGGCGACCATCGGCTTTTCGCTGGTGGTCACGGTCGGCATCGGCCTTGCCGGCACGTGGCGGGTGCTGGGCCACAAGGCGGCGCCGGTGCTGCGGAATCTTTGAGCCAGAGCCGGTTTCGATTAAATCTCGGTAAATGTTCCGGGCGGGAAGGCCAATAAAACCGTATCTCCGGCACTTCACGGAGCATTACGCTTGGTTACGGTCTTGTCCTTTACGCCAAGAACCATCATATTTCGGCGCAGGCATGCTGGAGCCCCGCCAGCGGCGCCTGGGTTCAAAAGGACCTGACACCGGACGGGGCAGAAGCAATATGAGGATTTCCATGGCTGATCCCGTTCGCAATTATCAGACGCGCGCCGTGCCCGGCGCCGGCGTCGATGCTGCCATCGACCAGGGCCTGCGGGCCTACATGATCAAGGTCTACAATCTGATGGGGCTTGGCCTCCTCATCACCGGCCTTGCCGCGGTCGGCACAATCATGCTGGCCACTACCAGCGATCCCGCCTCGGCGGTCGCGACGTTGCCAAGCGGCGAGATGCTGACCTCGTTCGGCTACGCGATCTTCGGCTCGCCGCTGAAATGGCTGGTGATCTTCGCCCCGCTGGCAGCGGTGATGTTCCTGTCGTTCCGCGTCCAGTCGATGAGCGTTTCGGCCGCGCAGACGACATTCTGGGTCTATGCCGGCCTCGTCGGCCTGTCGCTGTCGTCGATCTTCCTGGTCTACACCACCGCCAGCATCTCGCAGACCTTCTTCGCCACCGCCGCCGCCTTTGGCGGGCTGTCGCTCTACGGCTACACGACCAAGCGCGATCTCTCGGCGTTCGGGTCGTTCCTGGTCATGGGCCTGGTCGGCCTGATCATCGCGATGGTGATCAACATCTTCCTGCAGTCGTCGGCGCTTTCCTTCGCCGTTTCGGCGATCGGCGTGCTGATCTTCGCGGGCCTCACCGCCTACGACACGCAGAACATCAAGGAGATGTACTTCGAGGGCGACGAGACCGATGTCGCCGGCCGCAAGGCGATTATGGGCGCATTGAGGCTCTATCTCGACTTCATCAACCTGTTTATGTTTCTGCTGCAGTTCATGGGCGACCGTCGCTAAATACGGTTTTCCTGGACCAGCGAGTTCGAAAAGGGCGGCCCAATGGCCGCCCTTTTCTTTTGTACCGGCTTTTGCTGTGATATAGGGCAGATGAACGACGTGCCTAAATTATGAGCTGCATCACCTTGCGGGCCGCGACGTCGGCCGATCTCGACCGGATCACGGAAATCTATGCCGACGCGGTGACGAATGGCACGGCGAGCTATGAACTCGAACCGCCGAGCCGCGCCGAGATGGGCACGCGCTTCGACACTCTGATGGCGGGCGGCTTTCCCTATCTCGTTGCGGAAAAGGCCGGCGGCGTGCTCGGCTATGCCTATGCCGGGGCGTTCCGGCCGCGCCCGGCCTACCGCTTCGTCGTCGAGGATTCCGTCTATGTCGCGCCCGAGGCCAAAGGGCAAGGCGTCGGGCTGCTCTTGATGCAAGGGCTGATCGAAGCGGCCAAGGCGGCGGGTTTTCGCCAGATCATCGCGGTGATCGGCGACGGCCGGCCCGACAGCGCCTCGGTGCGGTTGCACGAGAAGCTCGGCTTTCGTCATTCCGGCCGCCTGGAAGGCTCAGGCTATAAGCACGGACGCTGGCTGGACACGGTTTTCATGCAGCTGCCGATCAACGGCGGGGCGTCCATCCCGCCTGATCCGCAATCGCTGCCCGAGCGCAAGTTCCGCCTGCAAAAATAAAGGGTTACGCCTCGACCAGCTTCAGTGTTCGGTCGAACACGCCAAGCACCCGGCCGAGTTCCTGGCCGCGCTTGAGGATGCGCCCGCCGGCGGCGATGACGGCGAACGCGCCTTGCCGGCGCGCCAGCTTCGGATCCTTGACGATCTGGAAAAGCGGCACTTCGCTGGTGCGGCGGAAGACGGAAAAAACGGCGCGGTCGGCGAGATGGTCGATGGCATAGTCGCGCCACTCATTGGCGGCAACCATACGGCCGTAGAGCCTGAGGATCTGGTCCAGTTCGCGCCGGTCGAACCGCACCGGCTGGTCGAGGCGTTCGCGTCTTGCCTCATGCAGCGGGATCAATATTGCGGATGCGTCCCCATCCTCCGTCCCGCTGCTGCGATCAGTCATGCCTGGATCCTCGCAATGAATCGTACGCCGACCAAAGTTGGCGCTTTCGTTGCCGAATTGCAAGGCCCGGCCGGGCAACGGCAGCACCGTGCGGTTTCTCCAGCGTCCAGTCACGTTTGCGAAACGCCTGTTGAAATTGGTGATGCTTCGCCACAATCCTGCCTTTTTTTATCCGTGCTCATGCCCCAATGTCCGACGAATTTACCGGCGTTGCCTGAGACGGTTCGGTCCGGCACCGGCTCGTAAACCCCAAGCCCCCCGCCCACGGGTCTGCGTCGGATCGAACCAACCTCGGTTTTTCCTTGGAAAGATCGGGTGCGACGATCCCAAAACCTAAATGACCGGCGTCAGAAGCAAGCTGACGCCGGTTTTTTATTAGCCGTGGCGATGCGATCCATCCAGATAGGCTGTCGTCGGAGGCTTGAGCGCGGTTATCCCTTCTCCCACAACAAGGGGAGAACGGGGGGCGCCCTATCTAAGGCTTGCGGATAAAGGCTGCGCCCAGGATCGGCCCGGGCATGCCGTCCTTGCCGACCGACTGCAGCAGCACGGCGCAGCCGCCCTTCTTGGCGATCTCGCTCATCGGCAGTTCGTAGCGCTGCGCCTTGCCGTGCCACATGCCGGCGGTCTGGATGCTGGAGACGGCGTTCCAGTAGGTCATGCTGCGGCCACTGTTTTCACCCTTGCCGATCTTTATCGTCTGCGGCGGATTGAAATAGACGATGACGACATGCGCGTCGGTTGGGCCGGTCACAGCGTCGCCGGCATCGATCATGACGCGATCGCTGGTCCGGCTGACCTTGATGCCGACGCGCATGCCTTCGCCGACCCTCTCCATGCGGGCCAGCGCGCCGTCGACTTCCTTGCGGCTGGCGCCGTTGACATGGCTGCGGCCGTTTATGACGGCTTGCGGGGTGTAGACGGAACGACTGCCGAAGGCGCGCATATACTCGTATTGCCGCTCGGTATTTTCCTTGCGGCTCAGCGTGTCCTGCCAGCCGAGGTAATCCCAATAATCGACATGATAGGCGAGCGCGACGATGTCCTCCTTGGCGGCGAGCTCGGCGAAGAATTCATCTGCCGGCGGACAGGAGTTGCATCCCTGGCTGGTGAAGAGCTCGACGACGCCTAATGGCTTGTCGGTTGGCTCGGCAAGGGCCCTGCCGGCAAACGCCGAGAGGGCCAGCGCAAGGGCCGCAAGCCGCAATGGTCTTCGAGATGGCATGGCCGTTCCGATCCCGCCGGTGACGCCGGCTTTGTTCTGGTTGTCGAAATATGTGGCAGAAGCGGCAGTCAACGGGAAGTCACGTTGCGGTGAAATTTTGCCGTTGCAACCGCTGGCAAGGGCGCAATAGGTGGACTTGCACTTCACCATGGAAGCGATTCGGGCGGCAATCAGCATGTGGCAATCTCTCCTGGCGCCGGTCGACCTCTATTGCGAACGGACGGGGCCGGAATTCTGGGCCGAACCGCTCAATGCGCTGAGCAATCTGGCTTTTTTTGCCGCCGGGCTATGGGGTGTCTGGCAGGTGCGCAAGCGCGGCACCGGCACCTTCGCCGAAGTGCTGGCCTGGTGGGTGGTGGCGATCGGCGTCGGCTCGTCGCTGTTCCACACCTTTGCCAACCGTGGCACGGTCTGGGCCGACGTGCTGCCGATCGCCGGGTTCACGCTGGCCTACACGCTGTTCAACCTGCGGCGTTTTCTCGGCATGAAATGGGGCAAGGCGATCGCCATTTTCGTCGCCTTCTATGCCGTCGCCGGGCTGGTGACCTTTGCCGTGCCCGACTGGCTGCGCCAGGCGTCGAACGGGACGACCGGCTATCTGCCGCCCTTCCTGGCGCTCGCCTTCTTCGGGGCCATGGTGGCGGCCAGCGGCAACCGTGCCGGCTGGTACAATCTGGCGGGCTCGGCGATCTTCGTCGTGTCGGTCATCTGCCGGATGATCGATCCGCTGGTCTGCGGCGGCTTTCCGCTCGGCACGCATTTCCTGTGGCACATATTCAACGGGCTGATGCTCGGCGTGCTGCTGGCGGCGACAGCGCGGTTCGGAAAGCCGGGAATTAGGGCAGTAGGGCAGTAGGGCAGTAGGGGAATAAGTCGCTTCTCCTTGCTTCACCCTACTGCCCTACTCCCTTATTGCCCTACTCCCTTAAGCGGCCAGATCGCGCAGCACGTATTGCAGGATGCCGCCATTCTTGAAGTAGTCGAGCTCGTCCAGCGTATCGATGCGGCAGATGATCGGAACCTCTTTGACGCTGCCGTCGCCGTAGGTGATCCTGGCGATCATCTTCTGCCGCGGCTTGATGTTGCCCAGTCCGTCGATCTCGACCAGTTCGTCGCCCTTGAGGTTGAGCGAGGCCCATGAGGTGCCTTCCTCGAAGACGAAGGGGATCACGCCCATGCCGACCAAATTGGAGCGGTGGATGCGCTCGAAGGACTGGGCGATGACCGCGCGGACGCCCAGCAAATTGGTGCCCTTGGCCGCCCAGTCACGCGACGAGCCGTTGCCATATTCGACGCCGGCGAAGATGACCAGCGGCACGCCTTCCTTCTTGTATCGCATGGCGGCGTCGTAGATCGATTCCTCTTCTTTCGACGGGTAATGGATGGTGTAGCCGCCCTCGCGGCCGTTCTCGCCCAGCATGTGGTTGCGGATGCGGATGTTGGCGAAGGTGCCGCGCATCATTACCTCATGATTGCCGCGGCGCGTGCCGTACTGGTTGAAATCGGCGACGCCGACGCCGTGGTCGGTGAGGTACTTGCCGGCCGGCGAGGCCGCCTTGATCGAACCGGCCGGCGAAATGTGGTCGGTGGTGATCTTGTCGCCGAACAGACCGAGCACACGCGCGCCCTTGATATCGCCGATCTTGCCGAAGCCCGACGTCATGCCGGCGAAATAGGGCGGGTTCTGCACATAGGTGGAATTGTCGTCCCAGGCATAGGTCTGGCCTTCCGGCGCCTTGACGTTCTGCCAGTACTCGTCGCCCTTGAAGACGTCTGCATATTTGCGGGCGAACAATTCGCGCGTGACGTTCTTCTCGATGAATTCCTGGATCTCGACCGAACTCGGCCAGATATCCTTGAGATAGACCGGATTGCCGTTGCGATCCTCGCCGAGCGGTTCGGTGGTCAGATCCTTGGTCACGGTCCCGGCCAGCGCGTGGGCGACGACCAGTGGCGGCGAGGCGAGATAGTTCGCTTGCACGTCGGGCGAGACGCGGCCTTCGAAATTGCGGTTGCCGGACAAGACTGCCGCAGCAATCAAGCCCTTATCGTTGATGGTCTTGGAGATCGGCGCCGGCAATGGGCCGGAATTGCCGATGCAGGTGGTGCAGCCGAAGCCGACCAGGTTGAAGCCGATCTGGTCGAGCTCCTTCTGCAGGCCGGATTTCTCGAGATATTCGGCGACGACCTGGCTGCCCGGCGCCAATGAGGTCTTGACCCACGGCTTCTGCTCGAGGCCGAGCCGGTTGGCATTGCGCGCCAACAGCCCGGCGCCGATCAGCACGCTCGGGTTCGATGTGTTGGTGCAGGAGGTGATGGCGGCGATGACCACATCGCCATGGCCAAGATCGTAGCTCGTGCCCTCGACGGCATAGCGCTTGTCGATTTCGGCGGCCTTCCTGTATTCGGACTCCATGGCCTTGGCGAAGCCAGCCGGAATGTCTTCAAGTGCGACCCGGCCTTCCGGCCGCTTCGGGCCGGCCATCGACGGGACGACACTGCCGAGATCGAGCTCCAGCAGGTCGGTGAAGACCGGATCGGCCGAGCCGGCATCGCGCCACAAGCCTTGCGCCTTCGAATAAGCCTCGACCAGGGCGATGCGGCTTTCGTCGCGACCGGACATTGTCAGATAGCGGATGGTTTCGCTGTCGACCGGGAAGAAGCCGCAGGTGGCGCCATATTCCGGCGCCATGTTGCCGATGGTGGCGCGGTCGGCCAGCGTCATGTTGGACAGGCCCGGCCCGAAGAATTCGACGAACTTGCCGACGACGCCCTTCTTGCGCAGCATCTGGGTGACGGTGAGCACCAGGTCGGTGGCGGTGACGCCTTCCCTCAGCCTGCCGGTGAGCCGGAAGCCGATGACTTCAGGCAGCAGCATGGAGACCGGCTGGCCAAGCATCGCGGCCTCCGCCTCGATGCCGCCGACGCCCCAGCCGAGCACGCCGAGGCCGTTGATCATCGTGGTATGTGAATCGGTGCCGACGCAGGTGTCGGGATAGGCGGTGGTCTCGCCGTCTTCGCTGTTGGTCCACACGACCTGGCCGAGATATTCGAGATTGACCTGATGGCAGATGCCGGTGCCGGGCGGCACGACGCGGAAATTGCGGAACGCCTGCTGGCCCCATTTCAGGAACTTGTAGCGTTCCTCGTTGCGCTCATATTCAAGCTCGACATTGCGGGCGAAAGCCAACGGCGTGCCGAATTCGTCGACGATGACCGAGTGGTCGATGACCAGATCGACCGGCACCAGCGGATTGATCTTTTGCGGATCGCCGCCGAGCGAGGCCATGGCGTCGCGCATGGCGGCAAGGTCGACCACGGCTGGAACGCCGGTGAAATCCTGCATCAGCACGCGAGCCGGGCGATAGGCGATCTCGACGCCGGCAGTGCCCCGGTCAGTCAGCCAGCCGGCGACCGCCTGGATGCTCTCCTTGGTAACGGAACGGCCGTCCTCGTTGCGCAGCAGATTCTCCAGCAGCACCTTCATCGAATAGGGCAATTGGGCAATACCGGTGAGGCCGTTCTTTTCGGCCTCGACAAGGTCATAGTAAATGTACTCGGTGCCGCTGGCGGTCAGCGTGCGGCGGCAATTGAAGCTGTCGAGTGATTTGGACACGTGCGATCCCTAACTGTCGGTTGCCGGAAGGGAACGGACGCCAGTGGGCATGCAAATCACGCGCAAAGGTGCGGGTACGGCCATTTCCGCTATCCGTTCCCAAGCGTCCGGGCCGTTCAAGGCGGCACGCGCGCTGGTTCGGCGCAAATTCGGTTCCCGTGCCGACCGCTGGCACGGATGATGCGGATATAGAGAATTTTCTGGAATAGTTCTAGACACGGAATCGCCATTTTTGGTGCGGCGCACCGAAGCCGCGCCTGAACTTTCGGCGAAGGGGGACGGATGCGGCTGATCGCCGAAAATCTGGGCGGCGAACGCGGCGGCGAGACGGTATTTTCCGGCATCGAATTCGCGCTGGGGGATGGCCAGGCGCTGGTCGTCACCGGGCCGAACGGCGCCGGCAAATCGACGCTGCTCAGGATCGTCGCCGGACTGTTGCCGGTGGCGGCAGGCCGTGTGCGGCTCGAAGGTGGTGGCGAAGACTTTCCGTCGGCCGCCTCGGCGTGTCACTATCTCGGCCACCTCAACGCGATGAAGACGGCGCTGAGCGTTACGGAAAACCTGTGCTTCTGGCGCGATTTTTCGGGCGCCGGTTCCGCGGGTGTTGAAGAGGCGCTGGAAACCGTCGGGCTGGGCGGCATCGGCCATCTGCCTTTCGGCTATCTCTCGACCGGGCAACGTCGCCGCGCGGCGATTGCAAAACTGCTGGTAAGCCACCGGCCATTGTGGCTGCTCGATGAGCCGACGGCAGGACTGGACAAGGCTTCGGAGGAGAGATTCGGCGAATTGATGGGGAAACACCTCGAGAGTGGGGGGATCGTGGTTGCGGCGACGCATTTGCCGCTGGGGATCGAGGGAAAGGAATTGAGGATGACCGGCTGATGTTGGCATTCCTTCACGGGCGAAAGCATCTCACATCATGCTAGCCCTCTTCCTGCGCGACATCCGCCTGAGTATCCGCGCCGGCGGCGGGGCGCTTACCGGCGTGATTTTCTTTCTCGCCGTTATCGCGACCATCCCCTTCGGCGTCGGTCCCGAGCTGAAGCTGCTGGCCCGCATCGGCCCGGCGATCCTGTGGATCGCCGCATTGCTGGCCTGCTTGCTCGGCCTCGACCGGCTGTTCCAGGCCGACCGCGAGGACGGCTCGCTCGATCTTCTGGTGCTTGGCAACGACCGGCACATGCTGGCCTTGACCGTTCTGACGAAATGCCTGGCGCATTGGGCGGGAAGCGTGCTGCCGCTGGTCATCGCCGCTCCCTTGCTCGGCCTGTTCATGAACATGGAGCCCATCGGCATCGGTGCGACGGCGCTGACGCTTCTGGTCGGTACGCCGGCGATCACCTTCATCGGTGCCGCCGGTGCCGCGGTGGCGGTGGCGCTGCCGCGCGGGGGCCTGCTGATCTCGGTGCTGGTGCTGCCGCTAACCATTCCCGTGCTGATCTTCGGCGTATCAGCAAGCTATGGCGCGGTGGCGAACCCCGATCCTTTTCTGCAGCCCTTCCTCATTCTCGCCGCGCTGACCCTGTTCCTTGCCGTGCTCGGGCCGGTGGCGGCGGCGCTGGCGCTTCGGCACGGAACGGATTGATGTGGCCGCTGCGCATAGAGAACCCGATCTTTCTCCAGACAATCTACGGCAACTATCCGGACCTGTCTTCCGTCGAGGTAACCAAGGCCGAAATCAATCGTGAAGGGCCTAGCATGTACCTTTCCTTCATCTCGACCGTCCTCACCTACCGGCCCCCCGCCAAATGGGCGGCGTTCAATGCCGTGTCTTTCGGGCTTGAGTTCATCGCGGTCGAATCGATTAGCCTTCGCAAGTTCCGGAGCCATGGCTGGAGTGCAATCAGGATGTGGGATGACGCCGGTAGAATCCTGCTTACCTGCGAAGGGGCTGTCAGGCTGTCTCTGACGTGCCAATACATGCGTATCAAAAACATATCAGGTGTTTTGCGTTCGCAGTGACCTTCGGCTTGCGATAACCGCAAATCTGCCGCAGACCCGTTCATTGCGACAAACAGCCGGTGAGGCTATGAATTCCGCCGTGAGAAGCCTTGGATCGGGAAAATGAGCGTTCACGCCCTTTATGTCACCGCCGCCTATGCGATCACGGCCGTGGTGCTGGGTGGGCTGATCGGCTGGATTCTGCTCGACCAGCGCGGCCGCAAGCGAGAGCTTGCCGAGCTGGAGGCATCCGGCGTGCGCCGGCGCTCCGATAAGGCAGTAAAATCATGAGCACGGAAACCCAAACACCGGCGCGCCGCCGCCTGATCGTGCTGCTGCCGCTGGTGGTCTTTCTCGGGCTGGCGGGATTGTTCCTGGCGCAGCTTTTGTCAGGGCGCGACGTGTCGGAAGTGCCGTCAGCGCTGATCGGCCTGCCGGCGCCGCAGACCAACCTGCCGGCGCTCGAAGGCACCAATTTGCCGGGCCTCGATTCAAAACAGTTCGCCGGCAAGGTGACGCTGGTCAACGTCTTCGCGTCCTGGTGCGCGCCGTGCCGCGAAGAGCATCCGGTGCTGCTGGCGCTGTCGCAGGACAGACGCTTCGTCATGGCGGCGCTGAACTACAAGGACCAGCCGGAAAACGCCCGTCGGTTCCTTGGCGATCTCGGCAATCCATTCCAGGCGATCGGCGTCGACCAAGCCGGACGCACGGCGATCGACTGGGGTGTCTACGGCGTGCCGGAAACCTTCGTCATCGGCAAGGATGGCAAGATCGCCTATAAGCATGTCGGGCCGCTGACGCCGGACTCGGCGCGGACGCTGCTGTTACCCGAAATCGAGAAGGCGCTCGCGGCTCCGGGCTGAGACACCTGAAACGCGATGGACGAACGAGACATCCGCGATCATTTTCTGGCACAGGCGAAAGCCTGCGATGGACTTGGCTCGCCTTTCACCGCGAATTTATGCCGTGCGCTCGCTAAGGTTCTCGACGCAAACACCAGGACCGGGCAGGCGGTGCTCGGTTGGCCGGGCGACGCGCGCGCCGACGCCCTCGCATTGCGGCTTTGCGGCGCGCTGCATGGGTTGGTCCTGACGGGTGCCAATGAGCGATTGGCACTGATCTATCCGCCCAACCAGACAAGCGAATCCGAGATCGCGGCGGTGCTGCCGGAGGCAATTGCGCGATCCGACGAGCGGATCGTCGCCGGCCTCGCCGGTGCGCCGCAGACCAATGAAATCGCCCGGTCGGCGATGCTGCTGCCTGGATTTCTGACGGTCGCGCGGGAAACCGGCCTGCCGCTGGACTTGTGCGAGATTGGCGCCAGCGCTGGGCTCAATCTCCTGTTCGACAGCTTTCACTACCGCTACGGCGATGCCGAGTGGGGCGACCGGACCTCCACCGTTCGGTTGGCGCCGGAGGTGCGCGGACTCGCTGTTCCGCTTGGTGGAGCGATCGACGTCCGCCACCGCGCCGGCTGTGACATCGCGCCGGTAGATGTCGCCGACGCAGCCACACGGTTACGGCTTCGGTCTTACGTCTGGGCCGATCAGGCTACGCGGCTGGCCCGGCTCGACGCTGCGCTGTCACTTGCCGAAAAGTTTCGACCGCCACTTGTCAAAGCGGACGCGGCGGATTTTGTCGGGAAGGCGCTGGCCGCGCGGCAGGAGGGTGGCGCTTTTGTGCTCTATCATTCGATCATGTGGCAATACCTGCCGCGGGCGACCAAGGATGCGATCATCGTCGCCCTGGAGCAGGCGGGCAGACAGGCCACGGCCGCTGCGCCAATCGCAAGGCTGAGGATGGAGCCGCGCGATCCCACAAACAATTGGGCGGTACTCAGCCTGACTTTATGGCCGGGCGGCGAGACGCACCGCCTGGCCCATTGCGATTACCACGGCCGCTGGATCGAATGGGTGGGCTAAGCCCGATCCCATTCACTCAGCCGTAGATCTGCTTGTGGACCTGGTAGAGCATTTCTGAGCGGTCGGCGCGCATGTCGGCGAGGTCGCGGCTGCTGAAGCTGTCGATTTCGGCGACGAGGCGGTTGTAATGCCGGCGCTTGGCGATGCTGGCGCGAGCGCGGCTCATGAGGCTGTCGATGACCATAGCGAGTTTCCTTTTTGCGCCGCGTTTCGCGGCCAGTTGTTCCTCCCTTGATCAATACGGAGCATGACATAGTTATGGTGCATTGCAAAAATAAGATGTTGCAATGCACCATTGCGCTGGGCGCATAGCCGGTTAACGGGATGTGACCTGCCGTCCGGGCCAGCATTCGCATTCCATAATGCCTCTGACGCATCATCGATCTTGCCATATCGATCGTGGGCTGGCTTGATCGCGCCTTGCCAAGCGACTGCTACCGGGAGGAACCATGGCCAGCGAATTCTACGAAGTTCTCGATCCGCGCTTTTCGCGGCTGTTCAACGGCAATGCACAGGTCGACAGGCTGTTTACCGGCTGCCGATGGGCGGAAGGACCGGCCTGGTTCGCGGCCGGGCGCTATGTGGTCTGGTCCGACATCCCGAACAATCGCATGCTGCGGTACGACGAGACCGACGGCTGCGTCAGCGTATTCCGTCAGCCGTCCGGCAATTCCAACGGCAACACCGTCGACCGGCAAGGCCGGCTGGTTACTTGCGAGCATTCCGGCCGCCGCGTCAGCCGCACCGAGCATGACGGCTCGGTCATCACCATCACCGACAAATGGCGCGGCAAGCGGCTGAACTCGCCCAATGACGCGGTGGTCAAGTCCGATGGCTCGATCTGGTTCACCGATCCGAGCTACGGCATCGATACCGATTACGAGGGCGACAAGGCCGAAAGCGAAATCGGCGCCTGCCATGTCTACCGGGTCGATCCCGGCACCGGCGAGACCGAGGCGGTGATCACCGACATGGTCAGGCCCAACGGGCTCGCCTTCTCGCTCGACGAGCGCCAACTCTATGTCGCGGATACCGGCCGCACGCATGGTGCGCAAAATCCGGCGCACATCCGGGTGTTCAATGTCGGCCAGGGCGGCAAGACGGTCTCAGGCGAAAAGGTCTTTGCCGACTGCACCGCCGGCCTGTTCGACGGTTTCAGGCTGGATGCGGACGGCCGCATCTGGACCAGCACCGCCGACGGGGTCCATTGCTACGATCCAGACGGGACGCTGATCGGCAAGGTCAAGGTACCGGAAGTCGTTGCTAATTGCGTGTTCGGCGGCAACAAGCTGAACTGCCTCTACATCGCCGGCACCACATCGCTCTACATGGTCCGGCTCATGGTCAACGGCGCCAAAACCTACTGAGCGGCTGCCAAGCATATGCAAGGGAGGGAACCATGCCATTCGTGAATATCCGCCTGGTCAAGGAGGTGATTGCCGACGACCCGGCCGGCAAAAAGGCCGCGATCGCCGCCCAAGTGACAGCGGCCATCACCGGCGTCACCGGCCTGACCAACAACGATGTCTGGGTGGTTTTCGAGGAGGTCGCTGCACGCGACTGGTTCGTCGGCGAGACCGACGTCGAGACGCGGAGGAGCAAGGGATAGTTCCCGGCACAGATTGGCCGCAGCTCCTAGCGTCGTCATCCCGGGGGCGGAGCAGGAGCGAAACTCCGTCGCGGAGACCCTGGGATGGCGAAAGCACGGTCCGGCGTTCACCGCGAGCGGATGAACTCCGCGAAGGCGGATAGGGCATCGCGCATCGTCAGCCGGTTTTCCGGCTGCGATAAGATATCCTCCACCTCCGGCGGCTTCTTGCCGAGCAGCGCTATTTCGAGCGCTGCTTCCTCATGGAGCGCAAAAGACATTGTCCGCATGATCTCGATCAGTGCGGCGCGGGCAAACAGCGAGCGCGGCGAGGCATGCACCAGCATGGCTGGCTTGCCAACGGCGGCATCGCGCGACACCAGCCAGTCAAGCGCGTTCTTCAGGCCGCCTGGCACACCGTGAGCATATTCCGGGCAGGAGACGATGACGCCGTCAGCGGCGGTGACCGCATCGATCAGCACTGCTGCTTGCGGCGGCGTCCGCTCGCCTTCGTCGTCGGGGTTGAAGATCGGCAGCCGGCCAAGTCCATCGTAGACGGAGACGTGACAGTCCGGCGGCGCGTTTTGCGCGAGTGCCGCGACCAGGGCCGAATTGATCGAGGCGGCGCGCAGGCTGCCGGAGATGGCGAGGATGTTCAGCAAAGGAATGGAGACCGGCTTGGGCGATTCGTTGCCGGGCACGCTACCACATGGTCTCCCTGTATTCCTCATCCAGCCAGCGGTCGGTCGCCTCGGCCGAATCGGCGAGCGCCAGCTGGTCGCGCAGGATCTGGCCGAGCGTCGGCAGCGTCGCGCGGTCGTACCAGCTCTCCGGCTTCCACAGTTCGGAGCGCATGAAGGCCTTGGCGCAATGCATATAGGCGGCCTTGACCGTCACCACGACGACGCTTTGCGGCGCCTTGCCGTCGACCGCCAGCCGCTCGCGTAACGCCGCATCGACGGTGATGCGGGCATCGCCGTTGACACGCAGCGTCTCGTTCATGCCGGGAATGAGGAAGAGCAGCCCGACCGAGGGATTGAGAAGGATGTTCTCCAGCGTGTCGAGCCGGTTGTTGCCCGGCCGGTCGGGGATGGCGATGGTCTTCTCGTCGAGCACTGCCACAAAACCCGGCCTGTCGCCCTTGGGCGTCACATCGGCATTGCCGGCGCCGTCGGACGAGCCGATCAGCACGAACGGGCTCTTGCCGATGAATGAACGGCAGTGGCCGTCCAATGTCTTCAATTCCTTGCGGATCGAGCCGTCGGTCAGCCGAGGCGTCTTGTAGATCGTCCTCAACTCGTCGCGCGTGGTGATGAATTCCATGCCCCTCTCCCCTTATTCTGATGCAATTCCCTAGGGAAAACGCTACGCGCTTTTCCCGGGAAAACCGCTACACACTTTCCTGGAATTGCTCTATTTGCCGGCCTTCTCTTCCTTGCCGGCCTTGTCCTCGAGCGAATGGCGCAGGATCAACCGCATTTGGCTTAACGTGAAGACAAGGGTAATGGGAATCGTGCCCCAGACCTTGAAATAAAGCCAGGCTTCCTCAGAAAAGTTGCGCCACACGATCTCGTTCAGCGCAGCCAGAAAAAGGAAGAAGAGTCCCCATCGGAAAGTGAGCTTGCGCCAGCCTTCGGCGTCGAGATTGAAGGCGGAATCAAAGACATAGCCCAACAGCGATCTGCCAAACGCCAACCCGCCAAGCAACGTGATGCCGAACAGGCTGTTGATGATTGTCGGCTTCATGAAAGCGAAGGTCTTGTCCTGCAGCCACAGCGCCAGTGCGCCAAACACAAACACCACGATGGCCGAGACCAACGGCATGATCGGCCAGCTGCGCGTCAAAATCCACGAAACGCTGAGCGATAGCGCCGTCGCCACCATAAAGAACGCTGTGGCAATCAGGATAGGCTCGCCGATATGGCCGAGGATCGGAAATTTCCCGACAAGCCACGCGCCGCGGATGGTGGTGAAAAAGAACACCAGACCAGGCCCGAGCTCGAGCAGGAATTTCAGGCCGGGGTTCAACGCCTTGCGTCGCGGATCGGACGGGTCGCCTTCGAGGATGGGTGGGTTCATAGCGTCCTTCTTACGCGTGATCCAATCCAAAAAGCTTGCAACTTTTCGGGATCATGCTCGTCAAGCCACTCCAGCGATCGCCCTGGCAAATTCGCTTGCGGAAAAGGGTTCGAGGTCGTCGACCTGTTCGCCGACGCCGATGAAATAGACCGGCAATTTGTGCTTTGCCGCGATCGCCACCAGAATACCGCCGCGCGCCGTGCCGTCCAGCTTGGTCATCACCAGGCCGTTGACGCCGGCGACATTGCGGAAGATCTCGACCTGGTTGAGCGCATTCTGGCCGGTGGTGGCATCGACCGTCTGCAGCACGGTGTGCGGCGCTTCCGGATCGAGCTTGCCCAGCACCCGGACGATCTTTTCCAGTTCCGCCATTAGTTCGGTCTTGTTCTGCAGCCGCCCGGCGGTGTCGATGATCAGCACGTCGGAGCCGGCCTCCTTCGCGCGCTCGAATGCATCGTAGGCGAGGCCGGCGGCATCGGCGCCGAGCTTCGAGGCAATGACCGGCGAGTTGGTGCGCTCGCCCCAGATCTTCAGCTGCTCGATCGCGGCTGCGCGAAAGGTGTCGCCGGCGGCGAGCATCACCGAGAGACCGCCATCGGTGAGCTTCGCCGCCAGCTTGCCGATGGTCGTGGTCTTCCCCGTGCCGTTGACGCCGACCACCAGGATGACATGCGGCTTGTGGCTGAGGTCGAGCTCCAACGGCATGGCGACGTGGGTCAGCACCTTCTCAACCTCGGCCGCCATGATGGCCCGGACTTCGGTGTCGGAGACGTCCTTGCCGTAGCGGCTGGCGGAGAGCGCGTCGGTAACGCGCAAAGCCGTCTCCATGCCGAGATCGGCGCGGATCAGCACATCCTCCAGGTCCTGCAGCGTGTCCTCGTCAAGCTTCCGCTTGGTGAAGACGCCGGCGATGTTGCCCGACAACTCCCGGGAAGAGCGGGCAAGCCCGTCTCGCATGCGCTGGAACCAGGAACGCCTCGGCGCCGGTTCGGGCGCCTTCTGCGGCTCGGCTTTCTGCTCGACCTTCTTGGTTACGGTGACTTTGCCGGGGGCGGGCTTTGGCTCCGGCGATGGTTGCGGAACGGCTTCTGGCTCGGGCTTTACCTCCCCCTCGATGGGAGGGTGGGGCGCCGGCAGGACCTCCGGTTCGGGCGCGATCTCGCTCAAGATCGGTTTCGTCTCGGCCGGCGCTGGCTGGCGGATCGGGGGCGGTATTTCGGCGGGCGGGACTTCGCGCGCTGGCGCTGCTGAGGGAGCCTCGGTGGGCACTACCGGCACTTCGACGGGTGCAGGTTCTGGCTGGGAGGGGACGATTTCTGGCTGCTGCGGCTCGGCCCGGATCTCCTCCGGTTCCTCAGCAGGCGTTTCCGGCTCGGGTGGAATGGTCGGCGGCGGCTCAGGCTTCTGCGATTCCGGCGCCGGTTGGGGTGCCGGAGGCAACTCTGGTTCGACTGGCGGTGGAGGTACGGCTTCGACTTCGGGTCGCGACTCGTCGCGTTTCAAAAACTCCGGGACGGCCTGCTCGGCGGCCGGTTTCAGCGCCTCCAGTTCGTCCCATTTGATCGGCGGCAGCGGCGCGGCCTCGTCGGGCCGCTCCTCGACGACTTCCTTCTTGCCGAACGAAAATATCTTCTTGAAAAACCCAGCCATGTCTTGCGCTCTCAGGCGGCGCGGGCGGCAAGCGGCGCGGCGATCAGTCGGATACCGTCATGGCCGGCGATATCAGCCTCGACGATGTCGCCCGGAGCGCCGGCAGAGACCGCGGCCAGCGTAAACCCTTCGGTGCGGCCAAGGCCGTCACGCTCGACCAGGATCGACTGATGCGTTCCAGCGAGCGAGGCAAGATGGCGGCGATAGGCGGCCTCGCCGGCGGCGCGCAGGCGTGCCGCGCGTTGCTTGACGACGTCGCGGCGGAGCTGCGGCATGCGCGCGGCGGGCGTGCCCTGGCGCGGCGAAAACGGGAAGACGTGGAGATGCGTCAGGCCGCATTCCTCGACGATCTCCAGCGAGTTTTCGAACATGGCGTCCGTCTCGGTCGGGAAGCCGGCGATGATGTCGGCGCCGAAAACAATGCCGGGGTGCAGTTTGCGCACATCCTCGCAAAAGCGGATCGACTGGTCGCGGCTGTGCCGGCGCTTCATCCGCTTCAGGATCATGTCGTCACCCGATTGCAGCGACAGATGCAGATGCGGCATCAGCCTCGGCTCGGTGGCGATGGCGTCCAGCAGATCGTCGTCGGCTTCGATCGAGTCGATCGAGGAAAGCCGCAGGCGTTTCACGTCTGGCACCTGCTTCAGGATGGTCTTGACCAATTTGCCGAGCTTCGGTGCGCCCGGCAGATCGGCGCCAAAACTGGTCATGTCGACGCCCGTCAGCACGATCTCGGCATAACCATTGCCGACGAGTCGCTTGATCTGCTCGACCACGGCGCCCATCGGCACCGAGCGCGAATTGCCGCGACCGTAGGGAATGATGCAGAAGGTGCAGCGGTGGTCGCAGCCGTTCTGCACCTGGACAAAAGCGCGCGCCCGGCCCTCGATGGCGTCGACCATGTGGGCGGCCGTCTCGCGCACCGAAAAGATATCGTTGACGCGCGCCTTCTCAGTGTCGTTGACGCCGAAATCCGGCAGCGCGCGATAGGAATGCGCCTTCAGCTTTTCCTCATTGCCGAGGACGAGATCGACCTCGTCCATGGCGACGAAATCCTGCGGGCCGGTCTGCGCGGCACAGCCGGTGACGATGATGCGGGCGGCCGGGTTCTCACGGCGGGCTTTTCTGATCGACTGCTTGGCCTGGCGTACAGCCTCGCCGGTGACGGCGCAGGTGTTGAAGATGATGGCGCCGCCTTCGAGGCCGCCGAGGCCCGCACTTTCGGCTTCACGCCGCATCACCTCGGATTCATAGGTGTTCAGCCGGCAGCCGAAGGTGACGACCTCGATACCCTTGTTGCCAAGAGGAGCCATCAGGCGGCGCTTTCGGTGTCGCGCGCCCACGCCCCGGTCGAAGGATCGAAGCTGCCGGAAAATTCCCATTCGGCGGCACCGGTGAGGATGACGTGGTCGTCGTCGCGCCACAAAACATGCAGCGAGCCGCCGCCGGGCGTCATCAGCGTGACGCCGCGGCCGGTACGCCGGGTGCGGGACGCGGCGACTACAGCGGCGCAAGCAGCCGTGCCGCAGGCCTTGGTCAGGCCGGCGCCGCGCTCCCAGGTGCGGATGGCCATGGTCTCCGGCGAGGTCACCTGCGCGATGGTGATGTTGGCGCGCTCGGGGAAGATCGGGTGGTTTTCGAGCAGCGGGCCGAAGCGCTCGAGCTCGTACGACCAGACGTCGCGGTCGACCCAGAAGATGGCGTGCGGATTGCCCATCGAGACGACCGACGGCGAATGCAGCACCGGAGCATCGATCGGGCCGATCTGCAGCTCGATCATGCGGGTGTCGCGGAATTCCTCGGCCAGCGGGATGTCCTGCCAGCCAAAGCGCGGCCTGCCCATGTCGACCGAGATCATTCCGTCGGCATGTTCCTCGGCATTGAGGATGCCGGCGACTGTTTCAAAGGCAAATGTCTTCTGGCCGGTCTCGGCGGCGAGCGCCTGGACGACACAACGCATGCCGTTGCCGCAGGCTTGCGCCCTGGTTCCGTCGGAATTCAAGATGTCGATGAAAAAGGCGGTGCCCGGCGTCCTGGGGTCGTGGATCGCCATGATCTGGTCGAACCTGGTCGCCGCATCGGCATTAAGCGCGACGGCTGCCGCAGGCGTCACGCGATCGGCACGGCCACGCATATCGGCAACGATGATTTCGTTGCCGATGCCGTTCATCTTGGCGAAAGGGGCCGCGCTTGCCATCGATCGAAAGGTCTCTTGCCGTTTGGCGCCTATATGGCGGATAGCGGCAGAAATTACCAGCGCGGCGTGATTTTCAAGTCACCGCGAAGACGCCAAGCACGATCAGCAGGAAGATGATCAGCACGATGCCGATGAGGATGCGCGCGCCGGTGGCGGCGGCTCCGGCCAGTGCCGGCATGCCGAGCAGGCTCGCCGCGGCCGCGATAATCAAAAGAATGATGATCCACCTGATCATGAGAGACACCTCGCAGGCGACAAGTTTGAACACCTACAAACGTCTATGTGATGCCCTAGGTTCCGCCGCGCTAGACCGCCGGCACGTCCCAGACTTCGCCCGGCCGCAAGGCGCGAAAACGTTGCCGCGGCAGGCCGGCAGCATCGAGCGCTTCGCCGAGCTTTCTGGGCGGCTCGTCGATCGGCTCGTTGGTGAGCCGGAACGTGCCCCAGTGACAGCCGGCTGCATAGGCGGCGTTGCACAAAAGCATGCCTTGCACCGCCTCCTCCGGATCCTGGTGATGTGGCGCC
This sequence comes from Mesorhizobium sp. M0954, assembly GCF_040319155.1. Lineage (NCBI taxonomy): Bacteria > Pseudomonadati > Pseudomonadota > Alphaproteobacteria > Hyphomicrobiales > Phyllobacteriaceae > Mesorhizobium > Mesorhizobium sp. M0954. The sequence continues at coordinate 55,491 of NZ_JAMYNR010000020.1, read as the reverse complement.
ATGAACCAGCGCGGCTCGTAGGCGCCGATCGGCAGGATGGCGAGGCGGAAGCCGCCGTGCTTTTGCGCCATCAGCCGGTAATTGATGCCACCGTGGAAGCCGGTATCGCCGGCGAAATAGATCTTTGCGTCGGGTGTCTCGACGACGAAACCCGCCCACAGCGCCATGCGCCGGTCGCGAGTACCGCGGGCCGACCAGTGGTGCACCGGCTCGACATGGACGGCGACGCCATCGCCGATATCGACCCGGTCGCCCCAGTCATGCGCGGAAAGCCTCATACGGGGCACGGCAGCGCCGATGATCGTGTCGTTGCCGAGCGGCGTCAGCAGCAGCGGGTCGTGTCTTGTCTTCAGGCGCTTCAGCGTGGCGAGGTCGAGATGGTCGTAATGGTTGTGGCTGACCAGCACGAGGTCGATCGGCGGCAAATGCGAAAACGCGATGCCCGGCGGATTGACGCGTTTCGGACCGGCGAAGGAGAGCGGCGAGACGCGTCGCGACCAGACTGGGTCGGTCAGGATGTTCAGGCCGGCTGTCTGGACGAGCAGCGAGGAATGACCGACCATGGTGAGGCGCAGCGCAGAACCATCGATGCGCTCGACCGGTCTTGCCGGTGGAAACGGGCTCGGATCCGCCGCCGGCCATTTCGAGCGCTCGCGGCTCAATTGCCATTTCAACAGATCGGCAAAGCGACCCGGCGGCCGTCCGTCGGGATTGAAGAACAAGGTGCCGTCGAAATGATCGCTGGGCGGCCCGCTGTAATAGCGGTTGGCGGCTCTCTTTCTCGCGGCCAAGAAATCGGCTCCCTGCAGTTTGCTGATCGCCAAGAGATAATGCCGGCGCCGGCCCGCACAAGCATTTGAGGTGAACGCCAGGGATTTGGCGCCAGCGCGCCGTATCGAAATCAACCGGAGGTGTCGGCCAAACGGCCAAGGCGTAACGCAATTTCAGGCAATGTGAATTTTGCGACAAATTTGCAACATTACCGGCGCAAACCGTATTTTAACCATATCGGGTTGAAATTTCGCCACCTTCTCCATCTTGGTGAGGGGGACATTGCGCGGACGGCATCCCCAGCCCGATCCGACGGAGGTTGAAGAATGAAATTTTCGAAAACCGGCCCGCTGGCCGTATCGTTGGCCGTGCTCGTTGCGAGCGGCTGTTCAACCTCACGGTTCACATCGATGGACGAGCAGCAGCCGGCGCCGCTGGAAGCTGCGCCCGCCGGCAAGGTGACTGCAAACCAGCTGCCGCCACCGGCGACACCCGGCCCGGCCGACCCGTCGAAATTTCCGACCGCGCCGCAGAACACGCAGGTCGCCTCGCTGCCGCCCGACGGGACGGCGCCGGCCGGTGCAGCCGACCTGACCGCGTCCAGCGTCGCCGGTGTTTGGAAGGCAAGCGTGTCCGGCCAGAGCTGTCAGGTGGCGACGCCGCAGACCAAATTCGGGTCGGGCTACCGCGCCGGACCGCTGCATTGCCCGGCGCCGCTCGATGGCATCAAATCCTGGAACGTCGCCGGCAAGCAACTGACGCTCTACGACGAGAATGGCGGCACGCTGGCACGGCTTTATTCCTCAGGCGGCGAGAAATTCGACGGCCAGACTTCCAACGGCCTGCCGATCTCGCTTACAAGGTAAGAAAACGGCCCCCATTGTTACGCAATTCCGGACGGAAAACCGTTACACACTTTTCTTGGAATTGCTCTCTTTTGTTTTTTACGCAATTCCGGACAGAAAACCGCTGCACACTTTTCTTGGAATTGCTCCGGAACGACGTGACCAATGCATCTGCGTGACGGCCTCCAGACTCATGCGACCGTCAAGCAGCGCTATGACCATCTGGTCGAGACGGGCGCCATCGGGCGCGATCCGGCGCAGGAGCGGATCGCCGCTGCGCTCGACCGGCTGATCGAAGAGATATCGGCAAAGCGGCTGGCGCAGAAATCAAGCGCGCTGGGGTGGTTGTTCGCCCGCAAGCGCGAGGTGCACGAGGCGGTCAAGGGCCTTTATATCCATGGCGGCGTCGGCCGCGGCAAGACCATGCTGATGGACATGTTTTTCGAGCTGCTGCCGGTGCGGCGCAAGCGCCGGGTGCATTTCAACGACTTCATGGCCGACGTGCAGGACCGCATCCAGAAGCACCGACAGGCTCGCAAGAACGGCACGGCCAAGGAGGACGATCCGATCCCGCCGGTGGCGCGCGCGCTGGCCGAGGAAGCCTGGGTGCTATGCTTCGACGAGTTCTCCGTCACCGACATCGCCGATGCGATGATCCTGTCAAGGTTGTTTTCGGCGTTGTTTGCCAATGGCGTGGTGCTGGTTGCCACTTCCAATGTTGCGCCGCAGGATCTCTACCGCGACGGCCTGAACCGTCAGTTGTTTTTGCCGTTTGTCGCTATCCTGGAGCGCCACGCGCAGGTGCTGGCGCTGGACGCCGATAAAGATTACCGCCTCGACAAGCTCAGCCGCATGCCGGTCTACATCACCGCGGCCGATGCCGCCGCCGACCATGCGCTCGACGACGCGTGGGCGGTGATGACGCATGGCAGGCCGACGGCCGAGACGATGCTGACGGTGAAGGGCCGGCACGTCGTGGTGCCGCGTTCTGCCGGCGAGGCGGCGCGGTTTTCCTTCGCCGATCTCTGCGAGAGGCCGCTCGGCGCCCGCGACTATCTTGCCATTGCCAGCCGTTTCTCGACCATCTTCATCGACCGTGTGCCGGTGCTCGGCGAAGGCAAGCGCAACGAAGCCAAGCGCTTCATCCTGCTGGTCGATACGCTCTACGATCATCATGTACGGCTGGTGCTGAGCGCCGCGGCACCGCCGGCGCAGCTCTATACGGCCAAGCGCGGCAACGAAGTCTTCGAGTTCGAGCGCACCGCATCGCGGCTGATCGAGATGCAGAGCCACGACTGGCTGGAGAACTGGACGGAGAGGCAGGGGGCGCAGGGATCATCGACCGAGGCACGGCAGGCTCAGGCGTGAGGGATAGTACAGAAGGGGTCGCTGCCGCTGGCTATAACCTATAAACATACATGACGAACCCCTCCGCCGGCCCATGCGGCTCTTTTCGCGACTCGTAAAGTGCGCGAGCAGCAACATTGTCCGGCTCGGTGCCGACCCACGCCTCCTCACAGCCATGCTCGCGACCGAGTGCCAGCATGGCGCCGAGCATCCTCGTCGCAATGCCCAGGCGTTGAAAGGCCGGCGCCACGCCGACCTCGTCTATGTAGAGTTCGCTCACCTTGTCCGGGTAGCGGTGGATGACGGCTGCGCATTGGCCAACGACGATGCCGTCGGCGAGGGCCACGACCATGAAATGACCGGGCTCCGCGAGATAGGCGGAGAGCCGATCCGGCCTGACCGGCTCGTCGAAGACTTCGTCGGCAACCCGCATCACAAGGGCGTCATCGCCAGGAAACAGCCTTCTGATTTCCAGTGCCATTGTGTAGAACTCCTCTAGTCGGCTTCAGAATTCTGACGTTTACGTAACTCCCATTGTTTCTAACCGATTGAAATTACTCACTCCAAAATAATCGTTTGAATTTTTGTGCGGCCGGGGCTATTGCGTGCGGCGCATTTCGCGGTTCCGCAGCATTCCGGCCTCTTCCTCCGACGCCGTCATCAAATCGTCAAGGATTTGGGCGCCGTCATAGTCAAAGGGAAAATATCCTGACATGGCACGCAACAAGATAGCGCTCATCGGCTCGGGCATGATCGGCGGCACCCTCGCCCACATGGTCGGCCTCAAGGATCTCGGCGACGTCGTGCTGTTCGATATCGCCGAAGGCATCCCGCAAGGCAAGGGACTGGACATCGCGCAGTCGTCGCCGGTCGATGGGTTCGACTCGAGGCTGACCGGCGTCAACGACTATGCCGGCATCGAGGGCGCCGATGTCTGCATCGTCACCGCCGGCGTGCCGCGTAAGCCCGGCATGAGCCGCGACGATCTTCTAGGCATCAATCTGAAGGTAATGGAGCAGGTCGGCGCCGGCCTCAAGAAATACGCGCCGAAAGCCTTCGTCATCTGCATCACCAATCCGCTCGACGCCATGGTCTGGGCGCTGCAGAAATTTTCCGGCCTGCCCAAGAGCCATGTCGTCGGCATGGCCGGCGTGCTCGACAGTTCGCGCTTTCGTTATTTCCTGGCCGAGGAATTCAAGGTCTCGGTCGAGGACGTCACCGCCTTCGTGCTCGGCGGCCATGGCGATTCCATGGTGCCGATGATCCGCTATTCGACGGTTGCCGGCATCCCGCTGCCCGACCTCATCAAGATGGGCTGGACCTCGAAAGAGCGGCTCGACCAGATCGTGCAGCGCACCCGCGACGGCGGCGCCGAGATCGTCGGCCTGCTCAAGACCGGCTCTGCCTTTTATGCGCCGGCCGCCTCGGCCATCGCCATGGCCGAAGCCTATCTCAAGGACAAGAAGCGGGTGCTGCCCTGTGCGGCGTACCTCTCCGGCCAATATGGCGTCAAGAACACCTATGTCGGCGTTCCCGTGGTAATCGGGGCCGGCGGCGTCGAGCGGATCATCGAGATCGAGCTCGCGAAGAGCGAGCAGAAGATGTTCGACAATTCGGTCGCGGCGGTGCAGGGCCTGTGCGACGCCTGCGTCAAGATCGCTCCGCATCTCGCGGCCAAGTAAGCCGGTAACCAAGCCCGCCAAGCAAGCTGGAGACATAGCGCATGAACATCCATGAATATCAGGGCAAGGCGCTGCTGAAAGGCTTTGGCGCACCCGTGGCCGAGGGCGTGCCGGTGTTCAAGGCGAGCGAGGCGGAAGCTGCCGCCAAGGCGCTGCCCGGCCCACTCTATGTGGTCAAGAGCCAGATCCATGCCGGCGGCCGCGGCAAGGGCAAGTTCAGGGAGCTCGGGCCCGATGCCAAGGGCGGCGTCAGGCTGGCGAAGTCGGTGGCCGAGGTCGTCGCCAACGCCGAGGAGATGCTCGGCCATACGCTGGTCACCAAGCAGACCGGCCCGGCCGGCAAGCAGGTCAACCGGCTCTATATCGAGGACGGCGCCGACATCGAGCGCGAGCTCTATCTGTCGATCCTGGTCGACCGCTCGGTCGGGCGCGTCGCCTTCGTCGTCTCGACCGAGGGCGGCATGGACATCGAGGCGGTCGCCCACGACACGCCGGAAAAGATCATCACCGTCGCCATCGACCCGGAAAAGGGCGTGACTGCGGACGATGTGAGGAAGCTCAACGCGGCGCTGAAGCTCGACGGCGACGCCGCCAAGGATGGCGCGACGCTGTTCCCCATCCTCTACAAGGCGTTTGTCGAGAAGGACATGAGCCTGCTCGAGGTCAACCCTTTGATCGTCATGAGGAGCGGCCGGCTGCGCGTTCTCGACGCCAAAGTGTCGTTCGACAACAATGCGCTGTTTCGCCACCCGGACGTGCTCGAATTGCGCGACACCACCGAAGAGGACGAGAAGGAGATCGAGGCGTCGAAATACGACCTCGCCTATGTCGCGCTCGACGGCAATATCGGCTGCATGGTCAACGGCGCCGGCCTCGCCATGGCAACGATGGACATCATCAAGCTTTATGGCGCCGAGCCCGCCAACTTCCTCGATGTCGGCGGCGGCGCGTCGAAAGAAAAGGTGACGGCGGCGTTCAAGATCATCACCAAGGATCCGGCGGTCAAAGGCATTCTGATCAACATCTTCGGCGGCATCATGAAATGCGACATCATCGCCGAGGGCGTCATCGCAGCAGTCAAGGAGGTCGGCCTGCAGGTGCCGCTGGTGGTGCGGCTGGAAGGCACCAATGCCGAGCTCGGCAAGAAGATCATCAACGACAGCGGGCTAAACGTGGTGTCGGCCGATGACCTCGATGACGCAGCCAAGAAGATTGTCGCGGCGGTGAAGGGCTGAGCATTTGGAAAACGCTCCGTTTGCCCATCCAATATGGTCAATATTTATGATTGCCATGGGTATCGGCGGACTGTGGGCCTTTCCCGAGCGGAGAAAGATGTCGGAAAAGATGCGCCGCCACACCTCGTTCAGAATTGTTCTTCCAAGATCGCTTGACCTTGGGGTGCATCTTGGCGTGAGCGTCATTCTCTTCTTGGTGGGCCTCCTGTTGCTGTTTCGGATTATCCAGTGAGAACAGAGCGAGTCAGAGGTCGATAGGCGATGCCTCCGCACAAGATAAACCTCGTCGAGGCGGCGGATCAGAAGATCAAGAAGGTCTTCGATCCGCATATCGCCGGCGACGTGAACGACAGCCAGGTCAAGATCGCCAAGTTCGGCGATGTCTTCGACTGGCACGCGCATGACAATGAAGACGAAGCATTCCTGGTGCTGCGCGGCCGCATCGCCATCGATTTCCGCGACGGCACGGTTGAGCTTGGCAGCGGCGAGTTCATCGTTGTGCCGCGCGCCGTCGAGCACCGTCCGCGCTCACTGAGCGAGGAGCCTGTCGTGCTGATGTTCGAGCCGGCGACGACGCTCAACACCGGCAACGCTAAGAGCGACCTCACCGTCGCCGATCTCAAGCGGCTCTGACCATGAACGCTGCGCCCTTCTCCTCACTCTCGGCCGATCACCAGCGCCTGCGGGCGCTGGTCGGAGCGTGGCGCGGCGAGGAAGAGGTGTCGGCCACGAAATGGGCCGATGCCGGAACAGCGAGTTCGGAAATACTGGCAGAGGCACAGTTCGGCGGCCTGTTCGTAGTGCAGCGCTATCGCCAGCGCCGCGACGGCACGGTTTCGTTCGGCGCGTACAGCGTGTTCGGCTTCGACCAGCAAAACAAAATCGTCACCATGCACCAGTTCGATTCGATGGGTTTCGTGCCGATGTCGCCGGCCAAAGGCAGCTGGAACGGCACGGAGCTGGTTCTGGAGCGGTCGTCGCAGCGCGGCTCCGCGCGTGTGACTTATATTTTCGACAATGCCGATGCCTTCCGCATGCGACTGCATTTCAAACCTGCCGGCGGCGATGGCTGGCAAGACATGGTGAGCGGCGTCTACCGGCGCGTCTCGCCTTCCTCGATCAACGGTTTTTAGAAAAGGGCTCCGATGTCCATTCTCGTCGACAAGAACACCAAGGTGCTGGTGCAGGGCCTGACCGGCAAGACCGGCACGTTTCACACTGAACAGGCGCTCGCCTATCACGGCACAAAGATGGTCGGCGGCATCCACCCCAAGAAGGGCGGCGAAACCTGGACCGGCGCCAAGGGCGAGGCGCTTCCGATCTTCGCCACCGTAGCCGAAGGCAAGGCCAGGACCGGCGCCAACGCTTCGGTCGTCTACGTGCCGCCGGCGGGTGCTGCCGAAGCGATCCTGGAAGCGATCGAGGCCGAGATCCCGCTGATCGTCTGCATCACCGAGGGCATACCGGTGATGGACATGATCAAGGTCAAGGCGAGGCTCGACCGTTCGACGTCGCGGCTGATCGGGCCGAACTGCCCCGGCGTGCTGACCCCCGACGAATGCAAGATAGGCATCATGCCCGGCAACATCTTCCGCAAGGGCTCGGTCGGCGTTGTTTCCCGCTCGGGAACGCTTACCTATGAGGCGGTGTTCCAGACCACCAATGTCGGCCTCGGCCAGACCACCGCCGTCGGCATCGGCGGCGACCCGGTCAAAGGCACGGAGTTCATCGACGTGCTGGAGATGTTCCTCGCCGACGACGAGACCAAGTCGATCATCATGATCGGTGAAATCGGCGGTTCGGCCGAGGAAGACGCCGCGCAATTCCTCAAGGACGAGGCAAAGCGCGGCCGCAGCAAGCCGATGGCCGGCTTCATCGCCGGGCGCACCGCGCCGGCGGGCCGCACCATGGGCCATGCGGGCGCGGTCATCTCCGGCGGCAAGGGCGGCGCGGAAGACAAGATCGCGGCGATGGAATCGGCCGGCATCAAGGTTTCGCCGTCGCCGGCCCGGCTCGGCACGACGCTGGCCGAGGCGATCAAGGGTTAGGGGAGTAAGGGAGTACGGGAATAGGGGAGTAGGGAACAAGACGAGGGCATTTGCCCTACTCCCTTACTCCCCGATTCCCTTACTCCCCTCCAACAAAGGAGACGAAGCAAAGGCTTCGACAGTGACATGGCAAGACAAGATCAGGCCAACGACCAATTTTCGCTTACCTCTTTCCTCTATGGCGGCAATGCCGATTATATCGACGCGCTCTATGCCGCCTATGAGGACGATCCCGCTTCGGTCGATCCCGAATGGCAGGACTTCTTCGCGGCGCTGAAGGATGACGCCGGCGACGTGCGCAGGAACGCCAAGGGCGCCTCTTGGGCCAAGCCCACCTGGCCGATGCAGGCCAATGGCGAGCTGGTCTCGGCGCTGGACGGCAATTGGGGCTTGATCGAAAAGCACATCGAAAAAAAGGTCAAGGACAGGGCGGCCGGCAACGGCGCAGCGCTTTCCGACGCCGACGTGCATCAGGCGACGCGCGATTCCGTCCGCGCCATCATGATGATCCGCGCCTTCCGCATGCGCGGTCATTTGCACGCCAATCTCGATCCGCTCGGCATCGCCAAGCCGCTCGAGGACTATAACGAGCTGTCGCCGGAGAATTACGGCTTCACCGAAGCCGATTACGACCGCCCGATCTTCCTCGACAATGTACTCGGGCTGGAATTCGGCACCATCCGGCAGATGCTCGATATCCTGACCCGGACCTATTGCTCGACGCTCGGCGTCGAATTCATGCATATTTCCGATCCCGAGGAGAAGGCCTGGATCCAGGCGCGCATCGAGGGTACCGACAAGGAGATCTCCTTCACCGCCGCCGGCAAGAAGGCGATCCTGCAGAAGCTTGTCGAGGCGGAAGGCTTCGAGCAATTCATCGATGTCAAGTACAAGGGCACCAAGCGCTTCGGCCTTGATGGCGGCGAGTCGCTGATCCCGGCGCTGGAGCAGATCATCAAGCGCGGCGGCCAGCTCGGCATGAAGGAGATCGTGCTCGGCATGGCGCATCGCGGCCGGCTGAACGTGCTGTCGCAGGTGATGGCCAAGCCGCACCGCGCCATTTTCCATGAGTTCAAGGGCGGCTCGGCTGCGCCCGACGAGGTCGAGGGCTCGGGCGATGTGAAGTACCATCTCGGTGCCTCGTCGGATCGCGAGTTCGACGGCAACAAGGTGCATCTGTCGCTGACCGCCAATCCCTCGCATCTGGAAATCGTCGACCCGGTGGTGATGGGCAAGGCGCGCGCCAAACAGGACTATCTGTTCGGCCGCAGCCGCGAGGAGATCGTGCCGCTGGAAGAGCGTGCTAAGGTGCTGCCCTTGCTGCTGCATGGCGACGCCGCCTTTGCCGGCCAGGGCGTGATTGCCGAAATCCTCGGCCTGTCGGGCCTGCGCGGCCACCGCGTCGCCGGCACGCTGCATTTCATCATCAACAACCAGATCGGCTTCACCACCAACCCGCGCTTCTCGCGCTCGTCGCCCTATCCGTCCGACGTGGCCAAGATGATCGAGGCGCCGATCTTCCACGTCAATGGCGACGATCCGGAAGCCGTGGTCCATGCCACCAAGGTGGCGATCGAATTCCGCATGAAGTTCCACAAGCCTGTCGTGGTGGACATGTTCTGCTACCGCCGCTTCGGCCACAATGAGGGCGACGAGCCCGCCTTCACCCAGCCGATCATGTATCGCAAGATCCGCAACCAGAAGACGACGGTGCAGATCTATGCCGACCGGCTGATTTCCGAAGGCCACATCACCCAGGCCGAGTTCGAAAAGATGAAGGCCGATTGGCGGGCGCATCTCGAGCAGGAATTCGAGGTGGGCCAGCATTACAAGCCGAACAAGGCGGACTGGCTGGACGGCGCGTGGTCCGGCCTGCGCTCGGCCGACAACCAGGACGAACAGCGGCGCGGCAAGACCGCCGTGCCGGTCAAGATGCTGAAGGAGATCGGCAAGAAACTGACCGAGGTGCCGAAGGATTTCGAGGCGCACAGGACGATCATCCGCTTCCTCGACAACCGCCGCCAGGCGATCGAGTCCGGCGAAGGCATCGACTGGTCGACGGCCGAGGCGCTGGCCTTCGGCGCCATCCTGCTCGACGGCAATCCGATCCGGCTGTCCGGACAGGATTCGGAGCGCGGCACCTTCTCGCAGCGCCATTCCGTGCTCTACGACCAGCGCGACGAGACACGCTACATTCCGCTCAACAATCTGTCGGCGGCGCAGGCCGGCTTCGAGGTCATCAACTCGATGCTGTCGGAAGAGGCCGTGCTCGGCTTCGAATATGGCTACTCGCTGGCCGAGCCGAAGGCGCTGACGCTGTGGGAAGCGCAGTTCGGCGACTTCGCCAACGGCGCCCAGGTGGTGTTCGATCAGTTCATCTCGTCGGGCGAGCGCAAATGGCTCAGAATGTCGGGCCTCGTCTGCCTGCTGCCGCATGGCTATGAAGGCCAGGGGCCGGAGCACTCGTCGGCCCGGCTCGAGCGCTTCCTGCAGCTTTGCGCCGAAGACAATATGCAGGTCGCCAACGTCACGACGCCGGCCAATTACTTCCACATCTTGCGCCGGCAATTGAAGCGGGACTTCCGTAAGCCGCTGATCCTGATGACGCCGAAGTCGCTGCTGCGCCACAAGCGGGCGGTATCGACGCTGCCGGAAATGTCGGGCGAAAGCGCCTTTCACCGGCTGTTGTGGGACGACGCGCAGCTGCTGTCAGGCCAGGCCATCAAGCTCACCAAGGATTCGAAAATCCGCCGTGTCGTGCTCTGTTCGGGCAAGGTCTATTACGACCTCTACGAAGAGCGCGAGAAGCGCGGCATCAACGACATCTATTTGCTGCGCGTCGAGCAGCTCTATCCGTTCCCGGCCAAGGCCCTGATCACCGAACTGTCGCGCTTTCGCAATGCCGAGATGGTGTGGTGCCAGGAGGAGCCCAAGAACATGGGCGCATGGTCGTTCATCGACCCGTATCTCGAATGGGTGCTGGCGCATATCGACGCCAAGCATCAGCGGGTGCGCTATACCGGCCGGCGGGCCGCCGCCTCGCCGGCGACCGGATTGATGTCGAAGCATCTCGCCCAGCTTGCCGCCTTGCTCGACGACGCGCTTGGTGAATAGAACAGAACCGAAAGAAACGGACAGGCACAATGGCAACCGAAATCCGCGTCCCGACACTTGGTGAATCCGTCACCGAGGCGACCATCGGCAAATGGTTCAAAAAGGTCGGCGACGCGATCGCCGCCGATGAGCCGCTGGTCGAGCTCGAAACCGACAAGGTGACGGTGGAAGTGCCGGCCGCCGCCGCGGGCACGCTCGCCGAGATCGCCGTCAAGGAAGGCGAGACGGTCGGCGTCGGCGCACTGCTCGGCACGATTTCGGCGGGCGCCGGCGCGGCAGCCAATGCCGCCGCCGCTCCGGCGGACAAACAGGATGCGGTATCGCAGGCTTCGGCTCCCACCGCAGCCTCGAGCGTCAAGCAGGCCGCTGCCGAGACGGCCAAGATCGCCGGCGACGCCGGCGCGATCGAGACGCGCACAATGCCGCCGGCGCCGTCGGCGGCAAAGCTGCTGGCCGAGCACAATCTCGCGGTCGACCAGGTGTCGGGCTCGGGCAAGCGCGGCCAGGTGCTGAAAGGCGACGTGCTCGACCTTATCGCCAGGGGCGCGCCGTCGCAGCCGGCCGAAATGCCGAAGGCAGCGCCTGTACCGGCACCCGTTGCCGCGCGCGCGCCGTCCCCGGCCGACGATGCGTCGCGCGAGGAGCGCGTGCGCATGACCAAGCTGCGCCAGACGATCGCGCGCCGCCTCAAGGAAGCGCAATCGACCGCCGCCATGCTGACCACCTTCAACGAGGTCGACATGAGCGCGGTGATGGCGCTGAGGGGCAAATACAAGGACGTGTTCGAGAAGAAGCACGGCGTGAAGCTCGGCTTCATGGGCTTCTTCACCAAGGCCGTCACCCATGCGCTGAAGGAGATCCCGTCGGTCAATGCCGAGATCGACGGCACCGACATCATCTTCAAGAACTACGCTCATATCGGCGTTGCCGTCGGTACAGAGAAAGGCCTTGTCGTGCCGGTTGTGCGCAATGCCGACCAGATGTCCATCGCCGAAATCGAGAAGGACATCGGCAGGCTGGGGCTTGCGGCGCGCGACGGCAAGCTCTCCGTCGCCGATATGCAAGGCGGCACGTTCACGATTTCCAACGGTGGCGTTTACGGGTCGCTGATGTCGACGCCGATCCTCAATGCGCCGCAGTCGGGCATTTTGGGCATGCACAAGATCCAGGAGCGGCCGGTGGTGGTCGGCGGCCAGATCGTGATCCGGCCGATGATGTATCTGGCGCTGTCCTACGACCACCGCATCGTCGACGGCAAGGAAGCGGTGACTTTCCTGGTCCGGGTCAAGGAAAGCCTGGAGGATCCCGAGCGGCTGGTGCTCGACCTCTAGGGGGCTCCGGTGGCTGAGCCGATCGACCCGATAGATCTGTTCGAACTATTGTCGACAGGCCGTGCTGGCCCAATCGAGCTCGGCAAGAGCGACCGCGAGACGGTTCGCAGCTTGATAGATCCGGAGGATCTGCGGGCGGACAATCATTATCGCCACGGGGACGCCGGATCGGCGTGGTGCATCTATGGTGCCAATTGCGAGTTCTTCTTCAGTCCCGATTTTCGTCTGAGGTCGATTAGTGTCGAGCCTGTCTTCGGAAGACTGGAATCGGGTGGAACGATGGCGACTTGGTACGGCCATCTTAACGTCGATGTGGGCCGGCATCCCGTGACTTTTGCAGGCACAAAACCGATTGCCATACATACCTTGCCCAAGGCACTGCAGTTCCTGAACAAGAGCGAGTTCAAGTGGGCAATCGGCGGCGGTCGTGAGCGCGACGTCTATATTGAGCTGGCGGAGAGTTCTCGCATCTTGACTCTCAAATACGAGGTGAACGCGGTTCCGGTCGACAGGAATGAAAACGTAGCGTTTGAGATAGACTATTTTCTTTCGACGGTCTTCATCCTCGATCAAGCTGTTCAAGGCGGATAGCAGTGACGATCCGTTCTTTCTTGTCCGAAAGCCTGTCGACCGCATCGATAGCGGTCGGCGCGGCGATGATCCCGGCGGCCGCGCACGCCGCCTGCCCGCTCGAGCTCGCCGTCTATGGCGATCCTGAAAACGCCGCCGAGATCGATTTCAGGCCGACCGGCGAGTCGGCCGCCGTCACCAACAGCTTCAAGATGGTATTCGACAAGGGCGTCGTGCTCGACGGCATCGTCATGTGGACCGAGGGCGCGGCGCGGCCGCATGGCTCGCTGATGTACAAATGCCCGGCCGGCGACGTCACCGGCGACGAGCTCGCCGCCTGCACCGTGTGGGAGGGCGTCATCTACACTGCCGACGACCAGGGCGATATCACGTTGCTGCCGGGCGAAGGAAAGGATGCGCCGAAGAAGCTGATCTTGCCTGACTTGGGAGCGTCGTTGCAGATGTCGGCGGCCTATGGCGCCAACGGCTTTTCCAAGGTGCCCTGGGACGTCTTTGCCCTGAAGGGATGTCAGGAATGAGCGCGAGCGGAAAGATCCTGCTGGTGACCGGCGGCAGCCGCGGCATTGGCGCCGCTACATGCAGGCTTGCCGCCAGGGCCGGCTATCGCATTGCGGTCAATTACGCGTCGAATGCAAAAGCCGCCGAAACGGTGGTCGCCGACATCGAGGCTGCTGGCGGAGAAGCCTTCACAGTCAAGGCCGATGTCGGCAGCGAGACGGACGTATTGGCCATGTTCGAGGCTGTCGATGGCCGTTTCGGTCGGCTCGACGCGCTCGTCAACAATGCCGGCGTGGTCGACCAGAGCGCGCGCATCGACGAGCTTAGCGCTGCAAGGCTGGAGCGCATGATGCGCATCAATGTGATCGCGCCGATGCTTTGCGCCCGCGAGGCGGTGAAGCGGATGTCGACCAGGCATGGCGGCAAGGGTGGTGCCATCGCCAATGTTTCTTCGATCGCGGCAAGGCTTGGCGGGCCGGGTCAATATGTCGACTACGCCGCCTCCAAGGGCGCGGTCGATTCCTTCACCATCGGGCTTGCCCGCGAAGTGGCCGGCGAAGGCATTCGTGTCAACGCGGTCAGCCCGGGCATCATCGACACCGAAATTCATGCCTCCGGCGGGCAGCCGGATCGCGTCGAGAGAATGCGCAAGGTGGTGCCTATGCAGCGCGTCGGCACCGCCGAGGAAGTCGCAGCCGCAATTCTCTGGCTGCTGTCGGACGAGGCGTCCTACACAACCGGCGCCAATCTGGAAATCGGCGGCGGCCGCTAAAGCAAAAGGGGACAGTATCATGGCCTATGACGTCGTTATCATCGGATCGGGACCAGGCGGCTATGTCTGCGCCATCAAGGCGGCGCAGCTCGGTCTGAAGACGGCGGTGGTCGAAAAGAACCCGACCTTCGGCGGTACCTGCCTCAACATCGGCTGCATCCCGTCAAAGGCGCTGCTGCATGCGTCCGAGATGTTTGCCGAGGCCGGCCATTCCTTCGAGGCGCTCGGCGTCGAGATCGGCGCGCCCAAGCTCAACCTTGGGAAGATGATGGCACACAAGGATGCGACGGTGACGGCCAACGTCAATGGCGTCGCCTTCCTGTTCAAGAAGAACAAGATCGACAGTTTTCGTGGCACCGGCAAGGTGGTTGCGGCCGGCAAGGTGTCGGTGACCTCCGATGACGGCAAGGTCGAGGAGATCGAGACCAAGAACATCGTCATCGCCACCGGCTCCGACGTCGCCGGCATTCCCGGCGTCAAGGTCGATTTCGATGAGAAGGTGATCGTCTCGTCGACCGGCGCGCTGTCGCTGGACAAGGTGCCGGGCCATCTGGTGGTGGTCGGTGGTGGTGTCATCGGTCTGGAGCTCGGCTCGGTATGGGCGCGGCTCGGCGCCAAGGTCACCGTGGTCGAGTTCCTCGACACCATCCTGGGCGGCATGGATGGCGAGGTCTCCAAGCAGTTCCAGCGCCTGCTGTCGAAGCAGGGCTTTGAATTCAGGCTGGGCGCCAAGGTGACCGGCGTCGCCAAGGCCAAGAAGGGGGCGACGGTTACCTTCGAGCCGGTCAAGGGCGGAGCAGCCGAGACGATCGAGGCGGACGCGGTGCTGATTGCGACGGGACGACGGGCCTATTCGGACGCTCTCGGGCTGAAGGAGGCCGGCGTCGACGTCGACGAGCGCGGCCGGGTCAAGACCGACGGCCATCTCAGGACCAACGTGCCCGGCATCTACGCCATCGGCGATGTCATCGCCGGGCCGATGCTTGCCCACAAGGCCGAAGACGAGGGCGTGGCGGTGGCCGAGACCATCGCCGGCCAGGCCGGTCATGTGAACTATGACGTGATTCCGAGCGTCGTCTACACGACGCCGGAAATCGCCACGATCGGCAAGACCGAAGAAGAATTGAAGAAGGCCGGCATCGACTACAAGGCCGGAAAATTCCCGTTCAGCGCCAATGGCCGCGCGCGCGCCATGCTGCACACCGACGGCTTTGTGAAAATCCTGGCCGACAAGGCCAGCGACCGTGTACTCGGCGTCCACATCGTCGGCTTCGGCGCCGGCGAGATGATCCACGAGGCGGCCGTGCTGATGGAATTTGGCGGCTCGTCGGAAGACCTAGCCCGCACCTGTCACGCCCATCCGACAATGTCGGAAGCGGTAAAGGAGGCGGCATTGGCGACGTTCTTCAAGCCGATCCATATCTGAGCGGTTGAATCGCAGGCGACGGTGGCGATTGGCGAAATAGCCAATCTCCCCCCAAGTGGCCCCAAGTGGGGAGATGTCCGGCAGGACAGAGAGGGGCGCGAAGGGTCACCACAGACGGCTTCCATTCTCAACCGCAGATGGATTCCAGGGTCTCCGCGATGTCGCTTCGCTCCTGCTCCGCGCTGGATGACGAAGATGAAGTTAGCCCATGGCTAATCGCAGCTCAGAGCATCGACGGCTGCTCTCAAAAAAACGGCCCGCCTTTCAGCGGACCGTTCATATATTAAATCAGCAGTCTGATCACTGAGCCGGTGCCGGCGCTGGTGCTGGTGCTGGTGCCGGGGCCGGGGCCGGGGCGGGCGCAGGGGCCGGAGCCGGAGCCGGAGCCGGAGCGGGTGTTGCCGGAGCTGGCGCAGGAGCCGGTTCGGCTGGTTTCATCGGCTCGGCGGGCGCTGGGGCGGGAGCCGGTGTGCTGGCTGCGGGCGGTTCGGCAGGCGCAGGTGCCTCGCTACGTCTTCCAAAAACATAATAGGCGACAATTGCCAGGATAACGACGACCAGGGCAATCAGCCAGCCGCTGCCGCCGCCGCTTGGCCGTGCGGAGCCCGGCGAGGTGAATGGGTCGTTCGGATTGGGTGTGTTCGCCATAAAAGTGTCCTCCGTGGATGAAAAACATCAAGTAATAGCCATCAACGTACAATCGTTGAATCGGTTTCACATTAGGCGTTGAAAACGCCGAAAACAGGGCAATTCTGATCCGGAATCGCTCGCAGGCATGCATTTCCACCGCAAAATGGGTTCGATCGAGCCAAACCGAACCTTTTTCGGTTTCTTGGCACGAAGCGCGGCTGGTCCGCCGTCGCGCCACGCGTAAGGGCTGATCCCGCCTCGGCAATGATTCGGTGTGCAACTCCGCCGTGTCGTTCAGTTGACGGCGGTCACCGTATAGCCGGTCTTGCGGAAACCCTCGACCAAGCCTTGCGCTCCGGGAAGGTGCATGGCGCCGACCGCCATGAAGACATTGCCGTGGGCGAGGATCGGCGCTGCACGATCGACCATCACCTTGTTGCGGCTGGTGATCATGGTCTGCTCGAATTCGGCGTAACCCGATTGGTCGTCGACCTGTTCGGGGACGACAGCCCGAAACAGCGGTACATACATGCCAGTGTCGCCACGCCGGTAAAGCACGATCATGGTTTCGTTGACGTCGTTCACCTTGTCGCCAAGCTTCAGCGTATCGACCAGCCCCTTCAGGTGAAAGGCGATCGGCAGCGAAGCCATGGCGCGCAGCTGGTCGGCGATTGTCTCCAGCCCCTCGACCGATTTGCCCGAAGCCTCGGCGTCCTTGGCAAGCTTGACGTCGAGCACCGGCGCACCGCCAGCCTGGC
The DNA here is from genome assembly GCF_040319155.1 of Mesorhizobium sp. M0954. Classification (NCBI taxonomy): domain Bacteria; kingdom Pseudomonadati; phylum Pseudomonadota; class Alphaproteobacteria; order Hyphomicrobiales; family Phyllobacteriaceae; genus Mesorhizobium; species Mesorhizobium sp. M0954. Next base: position 38,443 of record NZ_JAMYNR010000020.1, on the reverse strand, counting down.
GAGCTACTTCGCATGCAGGTAGCGCCACCATCGCCGACAGCAACCAAGGTTTCATCTTGGCGACGGTCGCTGGCGGGATGCCACGCGCATCGAGCGCCTTGTTGACCACCGCCGCATCCTCCGGCGACAGCAGCGACGAAAGCGTCGTCTTGTCGGTGAACATCATCAGATCCGGCTCTTTCAGCATTGCTGCCATCATCTTCTGCTTGTCGAGCACTTCGGTGGTCTCGATGATGACGGTGCCAGCCGCATCGAATGCCTTCTGCGCGGCGGGTGGCAGCGTGGTGACGCGCGGGTCGGTAACGTGCATGGTGCCGAACAGGAAGGACGGTTTTTCGCCCGATTTTTCGAGCTTCCACAGCAGGCCCTTGCCGTTCGGCGTCGCTGCCGCCTCCGCCTCGATCTTGCGGTAGGCAGCCGGGTCGTCCTTTTGCAGCGCGCTCAGCATATCGCTACCGGTGCAGGCCGAAGTCTCGGCGCGTGCCTTGCCCGCCGCGAGCAGCGCGACGATGAGGAAAGAGAGGAAAAACAGGGCGTTGAGCGCGACGAGCAGCTTCAGCGACATATGGGTCGCGCGGTCGGCGATGGCGATGAGGCGTTTCATGCTGCGGTTCTAGGCGCAAAAAGCGGCAAAACGGTTAACCGGCGCATCAAAATTGTTGCGAGATGGCCACCGACACATGCATCGATCACGCACGAGGATGAGCTGCTTCGTAAATCTCGAGCAGCCTGGCGGTGTCGACGCCGGCGTATATCTGGGTTGTCGACAGGCTGGCGTGGCCGAGCAACTCCTGGATGGTGCGCAGGTCGCCGCCGCGCCCTAGCAGATGCGTGGCGAAGGAATGGCGCAGCGCATGCGGCGTCGCCGTGTCGGGCAGGTTGAGCGCCGAGCGCAGCTTGGCCATGTCGCGCTGGACGATTGCCGGGTTGAGTGGGCCGCCGCGGGCACCGCGAAACAGCAGGCCCTTGGGATCGAGATGCCAAGGGCAGAGGCGGCGGTATTCGGCAATCGCCCGCAGCGCCACCGGCAGCACCGGCACCAGCCGGGTCTTGCCACCCTTGCCGGTGACGCGCAGCACGGTATCACCAGGTGAGGAAAGATCGGCGCTCGACAGGCCGAGCGCCTCGGAAATCCGCAAACCGGACCCATAGAGCAGGGTCAGCACGGCGGCGTTGCGCGCGGCAATCCACGGCTCCTCCGCCAGTTGGCCTTCCACCGAGACGACGTGTTTTGCATCGCTTGCGGTCAGCGGCTTGGGCAGCGATTTCGGCTGCCGCGGCGCGCGCAAGGCTGTCGCACCTGCCGCATTGGCGAGGCCGCGCCTTTCCAGGAAACGCAACAGCGAGCGGATGCCGGCCAGCCCGCGCCCGAGCGTGCGGGCGCCGGCGCCCTCAGCACGGCGGGCAGCGAGAAAGCCGCGCAAATCGGCGGGGCGCAGATCGGCGATGTCGGAAATGCCGGGCGAGCCGCCGCAATGGCCGGTCAGGAAATGCAGGAACTGGCGTGTGTCGCGCTCATAAGCCTCGACGGTTTCGGGCGACAGCCGGCGTTCGCGCGCCAGCATCTTCAGCCAGGCCTCGCGCGCCGCCTGCAGGTCGGGTTTTGCCGATATGAGGAATTCCTGCATTGCACTCTTCCAGTTCCCCGCCATCTTCCGGCACGCGGGTTAGGAAGCGGTGAAGAGCGGCGTCATTGAAATGACGACGGGCTGGGGTTAGAGCAAGGCAAAGGATTTTCCGCAGATGAGCAAGCCGCAAAACCCCGTCCAGATGGCCGTGATCGGTGCCGCGCACGGCATCAAGGGCGAATTGCGCGTCAAGAGCTTTACCGGCGACCCGCTGGCGCTGGCCGATTACGGTCCCCTCTACGCCAGGGACGGCCGCGCCTTCCAGATCGTTGACATCAGGCCCGCCAACACCGTGGTGGTGGTGCGCTTCAAAGGCGTCAACGACCGCAATGCCGCCGAGGCGCTGGCCGGCACCGAATTGTTCGTCGATCGTTCGGTGTTGCCCGATGAGGGCGAAGAGGATGAATTCTACCATGCCGACCTCGTCGGACTGGAGGTCAAGGACGACACCGGTGCGGTCGTCGGCAAGGTCGTCGCCGTGCACAATTTCGGCGGCGGCGACATTCTCGACGTGACGCTGGCGGGGCGCAAGGGCGTGCTCATCCCGTTCACTCAGGCCGCCGTTCCGGAAGTGTCGATCGCCGGCGGCTTTGTCCGCGTTGATCCAGCCGCCGCAGGTTTGGTCGAGGATGAGGACGGCGAGCCTCCCGCTGACGACGGTTTCGACCCCAGGGGCAGGCCGCGCGGGCCGAGGGACGCCGGAGGCAACCGGTGAGTTTTTCGGCTTCGGTGCTGACGCTCTATCCCGAGATGTTTCCCGGCGCGCTTGGCCTGTCGCTGGCCGGCCGCGCCCTCGAGACCGGCATTTGGTCGCTCGAAACGATCCAGATCCGCGACTTTGCCAGCGATCGTCACCGTACCGTCGATGACACGCCGGCCGGCGGCGGCGCCGGCATGGTGATGCGGGCAGACGTGCTGGCCAGCGCCATTGACCATGCCTCGCCGGCAGCCGATCCACGTCCGCGCCTGCTGATGAGCCCGCGCGGCAAGCCGCTGAACCAGGCACGCGTGCGCGAACTCGCCGCTGGGCCGGGTGCGGTGATCGTCTGCGGCCGCTTCGAAGGCGTCGACCAGCGGGTCATTGAGGCGCGCGGCCTCGAAGAAGTTTCGATCGGCGACTTCATCCTGTCCGGCGGCGAGCCGGCGGCACTGGTGCTGCTCGACGCCGTGGTGCGCCTGCTGCCCGGCGTCATGGGCAATGCGGAATCGGGCGAGGAAGAGAGCTTTGAAAACGGCCTGCTCGAACATCCGCATTACACACGGCCGCAGGAATTCGAGGGGCGGCCGATCCCCGAAGTGCTGATTTCGGGCAATCACAGGAAGATCGCGGCGTGGCGGCGGGCCGAAGCGGAGAGGCTGACGAAGGAGCGACGCCCGGATCTGTCAGCCGCTCAGCCCTTATCGAAATAGTAGAAAGCCAGGAACAGGCCGACGGCGATGACGAAGCCGCGCACCGCGTTCTGCGGCACGCGCCTGGCGATCCAGACGCCGGCATAGCCACCCAGCGCGCCACCCGGGATCATGATGATCGCCTGCAGCCAGGCAATGACGCCGCCCGAGACGAAGACGAGGATGGCAACCGCAGCAATGACCACGGCCAGCATGTTCTTCAATGCGTTCAGCCGGTGATAGTCGCCGGACTGGGTGAGACCGAGCGTCGCCAGCATCATGACGCCCATGCCGGCGCCGAAGAAGCCGCCATAGACGGCGGTGGCGAACTGCGCCAGCGACCCGACCAGCGAACCTACCGCGGCCTCATGCTCCGGCTTGGGCGCCGGCTTCAGCCATGGCCCGGCAGCGAACAATGCGGTTGCCGCCAGCAGCAGCCACGGCACCAAGGCGCGGAACGACGGGTTGTCGAGCCCTAGAAGGATGAGCGCGCCAGACAGCGCACCGAGAGCCGAAATGAGGCTGAGCAGCAGTGCGCCACGCCAGAAATGCTTGATGTCGTGCCAATAGGCGAGCGTCGAGGTGATGTAGCCAGGAAATTGCGTCACCGACGATGTCGCATTGGCGACGATCGGCGGCAGGCCGGCCAGGGTCATGGCGCCAAAGGTTATGAACGTGCCGCCGCCGGCAACGGCATTGACCGCGCCTGATAGAAAGCCGGCGAGAAAGAGCAGGACCGCGTCCAAGATTGGCATGAGGGTGTCGTCGCTGGAGGAAAATGCTTATCTTCCGGCTTAGGAAGCTTGACGCGCGGGCGCAACCCCCTGGACCACAAGCGATCACGGGATTGCCACAGCCGAACAGCGCCAAAAAAGAAACAGCGAAGGCGTGACAAAGCGCCGAAATAGCTGTATGTGCGCGCCGAACCGGAAGAAAATATGCCAAGAGCGATCTTCTGGCCCGTCAACAATGACGGTGTAGTCGCCCCTGCCCGATGTTCTCGAACAGAAGTTCTCGAACGAAGGGCATAGCCGAGCGGTCGATGCGACTGCAAGGCGAGTGTCGGACGCTCTGACTGTCGGAAGAACAAGAAGTGGATTATTGAGATGGACATCCTCCGTCAGCTCGAGGCCGAGCAGGCCGCCAAGATCGAAGCCAAGCGCAAGCTCCCCGAATTCCAGCCCGGCGATACCGTGCGCGTCCAGGTCCGTGTGACCGAAGGCACCCGCACCCGCGTCCAGGCCTATGAGGGCGTCGTCATCGCCCGCGCCGGCGCCGGCTTCCAGGAAAACTTCACCGTCCGCAAGATCTCCTACGGCGAAGGCGTGGAGCGGGTGTTCCCGGTCTATTCACCGATGGTCGAAGGCGTCGAGATCGTGCGCCGCGGCAAGGTGCGTCGCGCCAAGCTGTACTATTTGCGTGACCGTCGCGGCAAATCGGCCCGCATTTCGGAAAACACCGGCGTGCGCGCCCGCAAGCTGAACGACGAAGAGCGCGATGCGCTGAACGCCGAGAAGGCGCGCATCGAGGCCGAGAAAGTGGCCGCCGCCCAGGCGCTGGCCGCCGAGAAGGCCGCGCAGGACGCCGCCGAGAAGAAGGCCGCCGACGAGGCCGCCAAGGCCGCGGAAGCAGCTGCCGCCGAATAAGGCTCTTCAAGAACGTATTTTCGGAAAGGCGGCTTCGGCCGCCTTTTTGTTTCGCGAGGCGGATTCTATTTTGCCGGGCTGCATCGGCCGCAATCGATACGGATCGTTCCGTAATGCCGCCGTTGAAAGCATTGAAATCCATTTTCGTGCCGAACGCCGCATCGGAGCGGCTTGCAAGGCGCCGGCGGAAAGCTAAAGTCGGCGCCGGATTTCCTGCATGCCTCGGCCGATCGAGGCGGTTCAGTTCCTGGGGAGCATCGTCATGATCAATTCGAAACTGCTGCTGGCCGGCCTGCTGGCTTGCCTTCTCGTGCCTGTCGCGGCTCTGGCGCAGGCGCTGCCCGACCTCGGCGGCAAGAAAGTGGTGGTGGTGACCGAAAACGCCTATCCGCCGCTGCAGTTCATCGATGCCAAGACCGGCAAGCAGATCGGTTGGGAATATGACGCGATGAACGAGATCGCCAAACGGCTGAATTTCAAGGTCGAGTACCAGAATACCTCCTGGGACGCGATGATCCAGGCGGTTTCCGACAATCAGTACAACATCGGCATGACCGGCATCACCATCAAGGACGACCGCAAGCAGAAGGTCGATTTCTCCGATCCGTATATGCGCTCGGAACAGTTCATGCTGGTGCGCGGCGACGAGAAGCGCTTCACCGATGCAAAGACGTTCGCCGCCTTCAAGGACGGGCTGATCGGCGCGCAGGCCGGCACCACGCCCTTCTACACCGCCGTCTACAGCGTGCTCGACGGCAACGAGCAGAACCCGCGCATCAAGCTGTTCGAGACATTCGGCGCGACGGTGCAGGCGCTGAAGGCCGGCGACGTCGACGTCGTGCTCACCGACGGCACTGCCGGCAAGGGCTATGTCGATGCGTCCAATGGCGGCCTTAAGCTGATCGGCGGCCCACTCGGCACCGAGGATTTCGGCTTCATCTTCCCCAAGGGCTCCGACCTGGTGAAGCCGGTCAACGCGGCAATCGCCGCGCTCAAGGCCGACGGTACGCTCGACGCGCTCAACAAGAAGTGGTTCCTTGATTACAAGATGGGGCAGTAGGCCCGCTTGTTGCGCGCATTTCATGACGATTGTGCGCGGGAACTCGCGCTGACTCTGCGCTCGTACACCCCCCTCTGTCCTGCCGGACATCTCCCCCTCAAGGGGGGAGATCGGATTTCGCATCGGCTTTCGCCAATTTTCAGTGTTGCAGAACGGGCCGCGAGGTCAAAGCTGCCGATCTCCCCCCTTGAGGGGGAGATGGCCGGCAGGCCAGAGGGGGGTGTGACAGAACGCTGCCTTCGTGACTCTGTTATCGGTACCGCTTGATGCCGTCGGCGCCTCTCGCCTCAGCCAAATCCGACTTCCCGTGGTGGCTTGCCGTGGCCGTGGCGATCGCCTTGGCCGCCGCCATCTTCATCGCTGCCAGCGACGTCTATGCCCAGGTCTTCGCAACCGTCGCCAAGGGCATCGGCGTCACCATCTTCGTCACGGTGGTCGCCTTCGCGCTGGCTTGCGCGATCGGCCTCGGCGTCGCGCTGATGGGCCTGTCGGGCTCACGCTGGCTCAGCCAGATCGCCCGCTTGTACGTCGAGATCATCCGCGGCGTGCCGATGCTGGTGCTGTTGTTCTGGATCGCCTTTGCCGGCGCGCCGGCCTTCGTCGCGGCATGGAACGCGCTGATGGCGCCGCTGCAAAGCGCCGGCCTCTTCGGTGAGCTGCTGGTACGCGACGTGTCGTTGCTTTGGCGCGCCGTCATGGCGCTGACCATCGGCTATTCGGCCTTCATCTCGGAGGTGTTCCGCGCCGGTATCCAGGCGGTCGAGAAGGGGCAGATCGAAGCGGCCAAGGCGCTCGGGCTGACGCGCACCCAGCGCTTCCGGCTGGTCATCTTTCCGCAGGCGATCCGCACTATCATGCCGCCGCTCGGCAATGATTTCGTCGCCATGGTCAAGGATTCCTCGCTGGTCTCGGTGCTCGGCGTCGCCGACATCACCCAGATGGGCAAGATCTACGCCGCCGGCTCGTTCCGCTTCTTCGAAACCTATTCGATCGTCGCCTATATCTATCTCATCCTGACCGTCGGCCTGTCGTTGGCCTTGCGGGCGCTGGAGAAGCGGCTGCGCCACCAGCATGGGGAATAGAAGGCAGGCGAAAACGGCGCTACCATCGAGCGGACGCGACCGGGGAGGACCCATGATCATCGACAAGGCCAATGCGGCGCTGGAAGCGGTCTATACGGCCGACACGCCTGAGACGCTCGCCAAGGCCTATGCGCAATGGGCCGCGACCTATGACGGCGAAACCGCGGCGCTCGGCTATCTCCTGCCGTTCCTGATCACCGCCTGGGTGGCGCGCCATGTGCCGCCGGGCGAAGGGCCGCTGCTCGACGCCGGTTGCGGCACCGGCCTGTCGGGGCCGTCGCTCAAGGCACTCGGCTACCACGATATTGCCGGGCTCGACCTGTCGCAGGACATGCTGAAAATCGCCGGCAGCCGGCAGGCCTACAGCGAGCTGAAACAGGCGATGCTCGGCGGGCCATTGCCTTGGGCGGACGGGTATTTCCGCGCCTTTTTCTCGACCGGCGTGTTCACCATCAGCCACGCACCGGCGTCGGGCCTGCGTGAACTGATACGCATCACCAGGACGGGCGGCCACGCCATCTTCACGGTCCGCGATCAGGTGTTTGAAAGCGGCGGGTTCAAGGCCGTGTTTGGCGAACTGGAGCAGGCGAAAAAATGGCGGCCGGTCGAGGAGAGCCCGTGGTTCCGCTGCTACGCAATCGCCGAGCCCGACGCGCTGGTGAAGACGTTTGTGTTCGAGGTGCTGTGAAGCGCCTGCGAAGGCCGCCACGATTGCTGAAAAGCCAAAACATTGATATGAGCAGCGCCATGGAAGAGCTTTTTGGCGATCCGGCCTATAAGGGTTTCGTGCTGCAGGACAGAAAACGCCTGCCGTCGCGATTTTCCGCGCGCGTCTGCGGGGCGCTGACCAGCCGACTTAGCTAGGGCGGACTCGCCAGGCTGTTTCGCCGGTCCGACCGGCGTCGTTTTCCCTTTTTAAATCGACGGATTTAAGCAAATGAGCGCACCGCGCACCCTCTACGACAAGATTTTCGACGACCATGTCGTCGACCGCCAGGACGACGGCACCTGCCTGCTCTATATCGACCGCCATCTGGTCCACGAAGTCACCAGCCCGCAGGCTTTCGAAGGCCTGCGCATGACCGGCCGCAAGGTTCGGCATCCGGAAAAGACGCTGGCCGTGGTCGACCACAATGTGTCGACCTCGCCCGAGCGCAAGTTCGGCATCAAGAACGAGGAAAGCCGCATCCAGGTCGAGGCGCTGGCCAAGAACGCCAAGGATTTCGGTATCGAATATTATTCCGAGAAGGATATCCGCCAGGGCATCGTCCACATCATCGGTCCCGAGCAAGGCTTTACGCTGCCCGGCATGACCATCGTCTGCGGCGACAGTCACACCTCGACGCATGGCGCGTTCGGGGCGCTGGCGCATGGCATCGGCACCTCGGAAGTCGAGCATGTGCTGGCGACGCAGACGCTGATCCAGCGCAAGGCCAAGAACATGCTGGTGCGCGTCGACGGCGCACTGCCGGAAGGCGTCACCGCCAAGGACATCATCCTCGCCATCATCGGCGAGATCGGCACGGCCGGCGGCACCGGCTATGTCATCGAATATGCGGGCGAGGCAATCCGTGCGCTGTCGATGGAAGGCCGCATGACGATCTGCAACATGTCGATCGAAGCCGGCGCGCGCGCCGGCCTGATCGCGCCCGACGAGACCACCTTCGCCTATGTCAAGGACAAGCCGCGCGCCCCCAAGGGCGAAGCCTGGGACGCCGCGCTCGCCTACTGGAAGACGCTGCAGTCCGACGAAGGCGCGCATTTCAACAAGGTGGTCGTGCTCGACGCGGCAAAGCTGCCGCCGATCGTCTCCTGGGGCTCCTCGCCCGAGGACGTGGTCTCGGTGCAAGGCATCGTGCCGAACCCGGACGACATCACTGATGAGAACAAGCGCACCTCCAAGCAGCGCGCACTCGACTATATGGGCCTGAAGCCGGGCACCAAGATCACCGATATCGAACTCGATCGCGTCTTCATCGGCTCCTGCACCAATGGCCGCATCGAGGATCTGCGCGCCGCCGCCAAGGTGATCGAGGGCAGACAAGTCAATCCGCGGGTCAGTGCGATGATCGTGCCGGGCTCCGGCTTGGTCAAGGAACAGGCAGAGGCCGAAGGCCTCGACAAGATCTTTGTCGCCGCCGGCTTTGACTGGCGTGAGCCGGGCTGCTCGATGTGCCTTGCCATGAACGACGACCGGCTGAAGCCGCATGAGCGCTGCGCCTCGACCTCGAACCGCAATTTCGAAGGGCGCCAAGGCTTCAAGGGCCGGACCCATCTGGTGTCGCCGGCAATGGCCGCGGCGGCGGCGATCGCCGGCCATTTCGTCGACATCCGCGAGTGGAAATAGGGCAGGCGCGCGCAGTCGGATATGAGGAGCCCGAGGCGCAATGCGGTTCGGGCATTCTTCAGTCGGGCCGCCTGACGAATTCGTGGAATCCCTCACGGCGGCCGGGTTGGTCCTTTGCGACGACCAGCGCCAGTTGGCGCTCGTCGAAGAGTTTGAACCATTCATCCCATTCGACCAGTTCGTAGCCGCCGGCATTGACCGGACGTTCGGCCTCATCCTGGTCCTGATAGGCATGCTGGCCGAAGACCAGCCTCAGCATGGGCTGCGTTCCGGCTTCGGGCGACACGTCGACGATCGCCGGAAAGCCGGCGCGTGCCGCGGCCCATGAGCGAATTGCATCGTGATCGGTCAGCATGATCGTGTCGGCCATCGGAGCGTCTCCTGGTTGCCGTCGTGAAACGCCGCTCGCCGTTCGCGGTTCCGCCCAGCGGCTTTGTCGACGCACCTGTCGTATATTCGCTTTCGCTTAACCGCTTGTTTGGGCTTCCGCTCTAAGGTCCTCCAAGGGGAAGCGAGGGGAAATTACAGCGCTTGGACACCGGCCTGCTCATAGCGCTGCTCAATCCAGGCATCGCCCTCACACTCGGCGCGGCATTTCTCGTGCTGTGGTTCTATCAGCGCCACCGTCCCTATCTGGCTGTGCTGGCGGCGGGCTACTCGGCCTCGGCCGCAGGCTTCCTGCTCCAGTATTTCACGCTGCCGGTCGGCATGGCGCCGACCAAGCTCATCTCGATCCTGTGCTTCACCTTCGCCACCTGCTGTCTCGCCGGCGCGGTCATTGCGCGCTATGGGCGGCGCGTGCCTTACCCGGCGGTCGGCATTCTGGCCTGCGGCGGCCTGGCCGCGTTCTCGTGGTTTCTTTTTGCCCGGCCGGATCTCACCTGGCGCATCCTTGCCATCAATTTCAGCTTCGGCGGCATCAGCCTGGTTGTCGCCGCCGAGTTGCGCGTGGTGCGCAACAACGGCCCGACAGAAATGATCCTGTTCGTGCTGTCGCTGCTTTCCGGCCTGAACTTCCTGGCGCGGACGCTTGCCGTCGTCATCGCGCATGGGCCGTTCACCAGCTATGAAGGGCTTTACTCCTCGTCCTACTGGACGACGGCTCTGCTGTCGCATGCATTGCTGTCGCTGCTTATTGCGCTTTGCCTGTTCGGCGCCGCCGCGCTCGATGTGATGAAGGCCCTGAAGACCGAAACCCTGACAGACCCGCTGTCGGGCCTGCTCAACCGCCGCGGCTTCGAGGAGCGCGCCATGCTTGTCCTGCAGCACTGTGCCACGGCGCAATTGCCGGTTGCTCTGGTGCTTGCCGATCTCGATCATTTCAAGGCGCTCAACGATCAACATGGCCACGCGGCCGGCGATCGCGTCATCGCCGACTTCGCTGCCAAGCTTCTGTCGGCTGCAGGTACGCGCGGCGTTGCCGGCCGCATCGGCGGCGAAGAGTTCGCCGTGCTTTTGCCGCTCAGCGACCTTGGCGCGGCAAGACTGTTTGCCGAAACCATTCGCACGCTCTATTCGGCGGACAGAATCGACGGGCTTCCGCCCGAGACAAGAGTGACCGCCAGCTTCGGCGTGGCCGCCCGCGCCAGCGACGAAGGGCTGGACCCGCTGATGCGCCGCGCCGACGAAGCGCTCTACAGAGCCAAAAGGAGTGGCCGCGACAGCGTATGCCTGTCCTATCAGCGGCCTGAGACGGTCGTCCTTCCCAATAGGACCAGTGCTGGCTGAGCGTCAGCGACGGCTTCGAATTAACGTCTTTTTCGCGCGTTGGTGATTTGCTGTTCGGGGGAGTGCCAAAACGCCATGGGCAGCGCTAATTTCATCCTGCTGATCAACCTGTTCGTTGCCGGGCTGCTGGCGGCGGCCTTCATGACGATCACGGTCTATGACGCCGGCCGGGTGTCGGCACGCTGGCTGGCGTTCGGCTATGTGCTCGGCACGGCTTATTTCGCGATCGAGTTCAGCATTCCTGCCTTCGACAATGCGCGCCCCGTGGTTGTCGCCGCCTTTGCCGCCTTCCTTGGCGCTACCGTCGCCTTCAATGGCGGGCTTGCCCATAAATACCGCGTTTCGCCGCCTTGGCCGCCGATGCTGTTCTTCCTGGTCTTCGCCACCCTCGCGGTCTACTTCGTGCAGGACCTGCCACGCCAATCCTTTGTGCGAATGGCGGCCTACCAGCTTCCCTATGCGGCCATGCAGTTCACCGGGCTGGCGATCGTCTTGTCGTCCAGGCAAAGACGCGAGCAGCTCGACTATATGCTGATGGCTGTCCTGGCGGCCAGCACCTTGCAGTTCGCCAGCAAACCCTTCATCGCCCATGCGCTTGGTGGCTGGGGTGCCAACCCGCAATCTTATGCGCAGACCAGCTATGCGTTGGTGTCGCAGTCGGTCGGCACCGTGTTCGGCCTGGCGCTTGCGCTGGTGACATTGGCTATCCTGGTCCGCGACGTGCTCGCCGAGGCGACGTCGAAATCGGAAACCGACACGCTTTCGCGGCTGCTCAACCGTGGCGGCTTCGAGCGCCATGCCGAGATCGCACTGCGTGACGCCATGCGGCGCGCCGTTCCAGCGGCACTGGTCATTGCCGATCTCGACCATTTCAAGCGCATCAACGATACTTACGGCCACGCGTCGGGCGATCGGGTCATCGAGACCTTTGCCGGTTTTCTCCGCGATGCCGCGGCCGACCATCATGTCGCCGGCCGCATCGGCGGCGAGGAATTCGCGATTTTCCTGCCGGGGACCAATCTAGCCGCCGCCCGGCTCTTTGCCGAGGGCACGCGGAGCGCCTTCGGTGCCACGCCGATCGACTGCCTGCCCGCGGATCACCGCTGCAGCGCCAGCTTCGGCGTTGCCGAGCTTGGTCCGGGCGAAAGCTTTTCCGACCTGCTGCGGCGCGCCGACAAAGCGCTCTATCAGGCGAAGGGCAGCGGTCGCGATTGCGTGCGTGTCTCGGTGGGGCCGGCTGTTGCCCTGCCGGCGCCGTCAACCAAGGGCGGCATGGCCGTCAGCGGCAGGGGCTGAGCTCCGGCATTTCGCCGTCGGAGAGGCCGTACATATAGCTGCGGCCCTTGACGAAAACCGGCGGCCTATAGCAGTCGCCGCCGCGGACATCGTCCGATTCGTTTTCGTAGATCACGTCGGGCTGGCCGGCGCTGGTGTAGTCGGACAATTCCTTGGCCAGCTTGCCCTCGCCAACGAGGATACGCTTGTAGCCGGCGGCGCTGTCGATGACGAGATTGCCGAAGGAATCGGCATAGACGCGGTCATGATGGCGCGTCCCGGCGAATGCCGGTGCGACGACGCCGACGGCGAGCGCCGCCAATAGGAACCAGGGAAGGCGCGATCCTGCTGAATTCGAATGCATGGCGTGCTGCTCCAGTTGCTGAGAGGCAAGCCTCCTCGAATCAGAAATTAACCTTTTATTAACCTTTGTTAAGAGGGCAACCGCAGCACGGGCGAGGTCTCGGAAAATATGGTTAATACCCGATCGCCCACCGGCCATCATTCGGCCACGCCTTGTTCCCACCATTCCCAGCATCGGGCGCGACTCAAAAAGCATGAAATCCGGTGGCTTGCCGGAGCATCGCGGCGGGCTCGATACGCGGTGGGGAAGGCAGCATGAGATTACGCCGCACGTTTCGGATGGCGCTGGCCATTCCGCCGCTGCTGGCTGCAGCCGCCTGCGCGCCGCAGACCAGCGCGCCCAAGCTCGGCAACACGGCCGCCGCTTCCGTGTCGCTTGCTCCGGCTGCTAGCGAACCGACGGCACCGCAGCCGCGCACAGCTACTTACAACTGCGCCGACGGCAGCGTGATGACCATCGAGAATCTCGGCACGTCGGTGCGCGTCCTCGGCCAGAACGGCGCCAGCGCCGAGCTGCCGGCCTCACCGGCCAATCAGACCAGCCGTTACGGCGAGGCGCATGACGCAATCGTGATCGATGGGCGTGAGGCGCTGGTGATGAAGGGCGGTGCACCACCGCTGGCCTGCAAGCGCTGATCCGCCCCTTGCGCCAGCCATATTTTGCAGTGCGGCGACATTGTGCCGGCGCAAGGCGACAGCCCTAATCGATTGAAGCTGAAAGCCTGGCTTTCATCAGACTAAATTACGTTTTCGAAACGGTTTTCCGGCTTTGACGCGGTGCAAAAAGAGCATTAGAAACCGGCTGTCCGAAGTCGCAACCGGAAGCGGTAATGCCGCATTCCCACCTGAGGCTCCAGAGACGCCGAACTGGGGGAGCCATGAGCAAATCACCAGCCACCCGCGAATTTGCCAGGCGTGAACGGCCGCTTTCGCCGCATCTGACCGTCTATCGGCCGCCGATCACCATGACGATGTCGATCGTCCACCGCATCACCGGCGGGGCGCTCTATTTCGGCACGCTGCTGGTCGCGCTGTGGCTGATGGCGGCGGCGAGCTCGGAGGCGACCTTCAACGCCGTAAACTGGGCCTTCGGCTCGTGGCTGGGACGGCTGGTGCTGTTCGGCTACAGCTGGGCGCTGATGCACCACATGCTGGGCGGTGTGCGCCATCTTATCTGGGACACTGGGGCAGGGCTGGAAAAGCATACGGCATCGAGGATCGCCTGGGCGACGCTTGCCGGCTCGGTCACGCTGACGCTGCTGATCTGGATCGCCGGCTACATGGCGCGGGGAGCCTGACATGAACGGCAAGAACACCGACATGCGCACGCCGCTGGCCAAGGTCCGCGGCCTCGGTTCCGCCCGCGAGGGCACCGGCCATTTCTGGCGCCAGCGGCTGACGGCGATCTCCAATATCCCGCTGGTCCTGTTCTTCGTCGGCTTCCTGATCGCACTCAACGGCGCCAGCTATCTCGAGGTGCGCGCCGCACTTGCCAATCCGTTCGTTGCACTGGTGCTGGCGCTGGTGCTGTTGTCGGTGCTCTACCACATGCGGCTCGGCATGCAGGCGATCATCGAAGACTATGTGCATGGCGAAGGCACCAGGCTGGCGCTGCTCGCCCTCAACACATTCTTTCCCGTAGTCGTCGGCGTCGCTTCGGTCTTCGCCCTGCTTAAACTGGCATTTGGAGGCTGATTTTTTGGCCAAGGACGCGAAGAACGCCAACACGGCTTCCGCCTATAGCTATGTCGATCACAAATTCGACGTCGTGGTCGTCGGCGCCGGCGGCGCCGGCCTGCGCGCCGCGCTCGGCATGGCCGAGCAGGGCCTGCGCACCGCCTGCATCACCAAAGTGTTCCCGACGCGCTCGCATACGGTTGCGGCGCAGGGCGGCATCGCCGCCTCGCTCGCCAATATGGGTCCCGACAACTGGCAGTGGCATCTCTTCGACACCGTCAAAGGCTCAGATTGGCTGGGCGACACCGACGCTCAAGAATACATGGTGCGCGAAGCGCCGGCGGCGGTCTACGAGCTCGAGCACTACGGCGTTCCCTTCAGCCGCACCGAGGACGGGAAAATCTACCAGCGGCCGTTCGGCGGAATGATGATGAATTTCGGCGAGGGGCCGCCGGTGCAGCGCACCTGTGCGGCCGCCGACCGCACCGGCCACGCCATGCTGCACACGCTCTACGGCCAGTCGCTGAAGCACAATGCGCAGTTCTTCATCGAGTATTTCGCGCTCGACCTGATCATGGAGCCGGACGGCACCTGCACCGGCGTCGTCGCCTGGAACCTCGACGACGGCACCATCCACCGCTTTTCGGCCAAGATGGTGGTGCTGGCGACCGGCGGCTATGGCCGCGCCTATTTCTCGGCCACCTCGGCGCATACCTGCACCGGCGATGGCGGCGGCATGGCCGCACGCGCAAGCCTGCCGCTGCAGGATATGGAGTTCGTGCAGTTCCACCCGACCGGCATATACGGCGCCGGCTGCCTGATCACCGAGGGCGCGCGCGGCGAGGGCGGCTATCTCGTCAATTCCGAGGGCGAGCGCTTCATGGAGCGCTACGCGCCGTCAGCCAAGGATCTGGCTTCGCGCGACGTGGTCTCGCGCTGCATGACGCTGGAAATCCGCGAGGGCCGCGGCGTCGGCCCGAAGAAGGATCACATTTTCCTGCATCTCGACCATCTCGACCCGGCCGTTCTGCACGAGAGGCTTCCGGGTATTTCGGAATCGGCAAAGATCTTTGCCGGCGTCGACCTGACCAAGGAGCCGATCCCGGTGCTGCCGACGGTCCACTACAATATGGGCGGCGTGCCGACCAATTACTGGGGCGAGGTGCTGAACCCGACGGCGTCGAATCCGGACCAGGTGTCGCCCGGGTTGATGGCGGTCGGCGAAGCCGGCTGCGCCTCGGTGCACGGTGCTAACCGGCTGGGCTCCAACTCGCTGATCGACCTGGTGGTGTTCGGCCGTGCGGCGGCAATCCGGGCCGGCCAGGTGATCGACCGCACATCGGCGATCCCTTCGCCCAACGAGGCCGCCGTCGAAAAGATCATGGACCGCTTCGACCGGCTGCGTCACGCCAACGGCTCGACGCCGACCGCGGTGTTGCGCGAAAAGATGCAGAAGGCGATGCAGGAGGACGCGGCGGTGTTCCGCACCCAGGACTCGCTGGAAAGCGGCTGCAGGCGCATTTCCCAGATCTGGGGTGAACTCGGCGACGTCAAGGTGTTTGACCGCTCGATGATCTGGAACTCCGACCTGGTCGAGACGCTGGAGCTGGAAAACCTGATGGCCAACGCCATCACCACCGTCTACGGCGCCGAGGCGCGCAAGGAAAGCCGCGGCGCGCACGCGCGGGAGGACTTTTCGGCCCGCGACGACGCCAACTGGCGCAAGCATACGCTGGCCCGGCTCAACGAGGCCGGCGAGGTGGCGCTCACCTACCGGCCGGTGCACACCGAAACGCTGCTCAAGGAAGCAGACGGCGGCATCAACCCGGCCAAGATCGCGCCGAAGGCCAGGGTGTATTGAGATGAGGCTGCTGGCGGTTGCGGGATATTCCGGCACGCCCCTTCCGGCCAAGCTCGGCCTGAAGGACGGGATGATTGCCGCTTTCGTCGCCTTGCCGGCCGAACTCGAGGATTTGGCCGAAGCCGTGGATTTTGCCGAGCTCGATCGGCTGGCCAACTGGTCGGCGATTTCGGGCGTTCATGAGAAATACGATGCCGTACATGCTTTCACCCGGCAGCGTGTCGAGATCGAGGACCGTCTTGGCGACGTCGAAGCGGCAATCAAGCGGGACGGCATGGTCTGGGTGTCATGGCCGAAGAAGGCATCGAAAGTGCCGACCGACGTCACCGAGGACGTTATCCGCACAGAGGCGCTGAAGCTCGACCTTGTCGACGTCAAGGTCGCCGCCGTGAACGAGATCTGGTCCGGGCTGAAGCTCGTCATCCGAAAGGACCTGAGGTAATGGTCGAACTCACGCTTCCGAAAAACTCGAAGATCATGGCCGGAAAAACTTGGCCGAAGCCGGAGGGCGCGACCAACCTGCGCGAATATCGCATCTACCGCTGGTCGCCGGACGATGACGAGAACCCGCGCATGGATACGTATTTCGTCGACATGGACGATTGCGGGCCGATGGTGCTCGACGCGCTGCTCTGGATCAAGAACAAGATCGATCCGACGCTGACGCTGCGCCGCTCCTGCCGCGAAGGCATTTGCGGCTCGTGCGCCATGAACATCGACGGGTCGAACACGCTGGCCTGCACCAAGGGCTGCGACGACATTTCCGGCGCGATCAAGGTCTATCCGCTACCGCACATGGCCGTGGTCAAGGACCTGGTGCCCGACCTCACCAATTTCTACGCCCAGCACGCCTCGATCGAGCCGTGGCTGAAGACGGTGTCGCCCGAGCCGGCCAAGGAATGGCTGCAGAGCCATGAGGACCGCGAAAAGCTCGACGGGCTCTACGAGTGCATATTGTGCGCCTGCTGCTCGACCTCCTGCCCGAGCTACTGGTGGAACGGCGAGCGCTATCTCGGCCCGGCGACGCTGCTGCAGGCCTATCGCTGGCTGATCGATTCCAGGGACGAGGCGACGGGCGAGCGGCTCGACAATCTCGAAGACCCGTTCCGGCTCTATCGCTGCCACACCATCATGAACTGCGCCCAGACTTGCCCCAAGGGGCTCAACCCGGCCAAGGCGATCGCCGAGATCAAGAAGATGATGGTGGAGCGACGGGTTTAGGCGGCGGGCGGGTTGCAGCCGAGATCGTCTCGTCCGCAGCGATCCTTCGCGCCCCCCTCTGTCCTGCCGGACATCTCCCCCCTTGAGGCCTCTTGAGGGGGGAGATTAGCAGCTTGGAGGACAGCGCCCTTTCTGCAGCCTTGAAAAGTGGCGAAGCGGTGATGACAGCCAATCTCCCCACTAGAGGGGGAGATGTCCGGCAGGACAGAGGGGGGCGCTGTCCCGCCGAGTTCGAAAGGATAGCAAACTTATGACCGATTCCGACCTTCCCATCCTCTCTCCCATCGAAGCCCGCGTGCTCGGCTGCCTGATCGAGAAGAAGGAGCTGACGCCGGACGTCTATCCGCTGACGCTCAATGCGGCAAATGCGGCGGCCAACCAGAAGACGGCGCGCGAGCCGGTAATGTCGGTCGAGCTTGCCGAGGTCAGGCGGGCGCTTGGCCAGCTGGAGCAGAAGGGCCTCGTCAGGCAAGTGTTCGCGTCGCGCGTCGAGCGCTACGAGCATATCGTGGCGCAGCGCTTTTCCCTGACCTCGGCGCAGATCGCGCTGCTCGGCCTGTTGCTGCTGCGCGGCCCGCAGACGGCCTATGAATTGCTGGCGCGAAGCGAGCGCATGGCGCGGCTGCCGTCGATCGACGAGCTTCGCGGCAATCTCGATCTGCTGATCGGCCGCCGGCCACCGCTGGTGCAGCAGATCGATCGCGGCCCAGGCCAGCGCGAGGATCGCTACGTCCATCTGCTCAGCGGGCCGCCGCAGCTGTCGGCTGCCGCAGCACCCCTGCAGTCGTCCTCGCCGGCGTCGGATATGGAAATGCGCGTGCGGGCCCTCGAGGAGGAGGTCGCGGCATTGCGCGCCCGCCTCGACGCGCTCGTTGGCGAAAAAAGCCAATATCATTCGAGAGGGGGCGCGAAGGATCGCCCGCTTCGCAGACCAGCTCTCACCCGAGCCTGGCGTCGAGCGATACTTTGATGGCGCCGAGCGCTTTCGAGACCGGGCATTCGGCCTTGGCCTTCTCGGCCAATTCCTTGAACTTGGCGGCATCAATGCCCGGTACCTTGCCGACCAGCGTGATCGCGCTGCCGGTGATGCCGGTGCCGGGGACCAGCGTTACCACGGCCTTGGCGTCGAGCTCGGCAGCCGGAGTGCCGTTCTCGGCGAGAAAATGCGAAAGCTGCATGGCGTAGCAGCCGGCATGGGCGGCGGCGATCAGCTCTTCCGGGTTTGTGCCGGATTTGCCGCTTTCATCCTCGAAACGCGTCTTGGCCGAATAGGGTGTGCCCTTCAGCACCCCGCTCTGGGTTTCGAGTGTGCCCTTGCCTTCCTTGAAACTGCCTTTCCAAACGGCGTTGGCGGTGCGGTCCATCAATTCCTCCTTGATTGTCGTGGCTGAGCCCGTGATCGGCATCCAGTCGACTATAGCGCGCGCGGGAGCGAAGGCCACCCACGCTTTCGTATCGGCGGCGGCGTGACACATCATGTCGAGCGAAAAAAATTCGAAAAAAATATGCGTGCAAAAATGTCGACTTCCATCTGTCCCGGCCGTCCTGCGGGCGGCCATGGACTTGGTGGCCGGATGGAGGACCACATGAACAATCTGTTTTCTGCTCACTGGACAAGCACCGGCCACAGGGCCGGTGAACAACAAGCCGACTGGTCGCGCCTGCAGCCTTCCGGCTTCGGCCGACTGCTTGCGGCGATTGCCATCATTGGGATTGCGGTATCTCTTCTCGACTATGCTGCGGCCGGTCTCGATTCTGCGGCAGGCAAGGGCTCCGCGGAGATTTCCGTAGCCTCGTCTTCGGCTTCAAGCCAGGAATGGAGATAAAAATGAAGTATGTTTGCCTAGTCTATGGTGAAGAAAAAGATCTCTACGCAATGACCCCCGAGAGGCTGGCCAAGCTCGACGCCGATTCGATGGCCCATGACCGGTCATTGGACCAACGCGGGATGCTGATCATCGCGCAGGCGCTGCAATCGGTGCAGACGTCGAAAACCGTTCGCAGGCGCAAGGGCAAGCGGCTGGTCACCGACGGCCCCTTCGCCGAAACCAAGGAGCAGTTGCTCGGTTTCGTCATGATCGAGGCCGAGAGCCTCGATGAGGCGCTGGAGATCGCGGGCGAGATTCCGCTGGCCGAAATCGGCACGATCGAGGTGCGGGCGATCTACAACGTGCCGGGGTCGTAGGGATGTCCCGATAAGATCCTTAGCAAAGTGATGGCGGCCGGCGACTGGCGCGGGCTGTCGTTTTCTTCAATCGGCGCAACTTTTGCGTGTTGAAGCGAAGCAATACTTCTCCTATCGTCGCCCGAGATTGGGGGATCTTGGGCATGCATATATTGATTGCTGCAATCGGCCTGCTGGGGGCGGCGGCGTTCTGGTGGTACCGGCTGAAGACCATGAACGACGCGGCGCGTGAGGTTGCCGACGTGGTTGGCCGCGTCCAGGGCAACGTCCGCCGCAAGAAACTGCGCAAGCAGGCGGCGCTCTCGCCGCTGACGGCGATCGACGATCCGGTCGTCGCCGCCGCGACGCTGATCACCGCCATCGTTTCCGAACATGGTCCTGTGCTGCCGCAACGCGAAGCTGCCATTCGATCGGTGATCTCGGAGATTGCCGACAAAAAACAGACCGATGAAGCGGTGATCTACGCCAAATGGGCGGCATCGCAAATCGACGACGCCACGGTGGTCATCGACAAGCTGGCACCGTTCCTGCGCGAACGGCTCGACGCGGCCGAAAGGAGCGATCTGCTGCGGATGGTCAGCCGTGCGGCGGAAGCCGGCGGTCAAAACCTGCAAATTCCCGACCAGCGCATGCTGCGGCTGCGCCAGAAGCTGGGCTTCGAGGTCAACTAAGTTCCCTGACACGGAAATTTGGCAGACCGCATGGCGATCAAGCCGAGACGCCTGATCGCTTCGTCATCCTGGGTTCTTCTCTCCGCTTCGCGTCGCTACGCCCAGGGATGACGAAGTTGGGGAAGCTTCAGGGCCTGTTTAGATCGCCTCGCCCTTCAACAGTTTCGGCGTGTCGCCGGACAGACCCGACGCCTGGCGGATGAAAAACCCCTTCAGCCGGGGCATGCGCTCGACGAGGCCGAGGCCGATGTCGCGCAAAGTGCGCAGCGGGCCGAAATCGTTGGAAAACATCCGGTTCAGCACATCGGTGGTGATGCCCATCTGCACCGTGTCGAAACGCCGCCATTGCTGGTAGCGCTCGAGCACGTCGAGCGCGCCGATGTCCTGGCCGAGCCGGTCGGCCTCGACCACCACTTCGGCCAGCGCCGCCACGTCCTTGAAGCCGAGATTGAGACCCTGGCCGGCGATCGGGTGGATGCCGTGGGCGGCGTCGCCGGCCAAGGCGATGCGCGGCGCGACGAAGGCGCGCGCAATGATCAGCCCGAGCGGCCAGGCACGCGGCTTGTCGGCGAGATGGATTTCGCCGAGTTTCAGGCCAAAGCGCTGCTCGAGCTCATATTCCAGGACCAGCGTGTCGCCACTGACCAGTTTCTCGGCATCCTGCGACCGTTCGACCCAGACGATCGACGAGCGGTTGGTGCCGTCCTTGCCCGGCTTGAGCGGCAGCGTGGCAAACGGGCCTGCGGGGAGGAAATGCTCTTCGGCGCGGCCGTTGTGCGGCCGCTCGTGCGCCACCGTGCAGACGATGCCGGACTGGCCATACTCCCATTTCACCGTCTTGATGCCGGCCATGTCGCGCAGCTTCGAATTGACGCCGTCGGCGGCAACCAGCAGCCGCGCCTTCAGCGTCGCGCCGTCGGCAAGATGCACGGTGATGCCGGCGCCGTTGATGTCGAAGGCGCTGACGGCGACGCCTTCGATGATGCCGATGCCGAGTTGTTCGGCGCGCCGGCGCAAGGCGCCGTTCAAATCCTTGTTGGCGACCATATGCGCAAAGGGTTCGCCGGGCGCGACCTCGCCGTCGAAAGTGAGGAACACCGGGCGGACCGGATCGGATGTGCGCGAATCGGTGACGATCATTTCGGTGATCGCCTGCGCCCCCGGCGCGATCTCGTTCCAGACGCCGAGCTGGTCGAGCATGCGGCACGCGGCGGCGGCAATCGCCGAGGCGCGGCCGTCCTTCCGCCAGACCCTGGCGGGTGCTGCATCGACGACGGCGACGGCGAGGCTCGGCCGCGCCTGCTTCAGCGACACGGCGGCGGCTAGGCCGACATAACCGGCGCCGGCGACCAGAACGTCGAGCGAATTCTTGCTGTCGACCATGGCAATTCCTTTCGCAGCCTGACTGTCGCCGGGCATTCCGCCCTTGACTGCCCGCTGTTCCTGTCGGAAACCGCCATGGTAATTTAGCGGCGAGGTCAAGATGACGGCAGCCATGGACGAGCTTCTCGGCATTCTCGACCTCGAGCAGCTGGAACACAACCTGTATCGTGGTCGCAGCCCCAAGCTCGATTGGCAGCGCATCTTCGGCGGCCAGACCATCGCCCAGGCGCTGGTCGCCGCGCAGCGAACGGTCGAGCCCGAGCGCCACGTGCATTCGCTGCATGGCTATTTCATGCGGCCGGGCGACACCAAGGTGCCTATCATCTACGAGGTCGACCGCATCCGTGACGGCGGCTCCTTCACCACGCGCCGCGTCGTGGCGATCCAGCACGGCCAGGCGATCTTTTCGCTGGAAGCCTCGTTCCAGCAGGATGAGGTCGGCCTGGAACATCAGGTGCCGATGCCGCAGGACGTGCCGGCGCCCGACACGTTGCTGTCGCAGCGCGAATTGCTGGGCAAGTTCGGCGAAGCCGTGCCCGACGGCATCAAGCGCTATTGGGAGCGCGACCGGCCGATCGAGATGAAGCCGGTGATGCTGAAGCATTATACCAGCCGGGAAAAGCTCGAGCCGAAGCAGAACATCTGGATCCGCACCACCGGCCCGGTGCCGGCCGACCGCGCCACGCAGGCGGCCGTGCTCGCTTACCTCTCGGATATGACGCTGCTCGACACCTCGACCTTTGCTCATGGCCGCGCCATTTTCGATCGTGATATCCAGGCAGCCAGCCTCGACCACGCCATGTGGTTCCACCGCAGCCATCCGCTCGACGACTGGATGCTGTACACGCAAGACAGTCCGTCGACGCAAGGATCGCGTGGCTTTACCCGCGGCTCGCTGTTTGCCCGCGACGGCACCTTGATCGCCTCGGTTGCCCAAGAAGGACTCATCCGGCTGAAGCGGCCGCCTGCGGAGTAGGCATTTTTCGAAATTTGCCTATTTTTTAAGCATATGCACTGCCGCGCCTGTGAACAGGCAGCTGCCAGACCTTCTCGATTTCGTTGTTTAACAACAGCTTAACACCCTGCTTCGGCAATTGGCACGGAGCTTGAATCCTAGCGGGCACTCTCCGGCTCTCATGGGGATCGGCGAAGTCGTGCAAACGCGGGGACCCGCAACAGCAAAGGGTGAAACCTTATGAAGATCGTGATGGCAATCATAAAGCCGTTCAAGCTCGACGAGGTGCGCGAGGCGCTCACCGCAGTCGGCATCCAGGGCCTGACCGTCACCGAAGTAAAAGGCTACGGACGTCAGAAGGGTCACACGGAAATCTATCGCGGGGCGGAATACGCGGTCAGCTTCCTGCCGAAGATCAAGATCGAAGTCGCGGTCGCTGTCGACATGGTCGACAAGGCCGTCGAAGCCATCACCGCGGCGGCCAAGACCGGCCAGATCGGCGACGGCAAGATCTTCGTTTTCGGCATCGACCAGGCGGTGCGCATTCGCACCGGCGAAACAGACACCGACGCGCTTTGAGCTGCGGATACGTATTCCAATGGAGAGTTCAATGAATATTCCTTCCACCTTGAAGATAACGGGACGCGCGGCCGTTTTAAGTTCGCTCGCTCTCGCTGCACTGGGCTCGGTTGCTGCGTTCGCGCAGGAAGCGGCACCGGCGGCACCGGCTGCCCCTGCGCCCGCGCTCGACACCGGCAACACAGCCTGGATGCTGACCTCGACGGCGCTGGTGCTGATGATGACCGTACCGGGCCTGGCGCTGTTTTATGGCGGCATGGTGCGCAAAAAGAACGTGCTCGCCACCATCATGCAGAGCTTTGCCATCACCTGCCTGGTGACGGTGCTGTGGTTCATGTTCGGCTACTCGCTGGCCTTCTCGGATGGCGGCGGCATGAATGCCTATCTCGGCGGCTTCTCGAAGTTCTTCCACAACGGCATCACCACCTCCTCGCTGTGGCTGCCGGGCGTGGCGAACATTCCTGAGTTCGTCTTCTCGATGTTCCAGATGACCTTCGCCATCATTACGCCGGCGCTGATTGCCGGCGCCTTCGCCGAACGCATGAAGTTCTCGGCGCTGCTCATCTTCATGGGCGCGTGGCTGCTGGTGGTCTACGCCCCGATCGCGCACTGGGTGTGGGGCGGCGGCTTCCTCGGCACAGCCGGCGTTCTCGATTTCGCCGGCGGCACGGTCGTTCACATCAACGCCGGCGTTGCCGGCCTGGTCTGCGCGCTGGTTCTCGGCAAACGTGAAGGCTACGGCACCACCAACATGGCGCCGCACAACCTCGTCTACTCCGTCATCGGCGCTTCGCTGCTGTGGGTCGGCTGGTTCGGCTTCAACGCCGGCTCGGAACTGGCCGCCGACGGCCTTGCCGGTGCCGCGATGCTGAACACCCAGGTTGCCGCTGCCGCCGCGGCGCTCGCCTGGATGTTCGCCGAATGGATCGTCGCCAAGAAGCCGAGCGTGCTTGGCATCATCTCGGGCGCCGTCGCCGGCCTGGTCGCGGTGACGCCGGCTTCCGGTTTCGTCAATCCGACCGGCGCCTTCATCGTCGGCATCGTCGCCGGCGTGCTCTGCTACGTCTCGGCCGTCAAGCTCAAGCACGCGTTCGGCTATGACGACTCGCTCGATGCATTCGGCGTGCACGGCATCGGCGGCATCATCGGTGCACTGCTGACCGGCGTGCTCGCCGATCCGGCGATCAACAGCCTTGGCTCGGGTGCCTCTGTCGGCAAGCAGCTCTACGGTATCGTCTTCACCATCCTGTGGACGGCGATCGCGAGCTTCGTGATCCTCTATATCGTCAAGGCGCTGGTCGGCCTGCGTCCTTCCACCCAGGAAGAGGTCGAAGGCCTCGACATCAGCCAGCACGGCGAAGTGGTGCCGTGAGGTTTATTGGCTGGCACCGGCGTTTTGCCGGTGCCGGGAAGATCCCGTCGTGATGTTCCCGAAAGGGCTCACGCCTTGAGGCCCGGAAACCTTCCGGGCCTTTTTTTGTGTGCAGGCGGCCGTTATGGCTCGATCACACAATCGCTTGATCAAGGTGCTCGATCCGCCGGCGGCGTGAAACAGCGGCCGCAACGCTCCGAACTGTGGTGGCGGTCGCCCGTTCCGGTGACGCAGAATGCCCATGGTTAATGCGCCCTTAACCTTCCCGCCGCTAGTCTGACAGCCGAATCTGCCGTGTTGCGCGTCCGCGCCCGGCCGGGCAACGACAGACGAGGAAGAGCATGCGTTCAGGGGCTTCAGCACCGCTTGCGCTGGCCGATACGGAGCACGGCATCCGGTCGTTCGCGAGGCGCCAGGTCGGGCGGCTGGTCGGTGCCGGGCTGTTTGCTCTGGTTGGTTTCGGCGTCGCCGCCCTTGCCACCTGGAACGTCGCCGATCCGAGCTTTTCGCACGCCACCGACAATATCGTCACCAATGCAATGGGTTATGCCGGCGCCGTCTTTTCCGACATTGCCATGCAGTTCTTCGGACTTGCCGCCGTTGCGGCGCTGGTGCCGGCGGTGATCTGGGGATTTCTGCTGTTTACCGCGCGCGGCGTCGACCGGCTGCCGAAACGGGCACTGGCCTGGTTCGGGTTTTCGCTGCTTGGCGCGGCAATTGCCGGCTGCGTGGTGCCGCCCAAGACCTGGCCGCTGCCGACTGGCCTCGGCGGCGTCTTCGGCGACATGGTGCTCAATATCCCGGGCCTGGTCATCGGCGGCTATCCGACCGGCCTCGTCGCCAGCGTGCTCGCCGTGCTCCTGGCAGCGCCGGCGCTGTGGGTATTCTTGTATGGCTCGGCGCTGATTTCGCGCAAGAACGGCTTTGCCGTCCTCGAACAGCCCGCAGTGCCCGATCCGCAGGACGACCTGCTTTTCGACAATGAAGAGGACGAGGGCGACGAAGGTATTTTGGCGCTTGGCGCCATCACCCACTGGTGGCTGTCGCTGCGGGCCTATCTGCGCCGCCGCGCCGCGCGCCGGCGCGAGCGCGACGATTTCGAGCCGGAGATGGAACCGCGCCCCAGCGCCTGGCGGCGGGCGGCCGAACGGGTCGAATCGGCCGAGTTCGCCGAGGCGCGGATGAGCCCGGGCGGGCGCGCCCGCGTCGAGCCGGAATTCTTCGCCGCCATGGTCAACGACCGCAGTGCCTCGATCGACCCTGACGATGCCGACGTCTTCGATAACGACGACAATGACGACGACATGGATTTCGCGCCCGAGCCGGCCGGCCAGCGCCGCGCCGCGCCAACGGCCAGGGTGCAGAACTTCCGTTCCGACGCGGCGACACGCGTCGAGGCGCCGGCGCCGCGGCCGGCCCCCGGCGCCCGCGTCCAGCGCGAGGCGCAGACTTCGCTGATCGGCTCGGAAAAATTCGAGATGCCGTCGCTGCACTTCCTGTCGGAACCAAAGAACGTGGTGCGCGACGCCAGCCTGTCCAAGGATGCGCTGGAGCAGAACGCCCGCCTGCTCGAGGGCGTGCTGGAGGATTTCGGCGTCAAGGGCGAAATCATCCATGTGCGTCCGGGTCCGGTCGTCACGCTCTACGAGCTGGAACCGGCGCCCGGCATCAAATCGTCGCGGGTCATCGGCCTGTCCGACGACATCGCCCGCTCGATGAGCGCCATCGCCTGCCGTGTCGCCGTGGTGCCCGGCCGCAACGCGATCGGCATCGAATTGCCGAACGCCAGGCGCGAGACGGTCTATTTGCGCGAGATCATGGCCAGCCGCGATTTCGAAACCACCAAGGCCAAGCTGGCGCTGGCGCTGGGCAAGACCATCAATGGCGAGGCGGTGATCGTCGACATCGCCAAGATGCCGCACGTGCTGGTCGCCGGCACCACCGGCTCGGGCAAGTCCGTCGCCATCAACACCATGATCCTGTCGCTGCTCTACCGGCTGACGCCGCAGGACTGCCGGCTGATCATGATCGATCCAAAGATGCTGGAGCTCTCGGTCTATGACGGCATTCCGCATCTTCTGACGCCGGTCGTCACCGATCCGAAGAAGGCGGTGGTGGCGCTGAAATGGACCGTGCGGGAGATGGAGGACCGCTACCGCAAGATGTCCAAGGTCGGCGTCCGCAACATCGACGGCTTCAACGCGCGCGTGCAGCAGGCCGAGAAAAAGGGCGAAAGGATCTCGCGCACCGTGCAGACCGGCTTCGACCGCCAAACCGGCGAGGCGATCTACGAGACGGAGAACCTCGACCTCGAGCCGATGCCCTACATCGTCGTCATCATCGACGAGATGGCCGATTTGATGATGGTCGCCGGCAAGGACATCGAAGGCGCGGTGCAGCGCCTGGCGCAGATGGCGCGCGCCGCCGGCATCCATGTCATCATGGCGACGCAGCGGCCATCGGTCGACGTCATCACCGGCACCATCAAGGCGAATTTCCCGACCCGCATCTCCTTCCAGGTGACATCGAAGATCGACAGCCGCACCATCCTGGGCGAACAGGGCGCCGAACAGCTGCTCGGCATGGGCGACATGCTCTACATGGCCGGCGGCGGCCGCATCCAGCGCGTGCACGGTCCCTTCGTCTCCGACGACGAGGTGGAGAAGATTGTCGCGCATCTGAAATTGCAGGGCGTGCCGGAATACCTCGACGCCATCACCGAGGACGACGACAAGGATGACGATGAGCCGACGGGCAAAGGCAGTGGCGGCGGCGACGGCGGCAATTTCGAGGATTCCGACGATCCCTACGACCAGGCGGTCGCGGTGGTGCTGCGCGACGGCAAGGCCTCGACCAGCTACATCCAGCGCCGGCTCGGCATCGGCTACAACCGCGCCGCCTCGATCATCGAGAAGATGGAGAAGGAAGGCATTGTCGGCCCGGCCAACCATGCCGGAAAACGCGAAATCCTGGTGCCGACGGAGGACGACAAGTTCTAGAGCGCGTCCGCGCCGGCAACTTTGAACCTTTTGGCGCGTTGCAACGATGAGCGCCGTGCCGCCAAACTTAAGCCCAACTGGGGGGCCAGACCAATATAACGAGCAAGCAATCAGATGATGGTGACCGGCATGAAAAACGCAACTCTCGCCCCAAGCAGGGATTTCGCCCCAACCCGCCGGCAGGTGCTCGGCCTCGGCCTGGTCCTGGCCGGTGCGGCGGCCGCCAACCTCGTGCCCGGCTTCCAGCTGCTGGCGTCGGCGCAAGCAGCGGTTCCGGCGACGGCGCAGAAGATCGCCGATCATTTCTCCTCGGTCAAATCGATGAGCGGCGAGTTCGTGCAGTTCGGACCCAAGGGCGAGCAGACCGGCGGCAAGTTCTTTCTGGAACGGCCGGGCAAGATCCGCTTCAATTATGACGGCGCCTCGAATTTCAGGGTGATTTCCGACGGCAAGTCGGTGGTCATCCTCAACAAGAAGCTGCGGACGTCCGACCTCTATCCGCTGTCGAAGACGCCGCTGAAGCTGCTGCTCGACGACAAGATCGATCTGTCGGGCGGGCGCGTCAGAAGCGTCAAGGAAGAGGACGATCTCACCACCATCCAGCTTGCTGACAAATCGGTGTTCGGCAATTCGAAGATCACCATGATGTTCGATCCGAAATCTTATGAATTGCGGCAGTGGACCATCACCGATGCGCAAGGCAAGGACACGACGGTGATGATCTTCAACACCAAGGAGGGCGTCAGCTTCGCCCCCGACACCTTCGCCATCGACTATACGGCGAACCGCGAGCTGAACACCAAGACGCGGTAACTTCCTACTGCTGCGGGATAGCTTTTCCCGCGTTGGTGCGGGCGGCTTGTTTTTGCGGTGCGCGGCTGGCAGTAGTTTCCGCGATTGACTTCCGGCGGAGCCATCCGGCGGATCTTGCGTGGAACCCCACATGCCGTTTTCCGTCGCTACCTGGAACATCAACTCCGTCCGGCTGCGCATGCCGATCGTCGAGCGCCTGCTGGTCGAGCAGGCGCCGGACGTGCTCTGCCTGCAGGAAACCAAGGTTCCGGACGAATTGTTTCCGGAGAAGGCGTTCCGCAAGCTCGGCTACGAGCACATCGCCTTCCATGGCCAGAAGGGCTATCACGGCGTTGCCACCATAGCGCGGCGGCCGATCGAGGTGGTCGAAAAGCGCCGCTTCTGCGAGATCGACGACAGCCGGCATCTGTCGGTCACCGTCAACGCCGGCGGCAAAACGATCCTGCTGCACAATTTCTACGTTCCGGCCGGCGGCGACGAGCCCGACCCGGCCGTCAACCGCAAGTTCAAGCACAAGCTCGATTTCGTTGCCGAGATGAACGCCGTGCGGGCCGAGCATGACGAGCACTCCGGCTCGATCCTGGTCGGCGACCTCAACATCGCGCCGCTCGAGCACGATGTCTGGTCGCACAAGCAGCTCCTCAATGTCGTCAGCCATACGCCGGTCGAGACGGAAAACTTCGAGGCAATGCGGCTCGCCGGCGACTGGATCGACCTGATGC
Organism: Mesorhizobium sp. M0954; assembly: GCF_040319155.1. Lineage (NCBI taxonomy): Bacteria > Pseudomonadati > Pseudomonadota > Alphaproteobacteria > Hyphomicrobiales > Phyllobacteriaceae > Mesorhizobium > Mesorhizobium sp. M0954. Next base: position 9,487 of record NZ_JAMYNR010000020.1, on the reverse strand, counting down.
GGCTCAATGTGCCTTACGAGGAGAAACTCTACACCTGGTGGAGCTATCGCGCCCAGGATTGGCAGGCCTCAAATCGCGGCCGCCGCCTCGACCATGTCTGGTCGTCGCCAAACCTGGTGCCGCATTTTGCCGGCTATGAAATCCTGCGGCCGGCGCGCGGCTGGGAACGGCCCTCGGACCATGTGCCGGTGATCGGGCGTTTCAACCTGGATTAGCTTTGTCTCGCCTCAGCGAAACCTGAAGCTATCCGCGATGTAGTCGGGACGGGCGTTCAGCGTGGCGAAAACGTCCTCCAGGTCAGGCGCCCCCGCCAATATGCCCGACAGGACCAGCGTCGTCGCGACACCGACGCCGTTGCCGCCGGCGATGTCGTGCTCGACGCTGTCGCCGACGCAGACCACGCTGTCGCGCTCCGGGTGGCCCGCCAGTGCCAGCGCTGCCTCGAATATCTGCGGATTGGGCTTGCCAATGCGCACCACGCTGCCGCCGAGGCTCTCATAGAGATCGGCGAGCCGGCCGGCGCCGAAGCGAGGGCCGACGGCAGTCAGCATGATCTTGTCGGGATTGGTGCAGAAGCATGGCACCCGCCGCGCCGCCGCCGGACCAAGAAGCCGGCGATAATGGTCGAGGTCGTAGCGATCGCCCTCGCTGGCGGAAATCAGCACCAGTTCGGCATCGTAGCCGTCCTTGGCCAGGACGAAGGGCAGGCCGTCGACAGCCGAACGGTCATTGTCGCGGCGGATCAGCAGGCATTTTGTCTGCGGGCGCAGGGCTCCGGAGGCTGCCATTTGGTGGAAGGAGCGCCACGCCACCTCGCCGGAGGAGACAAAGTGATCCCAGCTTCCCGGTTCGAAGCCGAGCTTCAGCAGGCGGCGCTCATTGGGTTGCGCCCGCTTGCCGGAATTCGAGATCAGTACGATGGTCTTGCCGGCGCGCTTGAGTGCCGACAACGCTTCGACAGCACCTGGATAGGCGCTGGTGCCGTCGTGCAGCACACCAAATTGGTCGAGCAGGAACACCTGATAGCGGTCGGTCAGCGCGGCGATGCCGTCGAGGTGTTGAATTGCCTTGTCCGTCATAAAAGCCCCGCTGCGCTTGCGCCCATCAGCGCCAGCCGCGCCGTGCCGGCAGCGGCCTCCTCCGAAAGAGCCGGCACGAGAGCGACGCCAAGCTTGCGCTGCCGGATCGCTGTCCAGGCCGGATTGGCCGCACCGCCGCCGACGCTCCTGACCGATGTCAGCCGGGGGGCGCCGAGTTCGGCAAGCCGGCGATAGCCGAGCGCTTCGATCGCCGCAATACCCTCGAACATCGCTTTCAGATAGTCGGCGTCGTCGGCGGGCCGCGGCTCGAGGCGCGGCGGCAGCGCCGGATCGGCTATGGGGAAGCGTTCGCCCGGCGCCGGCAGCGGGTAATAATCGAGGCCGGTCTTCGTCGCCGGGTCGATTTTTTTGCTGAGTTCGACAATGCGGGCGACGGGGAAATGCTGGGCCAGCACCTTGCCGCCGGAGTTCGAGGCGCCGCCCGCCAGGTAGGTGTCACCCAGCCGATGGCTGTAAATGCCGAATTGCGGCGCCGAGATCGGCCGGTCGCAGAGAATCTTGATGGTCAGCGACGAGCCGAGCGCGGTAACGCCGTCGCCCGCGGCACTGGCACCGGTCGCCAGGAATGAGGCGCAACCATCCGTCGTGCCGGCAACGACAACCACGTCGCGCGGCAGGCCGAACATTTTCGCAGCGCTGGCGGTGAGCGTGTCCGTGACATCGCCCGGCCGCACGACGCGGGGCAGGAATTCCATGCGCACGCCGGTCGCCGCGATCCAGTCCGGCCAGCGCCGGGCCTCGACGTCGTAGCCGGTCTTCAGGGCGTTGTTCTCGTCGCTGACATCGAAATGGCCGGAAAACTGTCCGGCGATCCAGTCTGCCTGGTGCAGCACAGTGGCGACGCCGGGCAGGTGCTGGAAAGACAGCGCCTTGGCGAGACCGGAGGTTGCCCCGAGTGCAGCGCTCGTTGCCGGTGCCGCGCCGGCTATTGCTGTCAGAATAGTGTCGTCAGCGACCTTGTCGTTGTACATCAGCGGTTCGGCCAGCGGCCGCCCGGCGCCGTCGACCGGCAGCAGCGTGCCCGACGTACCGTCGACGGCGATCGAGCGCACTGCCGCGCGATCGATACATTTGACCAGTTCCGCCAAAGTCGCGCCGACCGCCTCCCACCATATTGCGGGGTCACGGCCGTTCGGCCCAAATCGCTCGAGGGCAATAGCGGAATGCGCGGCAACGGAAAAGTCCGGACGCATGGCGACGGCGCGCGCGCCGGATGTGCCGATGTCGATGCCGATGGCAAGCGGGCCAGACGAACGCGACATGTCAGCTGCCTCCGGCATTGAGTTTCTGGCGATATTTTTCGGCGTCCCAGTTGATCAGCTCGTCATTCTCCGCCGCTGTCAGATAATTCAGCTTCGCCGAGACATCGATCCGCGCCGTCACGTCGGAAAGGCAGCGCTGCATGGCGTCGGCACCGGCGCCGGCGTCGCCGCGCATCAACACGCCGAGTCCAGGAAACAGGATCGCCACGGGTGCGGCGCCGCAGCGCTCGATGACGCGCTTCACACCCTCGTCCGGTCTCGCCACGACCGAGCCTTCGCCGAGAAAGATGACGTGGTCGGGGTAGAGGCTGCCACCCGAAGCCATGCGGCAGCTTTCAGGGTCGATCGCCACCGCATGCGCCTCAACGTCCGCCGGCAATCTGTAGTCGCTGTCGCCGGCGCGCGCCGTCAATGCCGCGATGTCCGGTTCCGCCACCTGGCGCGGCGGCCGCGCCAACAGTCGTGTCACGCGCCGCAGCAGCATGTCGGCCGCGGCGACGGTCTCGGCTGCAACGACCAGGCCGTGATTGCCGAGGATCAGGATATCCACGCCTGGCCGAAGGCGCTCGGCGATACCCTGCGCGAGCGGCAGTCCCGGCCGGCGATAGGGAATATACGCCCATTGATGGCCGTTGAGCCGCCTGGCGGCCTCGGCCTCGCAGTCGGCCTGCACGGCCAGCGAAATGGTCTCGACGCAGTGAACATGCAGAACGATGCGCTGCGGCATCAGCGCATGCACGGTGGTCTCGATCGACGGGCGCAAGCCGCGCGCGTTGAGGGCGTCGACAGTGAAGGCCTGCGGCTGTTCGGCGGCCGGCTCGCGCCGTTCGATGGCGTCGAGCAATGGCGGGATGCCGACCGGCACCATGATGTCGGCGATGAGCGCGTCCTTCAGCCAGGTGCCGGAGGCCTTGATCCAGAGCGTGTCGCCGGCTTTCAGCGAGGTGTTGCCGCCGGCGGCCTGGGTCAGATGCGGGTCGCTGCCGATGGCGGCCGAAAGCGACCGCAGCGCTGCCAGTTCCTGCGCATCCGCAGTGATCGTCATCGAAATTCCTCTACAATCCGGCCGCGTGGCCACGGCTTTGGACGTCCCGGTGCCGGGACGAAGATCCATGCTGGTATCGCAGATGCGAGTAAGTTACGTCAACAGTGATGTTATCGCGTCAAATCAGGCTTGCAATCCGAGGGCCGTTGAGTAAGTTGCACCAATTGCCATGCAAAACGGCAATGCCGTGCAAAATGCTTGGGAGGCAAGCGCATTGGGAGGTAAGGGTTGAGCGACTCCGGCCGCCAGCGTCAGATTGTCGAGCTTTTGCGGGACCGGCCTTTCGCATCGGTGCGCGAGCTGCAGGAGCGGCTTGGCGTATCGGCGGCGACGGTGCGGCGCGACATCGACAAGATCGACGAGGCCGGCGAAGCGCGCAAGGTCTATGGCGGCATCTCGGCGCTCGATGGCGCTTCGCAAGCCGGCGTCGCCTATGCCAGGCCCTATGACGAGAACCGCGACCTCGCCGTCGAGGCCAAGCGGCAGATCGCCGCTCTCGCCGCCACCATGGTGCGCGACGGCGACGCGGTCATCGTGCATGGCGGTTCGACCTGCTTCCATCTCGGCGTCAAGCTCGCCGACCGCAACATCCGGCTCTACACCAACTCGATGCCGCTCGCGGCCTATCTCAGCGACCACGGCCATTGCAGCCTCACCGTCGCCGGCGGCGAACTGCACCGCGAGCCGGGCATCATCCATTCGCTGACGCAGACGGTGCCGTTCTACGCCTCGAAGTTCTTTCTCGGCGCGCAAGGCATCGGCCAGGAAGGCCTTCTGGAATCGCACCCGCTGCTGGTCCGCTCGATCGTCGAGCTCAGCCTCTGCGCCGACCAGATCGTCGTGCTGGCCGACAGCCGAAAATTGTCGATCCACGCGCGCAATGTGGCACTGCCGCTGTCGCGGATCGGCACGCTGGTCACCGATGACGGCCTGTCCGAGACAGATGCCCGCATGCTCGAAGATGCCGGCGTCATGGTGCGGATCGCGGCTTCCTCGGGAGGCGCCCAGTGAACATCGCCGTCCTCGATTTCGGCAAGACCAATTCGAAGCTGTTCGTCTTCGGCCAGGACGGACAGATCCTCGACGAGCGCCGCAGCCAGCCGAGCTGGATCCGCAAAGGCGGCTTCAGCGTGCTCGACGAGCCAGCGCTGCACGACTGGGCGGCTCGCGCCATCGATGCTGCAGTCGACACGCATGGCGTGGAAGGGCTGATGGTATCCGGCCATGGCTGTACCTTCGCGTTGGTCGACGAAGCCGCGCTGACGCATCCGATCCTCGATTACGAGCAGGAACCGCCAGCTGAAATCGCCGCGCAGATCGACCGCCGCATTCCGGATTTTGCCGAGACCTTTTCGCCGCGCCTGCCGCTTGGCTTCAACTACGGCCGCCACATGTTGTGGCTGAACGAGGTGGAGCCCGGTGCCTTCGCCGCAGCGAAATCGATCCTCGGCTACCCCCAATATTGGAGCTGGCGGTTTGGCGGCCGGCCGGTATCGGAAGTGTCGTATCTTGGCTGCCACTCGCATTTATGGGCGCCGCGCAAACGCGATTTCAGCTCGCTAGTCGATGCCGAGGGCTGGCGCGGCCAGATGCCCGCCTTCGAGCGTGCCGGCGCGGTGATCGGCGAGCAGCGCTTCGGCCAGGCCGCGAAGCCTGTCGCCATCCATAATGGCGTCCACGACAGCAATGCCGCGCTCCATGCCTACCGCCGGCAGCAGCTCGGGCCGGTGACCGTGGTCTCGACCGGCACCTGGGTGGTCGTCCTCAATCCCGACTGCCCGCTCGACGCACTCGACGGCGAGCGCGACATGCTGGTCAATGTCGATGTCGATGGCGGCCCGGTGCCAACCGTCCGCTTCATGGGTGGGCGCGAATTCGCCACGATCAGCGCTGGCTGGCAGGGCGCAATCGCGCCGTCATCGATACAACGGGTGATCGACGCCGGCATTATGGCGCTGCCGAGCTTCGCCCCCGGCGGCCCGATGCCGCACCGCCGCGGCGAACTGGTCGGGCGTACGCCCAATGCCGAGGAACGCGCGGCCATGGCGCTGCTCTATGTCGCGCTGATGGTCGATCTGTGCCTCGAGTTGATCCATTCGGACAACACAGTGATCGTCGACGGCGGCCTGAACAATGGCGGCCTGCTTGCCGCGTTGCTGGCGCAGTTGCGGCCCGGGCAGGCTTTCCTGCAGGGCGCAACGCTGGAGGGCAGCGCCACCGGTGCTGCCGCACTTGCCTTCGAAAGCGTCGGACGCGAGTTTGCCACCGAAGCGCCGGAGGCGGTGCATGCGGCAAGTTTCAGCGGCCTTGCCGGCTATCGCAACGACTGGCGCGGCCTTGCCGCCGACCGGGCTGTGGCCAGCGCAGCTGCAGGAGGTGCGCGATGAGCGCCGCCGCCCGGATCGAGACGGTGCGCCAGCCGGTGCTGGAGATGCGCCACATCTCCAAGACGTTCGCTGCGATCCGCGCCTTGCACGATGTGTCGCTGGCCGTTCACGCCGGCGAGCTGCACGCGCTGATGGGCGAAAACGGTGCCGGCAAGTCGACGCTGATGAAGGTGCTGTCCGGCGCCTATCGGCCGGACCCCGGCGGCGAAATCCTGATCGACGGCGTGCCGGCCGCGACGGGCGACCCGATCAAGGCGCGCGCCGCCGGCATTGCGGTCATCTATCAGGAGCTGTCGCTGGCGCCTAATCTGTCGGTAGCGCAGAACATTTTTCTCGGCAACGAGCCGCGACGGTTCGGCGTTGTCGACCGCGAGCAGTGCAATCGGCGCGCCAGCGAGATCATCGCGCGGCTCGGCGTGACCTTCTCGGCGCGCACTCCGGTCGCAAGCCTGTCGCTCGGCGAGCGACAGCTGGTGGAAATCGCCCGCGCGCTGTCGACCAATGCGCGCATCATCGTCATGGACGAGCCGACCACGTCGCTGACCTCGCGTGAGACCGACCGGCTGTTCGAGGTGATCGCGACGCTGAAGTCGCAAGGCATCGCCATCATCTACATCAGCCACCGCATGGAAGAGGTCTACCAGCTCGCCGACCGCGTCAGCGTGCTACGCGACAGCGGCTATGTCGGCACGCTCGACCGCGCCGACCTGAACGCCTCGCGCCTGGTATCGATGATGGTCGGGCGCGATCTGTCGACGTTCTACAAGAAGGATCACCGTCCGCCGGACAGCAAGCGCGCCATCGCGCTGTCGGTGCGCGGCATGTCGGACGGCAATCTCATAAAGAATTGTTCCTTCGACCTCCACAAGGGCGAGGTGCTGGCACTGGCCGGCCTGGTCGGCTCGGGCCGCACCGAACTGGCACGGCTGATCTTCGGCGCCGACAGGCACACATCAGGCACGCTGGAGCTCGGCGGCAAACCGATATCCATCGGTTCGCCGAGCGAGGCGCTCGATGCCGGCATCGCCTACCTGACCGAGGACCGCAAGCAACTTGGCCTGTTTCTCGACATGTCGATCTCCGACAATATCAGCATGGGCGTGCTGGCAAAGGACGCGAAGGCCGGCGGTTTGCGCGACTTCACGGCTGCCGAAAAGCGCGCCGCCAAGGCGGTGTCAGACCTCACCATCCGCACCAGCTCGGTGCAGGCCAATGCCGGCTCGCTGTCGGGCGGCAACCAGCAGAAGGTGCTGCTCGCCCGCCTGCTGGAAACCGAGCCGCAGGTCGTCATCCTCGATGAGCCGACCCGCGGCGTCGATGTCGGGGCCAAGTCGGAAATCTATCGGCTGATCGACAACCTGGCCAAGAAAGGCATCGCCATCCTGATGATCTCCAGCGAACTGCCGGAGGTGATCGGCATCGCCGACCGCGTGCTGGTGATGCGCGACGGCACCATTGCCGGCGAGGTGACGGCGTCGGAGGGCGAGCCGCTGCGGCAGGAAGCGATCATGGAACTTGCAACGGGAGCGGCTCAGCGATGACCGACAAGGTGGCCGACACGATGAAAGCGGACGACCGGGCGGTCGGCAGGAGCACGAGGTGGCGTACCGCCATTGCCGCACTCGGCATGCTGCCGATCCTGATCCTGCTGGCGGTCGGCTTCCAGTTCATCAATCCGCGCTTTTTCACCCAGACCAATCTGCTGATCGTCATGCAGCAATCGTCGATCAACATCGTGCTGGCCGCCGGTATGACCTTCGTCATCCTGACCGGCGGCATCGACCTGTCCGTCGGCTCGATCCTTGCCGCCTCGGCGATGGTGGCAGTGATGGTGTCGCTGGTGCCCGATTGGGGACTGCTGGGGGTGCCCGCGGCCATTCTCGTCGGGCTCGGTTTCGGCGTCATCAACGGGCTGCTGATCGCCTATATCAAGCTGCCGCCCTTCATCGTCACGCTGGGATCGCTGACCGCCGTGCGCGGCGTCGCCCGCCTGCTCGGCCAGGACACGACGGTGTTCAACGCGGACCTGCCGTTCGACTTCATCGGCAACGGTTCGCTGTTCGGCATTCCGTGGCTGGTAATCATCGCGCTGGCGGTCGTCGTCCTGTCCTGGCTGGTGCTCAAGCGCACCGTGCTCGGCACCTGGATCTACGCCGTCGGCGGCAACGCCGAGGCCGCCAGGCTGACCGGCATCAAGGTGCCGCTGGTGCTGCTCTTCGTCTACGGCGTTTCCGGCCTTCTGGCCGGCCTTGGCGGCGCCATGTCGGCGGCCCGGCTCTATGCCGCCAACGGGCTTCAGCTCGGCCAGTCCTACGAACTCGACGCCATTGCCGCAGTCATCCTCGGCGGCACCAGTTTCGTCGGCGGTGTCGGCTCGATCTGGGGCACGCTGATCGGCGGCCTGATCATCGCCGTGCTGTCCAACGGGCTCATCCTCGCCGGTGTTTCGGACATCTGGCAGTACATCATCAAGGGATTGGTCATCATCGTGGCGGTCGCCCTCGACCGTTACCGGCTCCAGGCAGGAGCAAGAACGTGATGGCCCTTAGTCGCCGGCATCCAACGAGCCGGTTTCATGTGTAACGCACCGTGAGAGGCGCGGGGCATCAGGAGGAAAATAAAACAATGAAGACCATCGCTAAACTGCTCTGCGGCGTCGCCCTTGCGGCCGCCGTCATCGCGCCGGCATCGGCAAAGGATCTGAACAAGGTCGGCATCTCGGTCGGACTGCTCGGCAACCCGTTCTTCGTCGCCACCATCAAGGGCATCGAGGACGCGGCCAAGAAGATCAACCCGAATGTGCAGGTGACCTCGGTATCGGCCGACTACGATCTCAACAAGCAGGTATCGCAGGTCGATTCCTTCATCGCTGCCGGTGTCGACGTCATCATGCTCAACGCAGTCGATGCCAAGGCGATCGCGCCGGCGGTGAAGAAGGCGCAGGCGGCCGGCATCGTCGTTGCCGCTTTCGACGTTTCGGCGCCCGGCGCCGACGTCACCGTGATGACCAACAACGTCAAGGCCGGCGAAGAGGCCTGCCAGTATCTGGTCGATAATACCGGCGGCAAGGGCGACTATGTCATCCTCAATGGCCCGGCCTCGTCGTCGATCCTGGAGCGGGTCAAGGGCTGCAAGGACGTGCTGGCAAAGCACCCCGACATCAAGATCCTTTCCGACGACCAGAACGCCGAAGGCTCGCGTGACGGCGGCCTGAAAGTGTTCCAGTCGCTGCTGACGCGTTTCGACAAGATCGACGCGGTCTTCGCGATCAACGATCCGACGGCGATCGGCGCCCAGCTTGCGGCCAAGCAGCTCAACCGCTCGGAGTTCATCTTCACCGCGGTCGACGGTGCACCCGATATCGAGAAGGAACTCGCCTCCGGCACGTCGATGATCAAGGCCTCGGCCTCGCAGGATCCCTATGTGATGGCCGGCCAGTCGCTGACGATGGCGGCTGACCTGCTTGCCGGCAAGAAGCCGGCCGAGCCGACGGTGCTGCTCGACCCGAAGCTGATCACGGCCGACAATTTGAAGGATTACAAGGGCTGGACCGCGGCTCGCTAAGCCTCCCAAGCCTGGTGGGGGGGGGGGGGGGGGGCGCCGCGGCGGGTGGGGGGAGGCGGGGGGTCGCAAAACCCAGTGCGGGGGGGGGTGGGGGGGAAGAGAAAAACAGCGAAGTCCTGGAAGGGGAGG